>JAFKKP010000318.1 GCA_017305515.1 Hyphomicrobiales bacterium
TCAGCAGACCGGCCTGATGGCGAACGCCGATCTCAGCGGCCTTGCGATTACGATGCGGTAATCGCCGCGAATACGGAATGCGAAAGGCCGGGCCCGTTGCCCGGCTTTTTCAGTTCAGCACGATCAGCGATGCGTTGAGCAGCGTCGCAAACGCAACCCACGCAAGATAAGGCGCGAACAGCCATGCGGAGGGCTTGTCCTCGCGCCGCGACAGCGCCATGAAGACGGCAATCGCAATCGCAAGTGCCGTGATGACGATCAGCGCGAAAACCATCTTGTGCGCGCCGAAGAACAAAGGCGACCACGCGAAGTTCAGTGCCATCTGCGCGAACCAGACTTTCATCGCAGCGCCCGTGCGCTCGCGCGTCCATGTGCGCCAGCCCGCGACCGCGATGAAAACGTAAAGCACCGTCCACACCGGCGCGAAAATCCAGTTCGGCGGATTGAACGGCGGCTTGTTCAAGCCTGCGTACCATGCGCCCGGCGGATTGCCGATGCCAATCCAGATGCCGCCGCCGACAACGGCGATCACGAAAATGGCGAGGGTCACGTAACGCGACATCTTATTTTCCTTTGCGCGCGCTTTGCGTCTGAAACAATTCCGGTAGGCGAAGGTCGATCACCGATAGCGTCATCGCCACGGCGAACACGCCGCCGGTCAATGCATCGAGGCGGGATTTGGGGATTGTGACAAGCACTTAAAACCGAGGGGCCATGAAGGTCATTAAAAACCAAAATTAATGATTGACAATAGGAATTAAAACCTATATCTGACTAAGTGACTTTTAGAGGCAGTTTGGATGAGAGACGCATTTAGGATCAAAAGAAATCTCATGAACGCCAAGCATGAGTTGCTCGGCATTCAAGTTCGATTGAAGTTTGCTGAACTATTGCAAGCGGTCAAAGCAGGTTTCAATGAAGAACAGCCGCGTGACGCTAACGGACGATGGACATTTGCCGATGCGAGTGGAAATCCGCCGAACGGAGTCGCTGCTGGCGGCGATATTTTTGGGCAGATTTTCACTGCGGCTACGAGACTTGCTGCAGGTAGTCCGTCAATGAGTCAGTGCGTTGATCTTTGTTTGCCATTGCTATTGCGCCCGCAATCTCCAGGAAGTAACCGCAACGAATTTTCATTCCGCCGATGTTTAAACGCATGCCTCGGCCGCTTGGGCCAATAAGGAGAAAGAGATGGACGCTCAGGTTGCTCGGCATGTCATTCGCGCGTGCTTGCGAAGCACTGGAGAACTACAGCGATTGCTCGAGTTGCTGAAAGAGCAATGTCCGCCGGACGAATACCAGACTTTTGCAAAGGCGATCGGAATGGCACTCGCTTCGATACATATCGAGATTGTCAATCGCGTGACGTCGCTGCATCCGGAACTTGAGGGCGAAATGGAAACGACGATTTCAAGATATGGCCGCTATCTCTGACTTTTGTGTGGGACCGTGACTTTCAAAGCCGCTGAGTTACCCAATCCGCTGTGCCAGCCAAGCAATCGCTACTTCAACTCAAGCACGACAGGCCCGGCGACGGGATCGGTGACGCCGAGTCCGTTGCCCAGATCGTCGAGCGTGTCGCGGAATGAGTTCAGCGTCGCGATCATGTGCGGCCGCGCGGCGGCGAGCGCGTCCATGCTGTCCCACTCGGCGATGATGCAATAGTTGTGCTCGCCGGTCTTGACCATGTTGACGTGGCGCAGCCCTTTCCAGTCGTGGGCAACGTTTTTGTGGGCGTCGAGAAATTCCCGATCGCGGCCGGGCTTGACCTTGAAGCGTACCGCATTGAATGCCGTCATCGCGTTTCCTCCGGGCTGTCGCCCGGTAGCATGTCACGGCGGCGGGAAAAATCTACAGCTTTCAGTGTGGCGTCACGCCACCCGCTGAGCCAGACACAGCCAGTCCCACGGCTCGCGCGTGGTCGAACGCGGCTTGCGCAGGCCTTCGACGCTCCACGGATAGTGCACCTTGACGAGCTTCTTCACCTTGAAGCCGTTGCCTTCCATCGCGGCGGCGAATTCCTCGGCGCTGAAAAATTTCTGCCACGCCCCGTCGCGCTTGACGAGGCCGCCTTCGGTGCGCTCGTCCGGCTCCTTGCCGAGTTCGTCCACCACGTCCTGCGACTCGATGGATGGCACGACGATCAGCGCATAGCCCTTCGGCTTGGTGACACCGTGGATGTTCTTCCACGCCGCCTCGCGCTTCTTTGCGCTGCCCATCGTCACGACGTTGAGGCTCACGGTGAGATCGGCGCGCGGGCCGAAAAATTTCGCCGCGCGCGTCATGTCCATCGCGAACCATTCGGCATGCGCGATCTTCGCACAGCGGCGCTTGGCGCGCAGCACGATGCGCGTTGCGAAATCGAGCGCGAAAATCTTCGAGAATTTATTCTGATATTTTTTGACGAAACTTCCGACGCCGCAGCCCATATCCACCAGCACCGGATCCTTGCGGCTCTTCAGCGCCGCGCGCACCAGTTTATTGAACTGGTTGTTGGTTTCCTTGGTGACGATGTCGCACACCGTCGACTCGAATTTGGCGGCGTGCTTGTTCCAGTCATTGTGATTCACGTTGTTGCCCGTTCGCTTGAGGAATTTTTGAAAATTCAACGAACGCAACGCGCACATGTCCGGCGCGCAAATCAGGGCGCCGAATCACTTCGGTCGAATTTGAGCGAAATGATTCCGCGCCGCAATGCCAAATCGAATCGGAAAGGTTAACGAACGAGCGTCCCGTCTACGTCGCGCTCACGCCTTCAGCCACGCCACGCCTTCGATCTCGATCAGCATTTTCGGATCGGGGAGTGCGGCGACGACGCATGTCGTGCGTGCAGGGTAGGGCGCGGGACCGAACGCGGCTGCATAGAGCTTGTTCATGGTGGCCACATCGGATGCGCGCGTCAGCAGCACGTTGACCTTCGCGAGTTGCCGAAGCGACGCGCCGGCTTCATCGAGCGTGCGCGACAGGTTCGCGATGACATTGGCGAACTGCGCCTCGAACGAATCCGGCAATTCGCCCTTCGCGTCGAAGCCCGGAATGCCGGAGACGAACACGAAGTCTCCGGCCACCGTCGCGAACGACAGCGGCGGCGCCTTGATGCCGGGTGGAGGTGCGATGTGGGTGAGGGGCATGGCGTGCTCCGCATGAACTAAGAGAGGTTTGATTTAGATTTCGGGCGGCCGCTTTTTAATACGGACTCCACTTAGCAGGTATATTGCTTCACCTGCCTACACCCGTTCGACCTTTGGCCAACCGGCAAGAGTAACTGTCCGAGCCGCCAGGCACGGCAGCCTGGGTGCCGTCCGGAAACCATTGACGATAGTTGCGTGTTGCGTTGCCACCTGCGCCTTGCAGCGAAACTGTAAATCTATCCTCGACCATCATCTTGCGGCCGTCGCAGATTCCGCAAGTCTGCGTGACCGTCGCTGTCAGGCTGATTTGGCTGCCGCTGACGCTCGCGGAGGATTCATAGGTGAGATCGCCCGAACCGTGTCCGCTGCGCTGGCTGCCAATGTCGTAGATAATCCCG
This sequence comes from Hyphomicrobiales bacterium, assembly GCA_017305515.1. Taxonomy (GTDB): domain Bacteria; phylum Pseudomonadota; class Alphaproteobacteria; order Rhizobiales; family Xanthobacteraceae; genus Afipia. Next base: position 3,530 of record JAFKKP010000318.1, read on the forward strand.
GCACTCGACGACTTTTTCCCCGTCGCGTCGTACTGGAAAATTCGTTGACCGGAAAAGTAAAGCGTGCGCACCGATGGAAAGCGCGGATTGCTTGCGTTCGTGCAGATCAATGTATTGCCTGAGAGCGATGAATCTTGCGCAGCACTCGTCACCGCGCTCGTTACGATGAGTGCCGCGACGAGAACAAAAGGAATCCGAAATGTCGTTCGCATTTACAATCTCTCCACTGGAAATAACTTCATTGAAGCAAATTTGGCGGAGCCCGCACCGCAAGCGATCAAAACGACATTGAAGCGATACGCGCCTCACAACGTTTTGCTGCTCATCGTCAGGCGTCAGTTGTTTGCAAGCTGACAATTGTCATCGAGGCGAAGGGTGTCGTCGTTCAGATCCCATTCCGCCATCTTTCCCGTTATCCGAACGCGATTGCCGACGGGAAAATCGTGCGCCAATTGAGCGCGGTTCGCGTCGCTCAACTGGCAGAACACGCGCTCCTGTCCTATCGCGATCTCCACGTACCAGACCCAGGTTATGAATCTCTGCAGATAGTTCTGGACCGTGCCCGTGTCGGAAAAAACCTTGCCCAGATATGTGCGCTCGAAATAGGCGCTCTTCATGTCCGCGACGACCTTCATGCCGAACGAAGGCGCAACCGCAGGCTTGTTGACTTCGCACTCATCCTTCAGCAGCAGCGAATGGTCTTTCAGATACCACTGGTCCATGACGCCGGTGAGCCGGATCGGCGTGCCGATCGGAAAATTGCTTCGATAGCGTTCATAGGTCGATTGCGTGAGGCCGCAATAGCCCGCGTCATCGCCCTTCTTCATTTGAATGTAGGGTTGCCCGAAATTCTCGTCCGATCTGTTGGCGTAGACATCGACAACGCCGGTATCCGAAAAATTCTTGCCCTTGTATGTGCGCTGGAAATATCCGGTTTTGAGGTCGCGGATCACGGCCACGCCGTAGGTCTGGTCGCTCATCGCAAGGTCGGCGGTCAGGAAAATTGTTGCGGTCGCGGCGGCAGCCGCGACGATCCATCTGTGCATGATAAAATCCTCCCCGAAAAAATTTGCAAGTTTACAAATTACAACACCTTATTACTCTCCTTCACCTTCTCCGCGTCGAGATAGACGTTCGCGCCCATGTCCTTAAATTTCTTGGACATCTGCGCCATGCCGTCTTCGATCACGCCGCTCATCGACATGCCTGCGGAAAGGCCGAGCGCGGCCTTCTCGTTGTCGCCGAGCGACGCTGCATAATCGCGAACGTCCTGCGTGATCTTCATCGAGCAGAATTTCGGCCCGCACATCGAGCAGAAATGCGCCACCTTGTGCGCCTCCTTCGGAAGCGTCTCGTCGTGGAAGCTGCGCGCGGTGTCGGGATCGAGTCCGAGGTTGAACTGATCTTCCCAGCGGAAATCGAAACGCGCGCGTGACAGCGCGTCGTCGCGCAGTTGTGCTGCGGGATGACCCTTGGCGAGATCGGACGCGTGCGCCGAAATCTTGTAGGTGATGACGCCGACTTTCACGTCGTCGCGGTTCGGAAGGCCGAGATGTTCCTTCGGCGTGACATAACACAGCATCGCGCAGCCGAACCATCCGATCATCGCCGCACCGATGCCGGACGTGATGTGATCGTAGCCCGGCGCGATGTCGGTCGTCAGCGGCCCAAGCGTATAGAACGGCGCTTCGCCGCATTCCTTGAGCTGCTTGTCCATGTTGATCTTGATCTTGTGCATCGGCACATGGCCGGGGCCTTCGATCATCACCTGGCAGCCTTTGTCCCACGCGATCTTCGTCAGTTCGCCGAGCGTTTCGAGTTCGGCGAATTGCGCGCGGTCGTTGGCGTCGGCAATCGAACCCGGACGCAGACCATCGCCGAGAGAGAACGACACGTCATATTTGCGCATGAGATCGCAAATCTCATCGAAGTGCGTGTAGAGGAAACTCTCCTTGTGATGCGCGAGGCACCACTTCGCCATGATCGAGCCACCGCGCGAGACGATACCGGTGACGCGATTGGCCGTGAGGTGAATGTAGGGCAGGCGCACGCCGGCATGGATCGTGAAGTAATCCACGCCCTGTTCGCACTGCTCGACCAGAGTGTCGCGATATAATTCCCATGTCAGCTTCGTGGGATCGCCGTCGCATTTTTCCAGCGCCTGATAGATCGGCACCGTGCCGATCGGAATCGGCGCGTTGCGCAAAATCCATTCGCGCGTGGTGTGAATGTTGCGGCCGGTCGAGAGGTCCATCACGGTGTCCGCGCCCCAGCGGATCGCCCATACCATCTTGTCCACTTCTTCCTCGACGGATGATGTCACCGCGCTGTTGCCGATGTTGGCATTGATCTTGGTCAGGAAGTTGCGGCCGATAATCATCGGCTCCAATTCGGCGTGGTTGATGTTGCACGGAATGATCGCGCGGCCGCGCGCGATCTCGCTGCGCACGAATTCCGGCGTGATGAACGCGGGCACTTCCGCGCCGAAGGATTCGCCATCCGCGAGCGCCGCTTCCGCGCGTTCCAGTTGCTGCTTGCGCCCGAGATTTTCGCGCGCGGCGACGTAGATCATTTCCTTGGTGATGATGCCCTTGCGCGCAAATTCAAGCTGCGTGATCGGCGCATCGCCGACACCGCGCAGCGGCTTGTGATGCGCCTTGAACGCGGCAGCCGCGTGAGACGCGGCAACATTGCCGTTATCTTCCGCTTTGATCTCGCGGCCTTCATATTCCTCGACGCCGCCGCGCTCCTTCACCCACTTGATGCGCTCGCGTGCCAGACCCGCATTGACATCGATGATGACGTTCGGATCGGTGTACGGCCCCGAGGTATCATACACAGGAAGATTGGGCTCGTTCGCGCCTTTCGAGAGAATGATCTCGCGCAGCGGCACGCGAAGGTCGTTTGCCTCATCTGGCGTCACATAAATCTTCCGCGACGACGCGAGGCCGCCTGTCGTGACCGCTGGCTTGATGTCCGCTGTGTTGATCTGCTTGTTCATGGTGTCCTCCCGTGCGGGGTGTTGTTCAGCGATAGCCGTAAAAGAAAAGAACGAATCCGATGGTCGCCCAGACGATTCCGGCGATCAGCGGCATCTGCGGATGTTTCAGCATCGTGTTGCCGCGCTCGGCGACGAAACGCGGCGCGAGCAGGCGGACAGCGCCGCCGACGGTCAGCAGCCAGCCCATGATGGTGATGAGCACGCGCCAGTCGAGCCGCCACACATTATGGACGATGAGAATCGCGATACCGGCGGGCAAGATGATGAGGCCCGACAGAAACAGCAGCGCGCGGCTCGAGATGAATTCCTGCGACAGTTTGCGGAAGTCTTCCTGGTGGAGAATGACGGCAAGTCCGATCACGATCATGGTCGGGCCGATCAGCTTGGCGAGAAAAATCGAAATTGGCATGTCTGTTTCCTAAGCAGCTTGCGAATATTGACCCAGCCACGCGCGCACCCGCGCATCCGGATCGGCGTTCATGGTGACGTCGCTGACGACGGCGATGGAATTTGCACCCGCTGCGAAAATCTCCGCCGCGTGTTCGAGCTTGATGCCGCCGATGGCGACGAGCGGAATATCGCCGATGGCGAGCTTCCACGCCGTGATGCGCTCGATGCCTTGCGGGGCGAAACGCATCTTCTTCAGCGTCGTCTCGAAAATGGGTCCGAGCGCGATGTAATCGGGCTTGTGCATCAGCGCGTTGTCGAGTTCGTCCTCGTCATGCGTCGAGATGCCGAGCGTGAGGCCCGCCTTGCGGATCGCTGCGACATCGGCGGTTGCGAGGTCTTCCTGGCCGAGATGCAGATGCTGTGCGCCGCAATCGATGGCGGCCTTCCAGTAATCATTGACAACGAGTTTTGTCGGCGTGCCGTAAGTGATCTTCAGCGCGTCGCGCACCAGCACGTTCGCTGCGGCGTCATCGAGATTCTTAGCGCGCAATTGAATCGTGCCGACGCCGAGCTTCGTCAGCCGCGAAAGCCACGCGACGCTGTCGACCACGGGATAGAAGCGATCAGGATACGGCATGCCAGAACGGCGTCCCTACGACTGGAGTTGACGGTGAAGCAAAGTCGCGCGCGCCCATCAGGCCGGATTCGAATCCGGCGCGGCCCGCTTCGATTGCGAGTTTGAACGCGCCGGCCATGCGAGGCGGATTTTCGGCTTTTGCAATCGCGGTGTTAAGCAACACGGCGTCGTATCCCAATTCCATCGCCTCAGATGCATGTGACGGCGCGCCGATGCCGGCATCGACCACGAGCGCAATGTCAGGCAGGCGCTGGCGCAGCAGTTTCAGCGCATCGCGATTGACGATGCCGCGCGCGCTGCCGATGGGCGATGCCCACGGCATCACGACCTTACAACCTGCATCGACGAGCTTCATCGCGACGCTGAAATCCTCGGTGCAATAGGGAAACACCTCGAAGCCGTCTTTGATGAGGATGTTTGCGGCTTCGACAAGTCCGACGACATCGGGTTGCAGCGTCTCGTCGTCGGCGATGACTTCGAGCTTGATCCACGGCGTGTTGAACAGTTCGCGCGCGAGTTTCGCCGTCGTCACCGCTTCGCGCACGGATTTGCATCCGGCGGTGTTCGGCAGCACAGTGACTTTCAGTTCGCGGATCAGCGACCAGAACTGGTCGCCGGTCTTGCCGCCTGCGGTTTCGCGGCGCACGGACATTGTGACGATTTCGCTGCCTGCGGCGCGGATCGAATCCTGCATGATCTTCGGCGACGGATAGAGCGCGCTGCCGATCAGAAGCCGCGAGGAAAATTCCTTGCCGTAGAAGTTGACGGTCTTGGTCATTTGCGATCTCCGCTCATTCCCGCGCAAGCGGGAATCCGGTCTGGGTCCCCGCTTGCGCGGGGACGAACGGTGGAAGACTCTTGGAGACGGGAATTTGTCATCCTCATCCTCCCTGCCTCGGCGTGAGGATTTCCACCGCGTCATTGTCGTTGAGCGGCGTGTCTGCCCATTTTGCGCGCGGCACGACATCGTAGTTCACCGCGACTGCAAGATGCGTGCCTTCATATTCAAGCTCGGTGAGCAGCGCGTCGACACGCGTCGCTTTCGCCTCGATGCTCTCGCCGTTGACGATCAGGCGCATTGCATCACCTCGTTGTCGATGAGGCCGCGCTGCACGTAATTCAGCGTCAGTTCCGCAAGCGCGGGTGCGAGCAGGAAGCCGTGACGGTACAAACCGTTCACCGCGATATGGTTCTTGTCGATCGCGATGCGCGGCAGATTGTCCGGAAGCGCAGGGCGCAACCCTGCGCCGATCTCGACGATGCGCGCTTCTGCGAAGGCCGGATGCACCGCATAGGCGGCGGTGAGCAGTTCAAGCGCGGAACGGACGCTGACGCGAGTGTCCTCGGATTCGATGGACGTCGCGCCAAGCATGAAGCGGCCATTGCCGCGCGGAATGACGTAAAGCGGCCAGCGCGGATGCACCACGCGGACAGGGCGCGACAGTTCGACGTCATCCGTCTCGACGACGATCATTTCGCCCTTGACGCCGCGCAGATCGGGGAACTTGTCGCGCGCGAACAGTCCTCGACAGTCGATGACGATGCCGGATTTGATTCCATCCGGCGCAACGTCGCTCCTGAATTCGATGCGCGCGCCAGCGCCAGCCAATTTCTCATGCAGCTTCGGCAGCACCGTGCGCGGCTCGACATGGCCTTCGGCGGCAAAGAACAGCGCATCCTTGAAGCGGCCATCCAGCGACGGCTCCAGCTTCGTAACGCCGTCGCCGTCAACGCGTTCGTAGTCAGTTGTCAATTTGGCGAAGCGGTCGAAATCGGCGCGGTCGCGCGGATGCGCCACGACAAGCGATCCGTTGAAGGCCGTCTCCGGCAGAACGTCGCGCCACAGATCGAGCGAACGAATGCCGAGCCGCGTCACCACGGGTTCGGTCGACTCGCGCTCGCACCACGGCGCGAGCATTCCGCCCGCCCAGTGGCTCGTCGCCTGAACCATCGACGCATCGCCGCGCTCGTGCAGCGTCACGCCATAGCCTGCGCGCGCGAAAGCCAGCGCCTGCCATGTGCCGGCAATGCCCGCACCGATGACATGAATTGAAGACTCCCCCTGCGGGGTCTGTGAACTCTGTAACATCCCTGTCCCTTCGCCGGCATGACCCGGATCAGGTTCAAAGGGTCACCGCGCGATTGCGGTATCTCAGCTCCACGACGGAGCACCCCTCGGAACAGTCTTTATGTTAGGCGCGAGGGGGCCGGTGTCAATGTTTGCGCAACGAATTCGGGGGACATTGGCCGGAACTCCACCTCATACAGCTTCGCCGGGGCGCTCGTTATATGCCGATAGCCGCAACAGATAGCGCCATCCGCGACCGCTCGCTGCGAGGCATGCTGCCGCTCTATGTCGGCCTCGGCGTCTATGCATTGCTGCTGGTCGCCGGAAATCGCCTGCTCGCCGATCCGGATTCGTATTGGCAGATCACGATCGGGCAGTGGATCGCTGCGCACCGCGCCGTCCCAACGGTCGATACGTTCTCGTTCACTTTCGCCGGCGAGCCGTGGATCTCAACGCAATGGCTGGCGCAGGTTCTGTACGGGCAGGCTTACGCGCTCGGCGGATGGGCTGGCGTCGTCGTGCTTACCGCGTTGCCGATTGCTTTGACGTATGCGTTGCTCGCTCGATTTTTGGAACGACGTGTCGGTGCGATTGCAACGCTCGTTCTGCTGTCGATTTCATTCGCGATTGCCCTGCCGCATCTGCTGGCGCGGCCGCATGCGCTGGCGCTGCCCGTCATGGTCGCGTGGGTCGGCGCGTTGCTCGACGCATCCGAGCGTCGCGACGCGCCGTCATTCTGGCTGGTTGCGCTGGTCGCGTTGTGGGCGAACCTTCACGGCAGTTTCGTGTTCGGGCTGATGCTGGTCGCACCGTTCGCGCTCGATGCGCTGGTCAATGCAGGCACGCCTTGGCGCAGGGAGTTGCTGCTGCGCTGGATTGCGTTCGGCATTGTCGCGCTGGTTGCGAGCTGCCTCACGCCTTACGGCTGGAATTCGCTGCTGGCCGCGCAGAACATTCTCAACCTCGGCGAAGCGTTGTCGATCATCCGCGAATGGGCGCCCGCGAATTTCTCCAGCTTCGGATTGTTCGAGGCTTGTATTCTGGGCGGGCTCGCGCTCGCGTTATTTACCGGCGTGACGTTTCCACCGGTTCGCATTCTCATTCTGCTTGGGCTGCTGCATATGGCGCTGGCGCATGTCCGCAACGCCGATGTGTTCGCGCTGGTCGTGCCGATGGTGCTGGCCGCGCCTCTCGCGGCGAACTTTCCGAAATTCGCAAATGTCGCGATTGCGGCGCCGCTTCCGCCGCGCGCGTTCGTCATGCCCGCGATTGTTGCGGCAATCCTGACTGTGACGATTCCGGTTCTCAGCACCTACGCGCCGAACAACTGGATTTCGCCATCGACGGCTGTGACGATATTGAAATCCTATAATCCAAAGCGCGTGTTCAACGATTACGATCTCGGCGGCTATCTGATCTGGCGCGGCGTGCCGACTTATATCGACGGCCGCACCGAACTGTACGGCGAAGATTTCATGGTCGAGCACAACGCTGCGAGCGCGCTGGCGAAGCCGATGCGCTTTTTTGAATTGCTCGATCAATACAAGATCGACGCGACGATCCTGCGCCGTCAGACCGCCGGGTCGAAATTGCTGGATCGCATGCCGGAATGGCAGCAGGTCTATTCCGACGATGTCGCGGTGGTTCACATCCGCAAGTCGGCCTTTCCCGGATTCTCGTTCCAGAAAAAATAAAGCCGGCTCAATGTGAGCCGGCTTTGAGGTCGTTGCGTCGGATCGCTTAGCGATGACGACGGTGATGGCGATGCCGGATATGTCGAACCGGCTGCTCCATCGCGAACGCGTCGAACAGGTTCGGCTGCGGTGCCGCCGATGCCTGCTGCGTCGGGAGCTGGCCCTGACGCTTTGCGGCGTAATAATAGCCGGCCGCATAATAGCGAACCGCCTGATCCTGATTGCCGTTCGCTGCCTTGTAGGCGCCGGCGAGATACTTCACAGCGTAAGTGAGGTTGGTGTTCGGATCGAGCAGACCTTCTGCGGTGCCGGTGTAGCCAAGACCGCGCGCGGTGCCGAGACGGATCTGCATCATGCCGTAATTGCCCTTGCTGACGGCGCGCGGCTGATAACGGCTCTCGCGCATGATGACGCGATGAACGAGTTCGACGGGAACGCCGTTGGCGGCGGCGTGGCTTGCGACCATCGCGGAGTATTCGTTCTGCTGCGCGGATGCAGAATCGATCAGCAATAACGCCGCGGCTGCGGCGAGCAGTGGAGCCTTCATTTGGATGTGCCTTGGTCGGGAGGAATGGAATCTCGGCGGACATCGATGTCGGCGCGAGGCGAATCAGCCGGGCTCAAAGGCCGGCAGCATGTGCGGGCCGTTGTAAGTTCAAATGTGCAGAGAATGTGGCCGTGGTGTCCCGTCAGCGAATAGCTGCTCTGCCGGCGGTCACGAAATGTATCGGCTGTATTATCGCGTGAATCGTTCGATTGATTCGTGCAAGTTGCGTTACTGCAAATTCGGAATCGACGTCACCGAGACGCTCATCGATCCCTCGGCCTCTGCAATGACGCGAAGCGTATCGGAATCGAAGGCGATGCCGCCGAGTCGCACGGCGGAGACCGAGGCTTCGACACGGATGCCTTGGTCGTTTTTACGAAAATCCGAAACGATGCTGGCGATCTTCTGCTGCGCGTTGGTGGCGAATGTTTTCAGATCGACGGTTGCCCGCTGTTCGAGCGCGCGCTGAAGGTAGGGAATTGCGGGCTTCGCGGCCGCGCCGAGTAATCCGAACGCTGCATCCGATTCCACGGCAAGCTCGAGATCGGTGAGTTTGAGAATTTGCTGGCGCTGATCGAGCGTGGGGCGTCCCCAGATGTGAATCGTTGCATCGCCGCCGACACCGAGCCAGCTTTCTTTTTCTTTTGCATTCACGAGAAGCGAGATCAGCAGGCGATCTCCCGATGCACTCACCGCTGCGCCCTTCACCGTAACACCCACCGATCCGCTGCCGTCTTCGGGAAACGTGCGGCCTTTCAATTGCGCTTCGACGATCTTGCTGACTTCGGTGAACGGAAGATCGATCGGGATTCCGATGTTGACGCGCCCGCCATCGACCGGCGGAATAAGTTCGAGCGCGTTCGGAAACGGACAGTCCGGTTTGGTTTCGTTCGGAACCACGCGCGTCTCCGCCTGCAAACCGAGCACGAGGGTTGCGTTGCTGGCGTCGATGTGCGGCTGCGCCGCGACAGCTTTCACCGGCCGCATCTCGAGCCACAATGACGGCATGCCGGGTGCGGCGGCGGGAATCGAAAATGAGCGGCACATCTTGGCCCATTCGCGCCGCGCGTTGGTCTCCAATGATTTGTCGTTGCGCAGGCGCTGTTGAAGCAGCGCGATCTGCTCGTTCACCGTCTTGTCGATCAGCGGTTTCACTTGCGCCGGGACTGCCATCTTCGCGCCTGCGACCGTAAGACTGCTGTCGTTGAGCGTCACTTGCGCTGCAAGTTTCGGATCGATGCGCCAATTGGGGAGAATTTCGGGCCGTGCCGTCATCGCGACATTGCCGCTGATCGCCGCGTTGGCGTTGAGATTCTTGATTGAGATATTCCCGACCTGCTTGGCGGCATTCGCGCCCAGAACATTGGTGAGCGCGTTGCCGAGTGCGGAGCCGCCTGCGGTCGACAATGAGCCGAGCACAGTCAGCTTGCCGTCGAGCGGCGTAGAGAGCGCGAGCACATTCTGCGAACCGAGCGTCGCAATCGGCCCGCGCGACACCGTCCAGTTGATGTCGGCATTCTGCAAGATTTGCCCGACGGGATTATCCGCCTTGCCGTTGAGATTGCGGGGAGCCGCGCGATCCAGCGCATCGCGCAGCGCGGTCAGCGATACGGCAATCGGCGTCATGATTTCCGAATTGCGCGACACTGGCGGCAGCGGCGGCAGTTTCGCGAGCACGGGCTTGGTCACGCTCTGCGGCCACAGCCAGTTCATCGCGGCGAGGCTGACGAAGAACGAGATGACGACGACCGCGAGGCCAAGCAGAATTGAGCTTATGCGCATACCGGCACCGCATACATAATGCCGACGATGCTACAGCCGCTGTCATCGCCGCGCCAGTGCGCCGCTAGAAGCGGTGCTTGCCCGGTTTCTCTCCCGACGGCGGCGGCTTCTTCTGCTGCTTGGGCAGTCCGAGCGGTCCGCGCTGCTGCGGATTCTGGAATCTCTGATTCTGCGGACCGCCCGGTCGCTGCTGCATGCCGGGCTGGTTCGGCAATCCAGGCCGCTGCGTCTGTTGACCGAGCTGACCCTTCTGCGGATCGTTCGGCCGCGCGCCCGGCTGCTGTTTCTGCTGACCCTGCTTCTGCAAATCGTTCTGCTTCTGGCCGGGCTGCCGCTGTTGTTGTCCCGGCTGACGCTGCTGCTGTTGACGCAGTTGCGGATTGCGCTGCTGACGAAGCGTGCGCTGCTGCTGCACGATCTGGCGTCCGGCGGTCTGGAATGAATGAACCTGCCGCACGATGCCCTGGTCGCGCGCCATCTGCTGCGGCGAGATTTGGATCGGTGTCGCGGTGAAACGTCCGCCGGCACCGGGACGCACGAAGAATCCCGTCGCACCTTGCGTAAGCGAGCCGAGCCGAGCGCCGTCCCGGCCGGTGACGTCGATATGTCCGACGCGGCCATCGGCATCGGGATAAAGTTTAATTCCGACATTGTTCGCGTTCGCATCGCCCGGCGCGGCACCTTGCGGGACTTCGACGAGGCCAGTCGTGCCGCGAATGCCAAGCGTTGCGGTCGGGGTGGAAATTTTCATGTCGCCGGTTTTGGCGACAGCGGCGGCGACGAAGGCAACAGTGCCGCGCGTCACATTGAAAAGAGCGGCGTTGTTCTTGGCACCTTCATCGTAGACGTAATTATCCACGACGATGCGCGAATTGGCGGTGAGATTGAAAGTCGTCTCGTCGTTGAAGGTGACGCCGAGCGAGGAATTTGCCGCCGTGACGAGAATGTCGTTCTTGTAGATGTCGTCCTGAACCTTCAGCGCGTTGATCGCGTTGTTGCGCGTGACGGTCGCGGTGCCCTGCACGGTTGCGACATTGCCGATGGGTTCGTCGGCGGCGGTCTGATCGGTCTGCGCGGGTGTGGCAGGTTGCGTTGCTGTTTGTGCAAAGGAATACGGCGCGAAAGCAAGGCCGGTTGCCATGACGAGCGAAATCAAAAACCAGCGGCGCTTCACAGTCATTTCCATTCAGAAAAATTCTCGGGCAGGCAATTGAATTGAGTCACGGGTGAACCGCTCGTGAACGGCCCAAGTGTTCAGGGCAAACAGCATGAAAATGGCGGGTCGGCAATTCGCCGCCCGCCACATTCGACTAAGATTTTGTGTCGCCGCCCTGTCCTAGAAGAAGCCGAGGACGATGGCACCGACAAATACGATCGACACATAGGCCGTCATAACGCTCAGACTGTTCGCGAAAGTCATGGGACGCCTCCCCAGTTTCCACGTTGCCGGACGCTATAACGCGCAAGGTAGCAGTGCGTTCCGCACCGAAACAGTCAGCTTTGCTGTCGGGTTGCGGCCAACGTGGTTAAAAATCCTTGAATAACAATGCGTTGAAGAGTCTTTAAAGTTATTCGCGGAACGTGCGCGAATGGCGCGCAAGGTTGGCTTCGTTCTTGTCGGCTCCCTTGTCCTCGTCGCACTGGCCGGATGCGGCCGCGGTTTCATGACCGCGGAGCGCGAACCGTGGCGTGCCGAGGCCGAGAAGGCGTGTCTGAAATCCGGCGCGGTCAAGGAAACCGCCGAACTCGTTCGCATCGATCCGATCTCCGGTCCCGGCATGTGCGGCGCGGAGTTTCCGCTGAAAGTCGCAGCCCTCGGCGAGGGTAGCAGCGTTCTCGGTTTTGCCGACGATCCGCGCCCGCCCGGAAACATTGCGGGCCAGATGCGCTGGAGTGTCGGGCCGCAACCCGCGCCTCAGCCGCAATCGCAATACGCGCCGTCGTCGCAGTCTTACTCTTCAAGCGCCACGCCCGGCAGCCCGATGTCGCTGAGCGCGCCCGGCATTGCGCCGCCTCCGGACGACGAAGACGTGGAAGCCTCGTCCGAGCGGCTTTCGTCGCCGCCGATGAGTCGTCCGCCGCAAACGCGCGCGCCGTACAATCCGCCGCAGAATTATTCGCAGCCTTACACACCGCCGCGTCTCGGCCCTTCGCGCGGTTCGCCCGTCAACAATGTCGGTCCTGTCGTCATCAAGCCGACCGCGACCCTTGCGTGCCCGATCGTATCCGCGCTCGACCGCTGGATCACGGAGTCGGTGCAGCCCGCAGCCCAACGCTGGTTCGGCTCGCCGGTCGCGGAGATCAAGCAGATCTCGGCCTATTCGTGCAGGGGCATGAACGGCAATCCGAACGCGCATATTTCAGAACATGCCTTCGGCAATGCGCTCGACATCGCAGCGTTCACGCTGGCCGACGGCCGCCGCATTTCGGTGAAGGACGGCTGGAAGGGACTGGCGGAAGAGCAGGGCTTTCTGCGCGACGTGCAGGGCGCCGCGTGCCAGCAGTTCAACACGGTGCTCGCGCCTGGATCGAACGTCTATCACTACGATCACATTCACGTCGATCTGATGCGCCGGTCTAGTGGCCGCGTCATTTGTCAGCCTGCGGCCGTGTCGGGCGAGCAGGTCGCGGCGCGCGTCTCGCCGCGCGGTTACGCGATGCGCGACAACGGCATCACCGGTTCGATCTCGCTGGCGGGCAAGCGCAAGCCGCGTAAAGCCGTGTTCAGCAAGCAGGACGACGACGACTGGATCGAAGACGAGTCCAATATCAAGGACCGCGACTAACCAGCGATCACGTTGTCGTCACGGTACTTTTCTTTTCGCGAATTGTCTGGTCCAGTCTTCCCCGTCACATATTGACGGGGAATTTCACATGCTGTTGGGCCGTTTAATATTTGCAGTTTTCATTTTCTTCGCGACCGTTGGGTTAAGCGCCGTTGATGCTGTCGCCGCTCCGCAGCAACTTCAGAACAAAACCATCACTCTCACTTGGACCGCCCAAGCAATGGTGCGTGACCCCGACGGCAAGGAGCACCCGTCCACCAGCAACATTCGATACGTTGTCTATGTCAGTTCGCTGGGCCGATTGTTCGAGCACTCGTCCCGGTCGGCGGGCAAAAGCACGCAAGCCGGCGACATAGATATAAACGCAGCGAAAACAAAGATGGGTGAAGCTCGCGGATTGCGTTTCGAGGGAAGCTCGCTGGTTGCCAATCGAGGCTATGCCGGTGGTGGGGGTGCGGGCGTGATGCGAGCGGTCGCAAGTTTCGATCCCAGTTTTTCGAGCTGCACGCTCGCGGTGACGCATGGAAAAGAGGGCGGCAAGCTCAAGCGGCAGGGAACCGATGGCGTCGTGCGCGAAATCCTGTCGATCAGCGTCGTCTCGCCGAGTTGTTCAATTCAAAACGGTAACACTCTGGCGAATTGATCGGCGCTATTTTTTTGCTCGATACGTGTTCAGGAAAATCTTCGTGGCGCTTTCGACGACGCGCTCGATATACGCCTTAGATGGCGCTGGCTTGGCTTGAAAAATATAAGGCTGAAAGATCGTTGCCTGGCACATCATCAGGAACTGCGGCGAGGCGAGGGAGCAATCGTCGATCGCGAGTTCTCCCGCTTTCACGCGCGCCTGAAGATATTCGGCAAAGCGGTTGAACGTGTGCTCGATCACGTTCTGGTAAAAGCGCTTGCCGAGTTCCGGCATCCGCTCGGCGATGCCCATGACGGTGCGCACGCTGGAATCGCCGCCCGGCCGGCACAGCAGTTCGACATAAGCGCGCCCGAAATCCCTAAGCGTCTCCTCGGCGGGTGCCGTCGGGTCGAAATTGAAGGCGAGTTTGCCCAGTTCGAGCACGTCATGTTCGACAATGGCCTCGAACAGACGGCTCTTGTCGGGGAAATAGACGTAAAGCGTGCCCTTTGAGACGCCGGCCGCGCGCGCGATCTCGTTCATGCTGGCGCCGTCGAAGCCCTGTTCCATGAATACGCGATGCGCGCCGTCCATGATCTGGCGGCGTTTGGAACTGTCATCGTCCTGTAAAATTGACGGCGTTATGAGGGCTTCGACAACCATTCGTTCAGCCTGGCTCCAGATGTGATCCCGGCGGTAAGGGGCCGTGGGGGCCGCCGGATTTATTTACAATCTGTGTCCTGAATACCATTGACCGAACCGTTCGGTCAAGTTATTTTGACAGTGACAAGATGTCCCGCCGGCTCATGCGACGCGGGGCGGTTTTTTATGCGTTGAACTTTTGAGGAGGCCGGAATGGCCGCACCTGCCCGAGACCAGACCGCGCGCGTCATCCATCCGGAATCGGACGAATTGGCCGAGTTGCGGCCCGTGGCTCCGTCCGCTGAAAAGGAATCGCCGCGCCAGCCCTCCGAAAAGGCCCCGGCCGGGCGCAAGACGGTCGATCTTCCCGGTGTCGATAAGGCCAAGGCGGCAGCCGCCGCAGCAGGCGCGAAGCTGAAAGGCAATCCGCGCGGCAAGGCGATCGTCGGCATCGGCGCGGTCGCCGCACTCGCGCTGATCTATTTCGGTCTGCATTATCTGTTTGTCGGCCGCTACATCGTCACGACCGACGATGCTTACGTGCGCGCGAACAATTCGCTGCTCGGCGCGAAGGTGCCGGGAAACATCGCGAAGATTCTGGTCGGCGACAATAAGCGTGTCGGCGCGGGCAACATTATTCTCCAAATTGACGACGGCGACTACAAGCTGGCGTTGGACAGCGCGCAGGCGAAAGTCGCGACGCAGGAAGCGACCATAGCGCGCATCGGCCGTCAGGCTGTCGCGCAGGAGAGCGCGGTCGAACAGGCGAAATCGCAGATCGCATCCGCACAGGCTGCGACGAAAAGAACCGAACTCGATTTCGCGCGTCAGCAGGAATTGAGCAGCAAGGGTTTTGCCTCCAAGGCGACTTACGATCAGTCTCTCGCCGGTCGCGATCAGGCGGTCGCGTCGGTGCAGGGCGCGCAGGCGGCATATGATGCTGCCGTCGCCCAACTCGATGTCGTCAATGCACAGAAGGCGGAAGCCGAAGGCGCGTTGCAGGAACTGCGCGCGGCGCTGGCGAAAGCCGTTCGCGATCTGTCGTTCACCACCGTGCGCGCGCCGGTCGATGGCATTTTCTCCAACCGCCTCGTCAACGTCGGCGACTACGTGCAGGCCGGTCAGCGCCTCGGTAATGTCGTGCCGATCGACGAAGTGTTCATCGATGCCAACTTCAAGGAAACGCAGGTCGCGCGCTTGAAGCCCGGTCAACGTGTGTCGATCACCGTCGATGCGATCAGCGGCCGCACGATTACCGGCACCGTCGATAGTCTCGCGCCGGCGGCCGGTTCGGTGTTCACGCTGCTTCCGCCCGACAATGCAACCGGCAACTTCACCAAGATCGTGCAACGATTGCCGGTTCGCATCCGTGTGCCGATGTCGGTTGCGCGCGAAAATCTTCTGCGCGCGGGCATGTCGGTCGTTGTCAGTGTCAACACCAAGGGCGATCCCGAAGGCGTCGATCCGGTCGAAGCCCGTTAATCATCCAGGCGTGAGAGTCTGCTCATGGCTTCCGATGCAACAACCATGGACGGCGCGCCGCCGCTGAACCCGGCGTCCGAACGCGTCGATCCAAAGCGTCTGTTCGCCTTTTTCATCATGGTGTGCGGAATGTTCATGTCCATTCTGGATATTCAGATCGTTTCCGCATCGCTGTCGGACATTCAGGCGGGGCTTTCGGCAAGCACGCAGGAAGTCTCGTGGGTGCAGACCGCCTATCTGATCGCCGAAGTGATCGCGATTCCGCTGTCGGGATTACTGTCGCGCGCACTCGGCACGCGGTTGCTGTTCGCGATTTCCGCAGGCGGATTTACCGCCGCAAGTTTCATGTGTGGGCTGACGTCGACCATCGAGCAGATGATTTTGTGGCGCGCGATCCAAGGCTTTCTTGGCGCGGGCATGATTCCGACGGTGTTCGCGTCGGCATACACGATCTTCCCGCGCAGCAAATTGCCGCTGGTGACGCCGATCATCGGTCTTGTCGCGACGCTGGCGCCGACGATCGGTCCGACGGTTGGCGGTTACATCACCGACCTGATGTCGTGGCACTGGCTGTTCTTCATCAACGTGGTGCCCGGCGTGCTCATCACCGTCGGTGTGCTGGCGCTGATCGATTTCGATGAGCCGAATTTCCAACTGCTTGAGCATTTCGATTGGTGGGGATTGATCGCGATGGCGGGCTTTCTAGGCTCGCTGGAGTATGTGCTCGAGGAAGGCCCGCAGTACGAATGGTTTCAAGACACTTCCGTGTTCGTATTCGGAATCGTTTGCGCGGTTTCGGCGATTGCATTTTTCTATCGCGTGCTGACGGCGCGTGAACCCATCGTCGATATTCGCGCGTTCACGGATCGTAACTTCGCGCTCGGCAGTACCTTCTCGTTCTGCGTCGGCATCGGACTTTACGGCCTCACCTATATGTATCCGCGCTATCTCGCAGAAGTGCGCGGCTACAGCGCGGTGATGATCGGCGAGACGATGTTCGTTTCTGGCGCGGCAATGTTCCTGACCGCGCCGCTCGTGGGCCGGATGATGACGAAAATCGACATGCGGATCATGATCGCGGTGGGACTTGTGATCTTCGCCGTTAGTTCATGGCAGATGACATGGATCACACGCGACTACGACTTCTATGAATTGTTGTGGCCGCAGATTTTCCGCGGCGTCGGAATCATGATGGCGATGATCCCTGTCAACAACATCGCGCTCGGCACACTGCCGCCGGAGCGGCTGAAGAACGCGTCGGGGATTTTCAACCTCACGCGCAACCTCGGCGGCGCGGTGGGCCTTGCCGTTATCAATCAGGTTCTCGATGACCGCACCGATCTGCACATCAGCCGGTTGCAGGATCGGGTGAACTGGGGGAATTCAATGGTGGTCGAAACCCTCAACAAGTTCACGCAACAGTTTCAGGGCATGGGCGATGCGTCGCTGATGGCGCTGAAGCAGCTGTCGAACATCGTTCACCGTCAGGCCGTCGTGATGGGATTCGGCGATGCCTTTTTTATCCTGACGTTTTTTTATCTGACGCTGAGCACCATGGTGTTCTTCGTCAATAAGCCGAACCTGCTCGGCCCGCCGCCGGACGCTCATTAGGCGGAGGCTTATTGTCCGTTGCCTCCGTTCATGCTTGAACGGCGGAATGATCGCCGCGCTCTCGAACAGCTTTGCACAGACATTCCTTCGCCGCCGTGTCGACAGCGCGAGCGCGCGCTGGATCGCGGGCGCGATCGTTGCGGCTGTCATCGCGTGGGTTGCGGGCCTTGCGGTGCTGCTCGCCGTCGCCAACCGCGTGCATACTGACGTCCCGCACCTGCTTGCGATCAAATTGCCGCTGCTGAAATCGGATCCCGATCTGATCTTCGCCGGCGAAAGCCGCACGGCCTATGGCGTCGATGCAGGTCTCGCTGCTCAGTTACGTGGTGAAAAATCCGGCTCCGTCGTCAACATCGCTTACGACGCAGGTGAGCCGCTCGCGGTTCTGGGTGCCGCGAAAATATATCCGGATGTTTTTGCAAAAGCGCATGTCGTTGTCAGCGTCGCACCGTTCATCTTCAACGAGGGCGTGCGTTCGGCCGGCGTGTATCCGCAAGACGTGCTGTCGCGCCTGAGCGTTACAGAGCAACTGACGTCATTCTTGCCGCTGCGCGTCGGCACGCTGATCCGTTTCATTCGCGAAGCGTTTGCCGCGCGGCTCGCGCAGCAGCAGGACGTCGCGCATGTCTCGCCGCCACCTGTGAATTTCGGCCTCTCCGTCATCAACAGCACCCAGCGCGACGATCAATGGATCGCGCGGCTTGCCGATCATCCGCATTTCGCGAACTGGGATGTCAGCGGTCCAAAGGCTAAGTTCGAGATCGGCGCGCTGTGCGATCTGGCTAAACGGTCGCGCAAACTCACGGTGGTCGTTCCGCCGTGGGCGGTACGTTACGACCGCGCTGCCGATGCTCTATGGCGCGCGCGCGAAGAACAAGTCGCGGGTCTTCTGAACGACGAAGCGGACCGCTGCGGCTTTTCGGTATTGGACGTGCAGTCGGTACCCGACCTGAAAGCGTCGAATTTCGCGGACGAAATGCATGTCAACGCCACGGGCGTCCCGATCTACACGCGCTATCTCGTCGAACAGCTGAAGCGATAGCGCGTTCATGCTGTTCAGTTCCTTCACCTTCGTCTTTCAGTTTCTGCCAGCGACGCTGCTTGCGTTTGCTGCCGCGCACCGTCATTCGCCGCGCGCGGGAATCTTGGTGCTGCTCGGCGCATCGCTGTTTTTCTACGGTGCGTGGAAGCCGATCTATCTCTTGCTGTTCGTGACATCTATCGCGCTGAATTTCTCGCTCGGCCTGCTGATGGCAAACCGCGAGCGCCGCCGCGCAATCGGCATGCTCGGCGTGACGATCAATCTCGCCGCACTTTGCTATTTCAAATACACGAACTTCCTGCTCGACAATGTCAGCGCGATCACCGGCGTTCCGCTGCCGTTCTCCAACATCATTCTGCCGCTCGGCATTTCATTTTTTACGTTCCAGCAGATTGCCTATCTCGTCGACGTAATGCGCGGCGCGCCGGTCGAGCGCGATCCCGTCAGCTACGCGCTGTTCGTCTCGTTCTTCCCGCATCTGATCGCGGGACCGCTTGTTCACCACGCCGAGATGATTCCGCAATTCAAGCGCGGGCGCACGGGGCGCTCGTCGGTTCTCACGGCGCGCGGGCTTGCTATCTTCGTCGCTGGTCTGTTCAAGAAGGTCGTTATCGCCGACAACCTCGCGCAATTCGTCACGCCCGTGTTCGCACATCTCGACGCGGGTGGGGGCGTGGGACCGGAATGGGCGTGGCTCGCGACGCTTGCCTACACACTACAAATCTATTTCGATTTCTCCGGCTATTCCGACATGGCTATTGGCCTCGCGCTGATGTGCGGCATCCGCCTGCCGGTGAATTTTCGTTCGCCGTACAAATCCACGTCGATTATCGAGTTCTGGCGGCGCTGGCACATCACGCTGTCGCGTTTTCTGCGCGACTATCTTTACATCCCGCTCGGCGGCAACCGTCTCGGCGAGCGCCGCCGCTACATCAATCTATTGGTGACAATGGTGCTCGGCGGTCTGTGGCACGGCGCGGCGTGGAATTTCCTGATCTGGGGCGGCTTGCACGGCATCTATCTCGGCATCAATCATCTGTGGCGCGGTACGCGTGAAGTCTCCGCCGCGCTCGGCATGCGCATCGTCTATTGGGTGCTGACATTTACTGCCGTCGTCGTCGCATGGGTATTCTTCCGCGCGGCGACCGTCGGCGGCGCATGGCGCGGACTGAAAGGCCTACTCGGCTTGCAGCCGGAGCGCGCGTCGTTCGCGCCGCCGGATATTCTGCGCATCATGAATCTGCCGATTCTGGTCAGCGCCGACGATCTGTTGATGCTCGGATCGTTTGCGGTGCTGGTCGCGCTTGCGATTGCTCTGTTCCTGCCGAACGTGCCGCAGATATTTCGCTATCGCGAATATCGCCGCGCGCCGGATGCGACATCGCTTATCCGATGGAAGCCGACGACAATGTGGGCACTCGCGGTCGGTGTCGCGTTTGCCATCGCGCTGTTCGGCATGTGGCAGCGGATGGAGTTTCTGTATTTCCAGTTCTGAAAATGGTGAGGGGTCCGGCGTGTTTGCGCCGAACCCCTCGTTGGTAATCATCAGCCAGCCTGTAAGCCGGGTTCTGTAGGGCCTGCATGATTTGCACCGCGCAGACGTGACGGCCATTCCTCTGGGACGCGAATTGCTCCGCGCCTCAAGCAACCTACCCGGACAGCGAGCCTGACATCGCCCCGCGGAGTTATCGTTCGAAAACGAACTCGCCGCTATGCCGTCCCTATTCGGTCTTGCTCCCGGTGGGGTTTGCCATGCCGTCTCCATCGCTGGAAACGCGGTGCGCTCTTACCGCACCTTTTCACCCTTACCTTCGCCCAATCCTTTCGGAATGAAGCGAAGGCGGTTCATTCTCTGTGGCACTTTCCCTGGGGTCGCCCCCGCCGGATGTTATCCGGCACCGTATGTCGAAGGAGCCCGGACTTTCCTCCCTCGCGACCTTTCGATCCTTGCGAGAGCGGCCGTCCAGCCGACTGACCTTTATGTGATGACGATGGAAGCGCACGGGGTCAAGAGGCCAGCGCGGTTTGCGGCAGTGTCGCCAGCAATTCCTCCAACGTGGTCAACGTCGAATAATCCGCAACGCCGTCGATATAGTCGGGGCGGAAATGACGCTGGAACGCGGCGACCACATCGATGGTCTTGTTGTCGTAACGGCCCGTCACCGGAATTTCATAGCCGTAGCGGGCGAGGGCTTCCTGCAACGCCGTCACTTCGTCGCCGCTGGCACCGAGCATCTTGGATTCGCCGCGCGCGATAGGCGCCGGCTCGACCCAATGCCCGACGCCGGAATCCGCGAGCAGCCGCCACGGAAATTTCTCGCCCGGATCCTTCTTGCGGCCCGGCGCCACATCCGAGTGCCCGACGATGCGATGCGCTGGAATCTCGCGGCGAATAATGATGCCCTTGCAAAGCGTGATGACCGCGGCGATCTGCCGGAGCGGAAAATCCGGATAGCCGAGATCGTGGCCGCGATTGACGATCTCGATGCCGATCGAGCGCGAATTGACGTCGGCTTCTCCGGCCCAATGCGAATTGCCGGAATGCCACGCACGCTTGGACTCCGGTACGCATTGAATGATGTTGCCGTCTTCGAGCACGACATAATGAGCGGAGACTTCGGTGCCTGCCGTACAAAGACGAGAGAGCGCGGAGGCGGCGTCCGCCATGCCGGTGTAGTGCAGCACGATCATATCGGGCGAGGAAACGTCGTTACGTTCACCGAAATTCGGCGACGGGCGCACTTCCGAGACAACCATTGTGTCGGGCTGGAAATTTCGGAACGATACAGACATGCCGGCTTGAGCCCCGTGAACCATTGAGGACGCCGACGCTTCGAATCGATTTCGGGCAGACGCGAACGAACCTGATGGCTTTGAAGCGTCCAAAACGGGCAAGAGCGGGGCATGGATGGGCCAACCTCAAGGCAAGTGGGCCTGCGCGCCGACAGGCGGTCCCGCCTCAAACTTGTGCCAAATCGTCAACCATTCCTTAACGATAAACGCCGCTACTGAATGGTGAAGAGTCGCGCCGGAATCGGGACGGCTGCGGTTCCATAAAATGCGCAAATCCCGGCGAAAAGTCCGATGTCCGGCCACAGAATGTCTTGCGGACCATCCAATCTGAGGCGAGTCATTGCGAGCGCCTCGGCGTTTCGCTCGATCTGGACCGCGCAGCGCGCAAGCCTCGGATTGTTCGGCCGCGAAGCGTCGGATCATCAGGGAATTGCGGGATGGCATCCCGCCGTATTTCACGCGAGGGGCTTCGACATGCCGCCCGAGGACGAAGTTGTCCGCCATGTTCCTGTGCTTGGCCGCGAGGCGGTCGAACAGCTCGCGCCGCATGACGGCGGCGTCTATGTCGATGCGACATTCGGCGCGGGTGGATACAGCCGGGCGATCCTGAAAACTCCCGGAACGCGCGTCATCGGCATCGACCGCGACCGCACGGCGGTTGCCGGCGGATTCGATCTCGTGAATTCGTCCGATGGCCGTCTCACGCTGGTCGAAGATCGTTTCTCCAATCTCGCCGACGTCTGCGCGGCGCGGGGTGTCGAGCAGGCCGACGGCATCGTTATGGATGTCGGCGTTTCGTCGATGCAGCTCGATCAGTCCGAGCGCGGATTTTCGTTTCGTCTCAACGGTCCGCTCGATATGCGCATGAGCGGCTCAGGTCCGACCGCCGCCGATGTCGTCGCGCGAGCGTCTGAAACCGATCTCGCAAACATCATCTATATCTTCGGTGAGGAACGTCACTCGCGCGGCGTCGCGCGTGCCATTGTTGCTGCGCGCAAGGAAGCGCCGATCACGACGACGCGTGCGCTGGCGGACATCGTGTCGCGCGTGGTTCGCTCGAAGCCGAACGAGATTCATCCCGCGACACGGACGTTTCAGGCGCTGCGGATTTTCGTGAACGAAGAACTGGACGAACTGCACGCCGCGCTTGTGGCGGCGGAACATGTGCTGAAACCCGGCGGGCGTCTTGTCGTCGTCTCGTTTCACTCGCTGGAAGATCGTATCGTCAAGAATTTCCTCAACGAGCGCGGCAAGCGTGGCGGCGGTTCGCGCCATCTGCCCGAAACGGATCAATCGGCGCCGAGCTTCGAGATTCTCACCAAGCGCCCCGTCGTTGCCGACGACAGCGAAGTTGCGTCCAATCCGCGTGCACGATCCGCGAAACTGCGCGCCGCGCGCCGCACCGATGCTCCGCCGCTCTCCGAAACTGCGTCATTCGACTGGCCGCAACTCGCCGACGTGATGCGGGGAGGTTGAGCGTGCGTATCGTCCATCTGTTCGTGATCTGCGCGCTGGTTTTCGCCGCGGCCTACGTCTATCGCATCAAGATGGAATCGACCGTGCGCACGGAGCGCGTGATACAACTGCGCGCCGACATCCGCGAGCAGCGCGAGGCCATCGCAAGCCTCAAGGCCGAATGGGCGAAGCTCGAGACACCGGCGCGGCTGCAAAATCTCGCGACCAAATATCTGTTGCTGAAGCCGATCGAGACGTCGCAATACGACCAACTCAAGAATCTTCCGCCGCGGCCGCCGAATTTCGTCAAGCCGGACGATCCCGATCCGATCGGCACGATGATCGACACCACGGAAACCGATACCGACAAGGAAAGCGTCACCGGCTCCGTGACTCTGCCGGAGGGCCGGCGGTGAGTGATTTTTACAGGGAGCCGAATCCGAATCAGCGACCGACCGAACCCTGGCGCAGCCGTTTTGTCCGGACGCTTCTTTACGGCCGCAACGTAGATCGCTCAGCGAAGGCGCGAGCGCGGGTCGGCTTAGCCATCGTCGCCTTCACCGTGGTCTATGCGATCATCGGCGGCCGGCTCGTGTTCTACGCTATCACCGGCGACGGGCACGGCACACGCCGCACGGCATCGCAGGATGCAATTGCAACCGCGCGGCCGGACATTGTGGATCGCAACGGCGAGATCCTTGCGACCGATGTAAAGACGCCGTCGCTGTTCGGCGAGCCGCGCCGCATCGTCGACAAGGATGAAGCCATTGAATTGCTCACCGCCACGTTGCCCGATCTCGACGCGGGCGAAGTGCGCGACCGTTTGTCGTCACGCAAAGGTTTCGTCTGGCTAAAACGCGAAATCACGCCCGCGCAGCAGAAGGAAGTCTATCGTCTCGGCATCCCGGGCATCGGTTTCCTGCGCGAGAACAAGCGCGTCTATCCGAACGGCGCGGAGATGGCGCACGTCATCGGCCTTGTGAACATCGACAATCAGGGCATCGCCGGAATCGAGAAATGGCTCGACAATAGCGGCCTTGCCGATCTGCATCGCGCTGGATTCGCGACCGATCGCCTGCAGAAGCCGGTCGAGCTTTCGGTAGACTCGCGCGTCGAGCACGCGCTGCGCGACGAATTGCTCAAGGCCAAGGACAAATTCAAAGCCAAAGCCGCTGCCGGTCTCGTCTCCAACGTCAAGACCGGCGAAATTGTCGCGATGGTGTCGGTACCGGATTTCGATCCGAACAATCCGCGCGAGGCCAACGATCCGACCCGCATCAATCGCCTCACCACCGGCGTCTATGAAATGGGTTCGACGTTCAAGGCACTGACTCTCGCGATGGCGCTGGATTCCGGCAAGGCCAATCTCAATTCGCAGTTCGATGCACGGGAATCTCTGCGCTACGGAAAATTTTCCATTGGCGATTCGCATCCGCTCGGCCGCAGCATTTCGCTTGCTGAAGTGTTCACATACTCATCAAATATCGGCGCCGCGCGCATCGCACTCTCGCAAGGTGTCGACGCGCACAAGGCGTTTCTGAAAAAAATGGGCCAGCTCGATCGCCTGCGCACCGAGTTGCCCGAAAGCGCCGAACCTATCGTGCCGAAACATTGGGGCGAACTGAACACCGTCACCATCGCATTCGGGCACGGGTTGTCGGTCGCGCCGCTTCAGGCCGTGATGGGAATCAACGCCGTCATCAACGGCGGCTACCTCATCCCGCCGACGTTCCTGCGGCGAAGCGAAGCGGATGCGATGAAAGTCGCGACGCGCGTCATCAAGCCCGAGACCAGCGACAAGATGCGCTACCTGATGCGGCTGAACGCCGAAATCGGGACCGCCAAGCAGGCAAACGTCGAAGGCTATTATGTCGGCGGCAAGACAGGTACGTCGGAAAAGGTCGTCAACGGTCACTATGCGAAAAAGCAGGTGCTGACGTCTTTCACCGCGATCCTTCCGGCGGATAATCCGAAATACCAGCTTCTTGTCATGCTGGACGAACCGCAGGCGCTTCCGGAAACCCAGGGCTTTATTACATCCGGCTGGAACGCCGTTCCCACGGGGGGAAAGGTGATTGCGCGCATCGCCCCGCTGCTCGGAATTGCGCCCCGTTTCAATTTGCCGCCGTCCGACCGCCTTATTCTTGCGACATCGAGGGAGAGCCGGTAAGCGCATAGGAAATTCGCGCTATCGGACTGGGATGACATGACGTTGGGCGACCTATTCAGTGGCGACGCCGTGGTTGACGCGCAGCATGCCGCTGTCGCCGTCACCGGCATCGCCGTGGATAGCCGCGCCGTGAAGCCGGGCGATGTTTTCTTCGCGCTCGCCGGCGCCAAGACCGACGGCGCAAAATTCGTCGATCAGGCGATTGCATCGGGTGCCGTTGCCGTCGTCGCGGATCGCCTTCCGAATGATGACAAGCGCGTTGCGTTTATCGCTGCATCAAATCCACGCCGCTCACTTGCGTTGGCCGCTGCACGTTTCTTTCCGCGCCAACCGAAAATGATCGCAGCCGTCACCGGCACGAGTGGAAAGACATCGGTCGCTGCGTTCACAAGGCAAATCTGGCAGACGCTCGGCTTTTCATCCGCGAGCATCGGCACTATCGGCCTGGTGTCGCCGAAGCGCACGGTTTACGGCTCGCTGACTACACCTGATCCTGTCGCGCTGCATCGCTCGCTCGATGAAATCGCGGGTGAGGGCGTGACGCATCTCGCGCTCGAAGCATCGTCGCATGGCCTCGATCAGTTTCGTCTCGACGGCGTTCGCGTGGCGGCGGGTGCATTCACGAACCTGTCGCGCGATCACATGGACTATCATCCGACCGTCGAACATTATCTCGGCGCGAAGCTGCGGCTGTTCACCGATCTCATTGTCGATGGTGGTGCAGCAGTGATCGCGGCCGATCACGAACATTCGAAAGCGGTGATCGAAGCGGCGCGTGCGCGCAAGCTCAAGATTTTGACCGTGGGACGCAGGGGCGAAGCAATCAAGCTGCACGATGCGTCTATCGACGGCTTCGCGCAGACGCTGACAATTGAATATGGCGGCAGCAAACGAAAGCTGCATTTGCCGCTGGTCGGAGAATTCCAGATCGAGAACGCGCTGGTCGCGGCTGGACTTGCGATTGCGACCGGCGGCGACGCGGCGCGCGTATTTGCGGCAATCGAAAAACTCGAAGGTGCGCCGGGGCGTCTTGAGCTTGTCGGCGAACGCAATGGCGCGCCGATCTTCGTGGACTACGCACACAAGCCGGATGCGCTGGCGAAAGCACTGGAAGCCTTGCGGCCTTATGCGAAACGCAAGCTCGTCGTTGTGTTCGGCGCGGGTGGAGACCGCGACAGCGGCAAGCGTCCTCTGATGGGTCAGATCGCTGCGCAAAACGCCGATGTAGTGATTGTCACCGACGACAATCCGCGTTCGGAGAATCCGGCGTCCATACGCGCCGCCATTCTTGCTTCAGCCAGGGGTGCAAAGGAAATCGCCGACCGCGCCGAAGCGATTCGTTTCGCCGTTTCAAATCTTGAGAAGGGTGACGCGTTGCTGATTGCAGGCAAGGGTCATGAGATCGGCCAGATCGTCGGAGAGAATACGTTGCCGTTTAGCGATCACGACGCGGCGCGTGTGGCGCTGGCGGAGTACGCCGCATGAGTGCGCTCTGGACAGTTACGGCGATGGCGGATGCGATGCGCGCGGAGCACAGCGGCGCGCTGTCAGATAACGTGACAGGCATTTCCATCGACAGCCGCACGCTGACGCCGGGCGAGGCGTATTTCGCGATCAAGGGCGACGTGCACGACGGGCATGATTTCGTCAATGCCGCGCTGGAGCGAGGCGCGTCCATTGCGGTCATCGCGAAAGATCAGCGCAGCAAATTCGCGCCCGATGCGAAATTGCTCATCGTCGACGATGTGCTGGCTGCACTCGTCGATCTCGGCAAAGCCTCGCGCGCGCGGTTCGGCGGCAAGGTCATCGCCGTGACTGGCTCGGTCGGAAAGACATCGACGAAGGAGGCATTGCTCGCTGTGCTGGGCGCGCAGGGGGAGACGCATGCGTCCGCCGCTTCGTTCAACAATCATTGGGGTGTGCCGCTGTCGCTCGCGCGTTGCCCTTCGTCAGCGAAATTTGCCGTGTTCGAGATCGGCATGAATCACGCCGGAGAAATCGAACCGCTGGTGAAAATGGTGCGGCCGCATGTCGCCATCGTCACGACGGTCGAGCCGGTGCATCTGGAATTCTTCTCCGGCATCGAGGCCATCGCCGACGCCAAAGCGGAAATCTTTTCGGGGCTGGAGCCGAACGGTGCAGCCGTTCTCAACATCGACAATTCGCAGTTCGCGCGTTTGAAAAAGAAAGCCGAAGCCAGAGGCGCTCGCATTGTCTCGTTCGGCGCGAACGGCAAGGCCGATGCGCGGCTGATCGACGTCGCGCTGCATCCGACTTGCTCGGCTGTGCATGCGAATATTCTCGGCAACGATGTCACGTACAAGATCGCGGTGCCGGGAAAACATATCGCGATGAACTCGCTCGCGGTGCTTGCAGCTGCAACGCTTGCAGGCGCAGACCTCGCGCTCTCAGCACTCGCGCTGGCACAGATCAAGCCCGCAGCGGGCCGCGGTGTGCGCGAGACTCTCAACATCGCCAGTGGCACCGCGACACTGATCGACGAAAGTTATAATGCGAACCCCGCCTCGATGGCGGCTGCGCTCAATGTGCTCGGTCGGGCCGATGTCGGTGCGCGTGGAAGGCGTATCGCCGTGCTTGGCGATATGCTGGAGCTGGGGCCGACAGGTCCGGCTCTGCATCGCGGGCTGTCGGAAGCCGTGATCGCCAACAAAATCGACCTCGTTTTCTGCTGCGGCCCTTTGATGCAACATCTGTGGGAGGTGCTTCCTTCCGCGCAGAAGGGCGGCTATGCCAAGGACTCCGCCGCGCTCGAATCGCAAATGGTTCAAGCGGTCGGCGCAGGCGACGCGATCATGGTAAAAGGCTCTCTTGGCTCGCGCATGAAATTGATCGTGACTGCTTTACAAAAGCGATTTCCAGGAAAAGCCGCGCTCGACGACGCTGTCGTATAGGTGCGGCACAGGACGGTTTGAATGTTTTATTGGCTGAGCGATCTCGTCGGTACGATTCCCGGCATCAACGTGTTCCGCTACATCACGTTCCGCACCGGCGGCGCGATGGTGACGGGCGCGGCCGTCGTCTTCATGTTCGGGCCGTGGATCATCGATCATCTTCGCCTCGCGCAAGGTAAAGGTCAGCCGATCCGCGCCGACGGTCCGCCGACGCATCTCGTCACAAAGAAGGGCACGCCGACGATGGGCGGGCTCATGATCCTAGCGGGCCTTGTCGTTGCCACGCTGCTATGGGCGAACCTGAGGAATCCGTATGTCTGGATCGTGCTCGGCATCACGCTCGGTTTCGGCTTCGTCGGATTTTACGACGACTACCTCAAAGTAACGAAGCAGACCGACACCGGATTTTCGGCGCGCACGCGTCTTGCGGTGGAAGGCTTGATCGCGCTTGTCGGTTGCTCGCTGATCGTGTGGTTCGGTCGCGATCAGGCGGCAACTGCATTGGTCGTACCGTTCCTAAAGGAGTTCACGATCAACTTCGGCTGGTTCTTCGTGATTTTCGCAGCGTTCATCGTCGTCGGCGCGGGTAATGCGGTGAATCTCACCGACGGTCTCGACGGGCTTGCGATCGTGCCGGTGATGATCGCGGCAGGCAGCTTCGGCATGATCGCCTATCTGTCGGGCAACGCGGTGTTCGCCGACTACCTTCAGATTCATTATGTGTCGGGCACCGGCGAACTCGCGGTGATCTGCGGCGCAGTGCTCGGCGCCGGATTGGGCTTCCTCTGGTTCAACGCGCCGCCTGCTTCGATCTTCATGGGCGACACGGGCTCGCTCGCGCTCGGCGGAATGTTGGGGGCGATTGCTGTCGCGACCAAGCATGAGATCGTTCTCGCCGTGATCGGCGGATTGTTCGTCGTCGAGGCGCTGTCGGTGATCGTTCAGGTCGCCTCGTTCAAGCTCACCGGCAAAAGATTTTTCCGCATGGCGCCGATCCATCATCACTACGAGCAGAAGGGATGGACCGAGCCGCAGATCGTGATCCGCTTCTGGATCATCTCGGTGATGCTTGCACTTGCAGGCCTATCGACCCTGAAGCTGAGGTAAGCGTTGACCCCGGTCACG
>JAFKKP010000173.1 GCA_017305515.1 Hyphomicrobiales bacterium
TGAGAATCGGAAACGCCGCCGCCGACCAGGTGCAGCATGACACCTACGGCTCGATCATCCTTGCGGCGCAGCCTTTGTTCTACGACCGCCGTCTGCCGCGTCCCGGCGGCGAGAAGCTGTTCAGGCTGCTTGAGAAGCTCGGCAACAAGGCCGCGCATTACGCGCTCAAGCCTGACGCCGGCATCTGGGAGTATCGCGGGCGCCAGCGCGTTCATACGCATTCGGCTTCGATGTGCTGGGCCGGGATCAATCGTCTCGCGTCGATTGCGTCGCGGCTCGGGCTTGCCGATCGCGCGGCGTACTGGAATTCGGTCGCGGATCCGATCCAGCACGAACTTCTGGAGCAGGCGTGGAATCCGAAACGCGAAGCGTTCACCGCAGCCTTCGGTTCGGACGATCTCGATGCCAGCGTGCTGCTGCTGCCCGATCTTGGCATCTGCGAGGTCGATGATCCGCGCTTCGTCAAGACGGTGACGGCGATGGAGCGCGAGCTGCTGCGCGAGAAGCACATGATGCGTTACGCGGCCGAGGACGATTTCGGCATGCCCGCGACCGCATTCCTGATCTGCCGCTTCTGGCTGATCGATGCGTGGTGGCAGCAGGGACGCAAGGAGGAGGCGCGCGAACTGTTCGACGACGCGATGGCACATCGCAATCGCTACGGTCTTCTGTCTGAAGACATCGATCCGAAAACCGGCGCGCTGTTCGGAAATTTTCCGCAGACCTATTCGATGGCGGGATTGATTCTCACCGGCATGAAAATCTCGCGCAACTGGGAAGACCGGTACTGGCGTAGCTGACGCATAAAATTTTCATCATTGAAATTTTCGCGTTGAAATAAGGCAGCGCGAAATCAACGCGTTCCATATCGATGGAACCGGTTCCATTTTCTCCGCGCCCGATTTTGACTTCATTTCGCTCGAATGATGGCGAGGAACCATATTGATGAACGATTGTTATTTTTGCGGTTGCGGAAGCTGGAGAGCGCGCTGTGGATCTCGTCGTCGTTTCAAATCGAGTGGCTCGCGCGAAAGCGAACGAGCCCATGACCGGAGGACTGGCAGCAGCATTGTTGCCGGTCGTCGAAAAATCCGGCGCGATCTGGATCGGCTCCAGCGGCAAGGTCAGCGACACTTCCGAAAAAGATTCGCCGCTGAAAATTGAGCAGCTCGGCGCCGGTGCGCTGGCGATGCTCGATCTGCCGGCTGCGCATTACGGCGGCTATTATGAAGGCTTCGCGAACTCCGCATTGTGGCCCGCGCTGCATTCGCGGCCCGATCTGATCCGCGCCTCGCAGGACGACTACACCTCCTATCGCGAAGTGAATGCGTTCATGGCGCGCGCATTGACGCGCTTCAAGAAACCGGCGGCCGCGTTCTGGATTCAGGATTATCATTTCCTCGCGCTCGGCGCGGAGTTGCGCAAACTCGGATTCAAGAATCCGCTCGGCTTCTTTCTTCATACGCCCTGGCCCGCGCGCGCCGTCATTGCCGGCGTGCCGCATCACCGCGAGTTGATCGAGGCGATGTTGTCTTATGACCTCATCGGTTTTCAGACCGAGGACGATGTCGAAAACTTCGTGCGCTGTCTGAAAATGGATTTCGGGCTTCAGCTTCACGACGGCGTCGTGATGTCGCGTTTCGGCACCACGCGCATCGGTGCGTTTCCGATCGGCATCGATGTGGAAGGCTTCGCCGCGCAGGCGCGCCGCGCGGCCTCGCATCCGGATGTGTCGCGGCTTCGCATGAGTCTTGGCGGCGAGCGCCTCGCCATCGGCGTCGACCGCGTCGATTATTCCAAGGGACTGGTCAACCGCATCGCGGCGTTCGACCGACTGTTCGAGATCGAGCCGTCGTTCAAGCGCGAGGTATCGCTGTTGCAGATCGCAACGCCCTCGCGCGGCACCATCGAGGCCTATGACGATTTGCAGAGTGAGCTGGCCAGACAAGTCACCGACGTGAACGGACGTCACGGCGAGGTCGACTGGATTCCGATCCGCTATCTCAACAAGGGCTTTAGCCAGAGTGTGCTCGGTGGTTTTTATCGCGCAGCGCAGGTCGGCGTGGTGACGCCGCTCCAGGACGGTATGAATCTCGTCGCCAAGGAATATGTCGCCGCGCAAAATCCGGCCGATCCGGGTGTCCTGGTGCTGTCGAAATTCGCTGGTGCGGCGAACGAACTCGACGCCGCGTTGCAGGTCAATCCGCACGACATCGAGGGCATGGCGCGGACGATTGCCACCGCGCTGTCGATGCCGGTGCAGGAGCGGCGGATGCGCTGGGAATCGATGATGCGCAAATTGCGCGCGGGCACCATCCATCAGTGGTTCGCCGGTTTCGTCGATACTCTTATAGAAGCTCACGCGGCGCAGGATCTGACGGCCATTTCAGGCGTGCCGCGGATCAAGCCGCTGCGCACGGCGGACGGCGCGTTTCTGCACTAAGACGCCGGAAAATCCCGATTATTGCTCAATAATTTTGGCGAAAATCGCCGGACGCAAGGCGCGATCCCTTGCAAATCGGCCTGCACCCCTTCATGACAACGCTTCCGGAGAGATGGCCGAGTGGCTGAAGGCGCACGCTTGGAAAGCGTGTGTGCGGGAAACCGTACCGTGGGTTCGAATCCCACTCTCTCCGCCATTCGGATAAATGAAACTGTAGCCTGAGCCCATTGCGGTCAATTCATTGGGCCGTTTTTGGCATTTTTGTAATTGGGACCGGTGGCTCCATCGATTGGTGTCGACAACTGGTCTCTGAGACCCTGTTTTTCTCTAATGCTTCGTACCATGCCGCGTTGGTCGCGATGACGGCGTGAGTTTTGCGCTGCGGTTACCTTCCGACGCCAACGAGCCAGCAGCGTGCTGAAATTCTGAGTGCCGCCGGCGAAAATAAGCGACCCCCGCCTAAGTTTGGACAGAAGCTGGGGTCGCAGGCGACTGACGCGTTCGACAAAAACGCCAGCCACGTCCAAATACGTTCAATAGTTTAAGTTGCTTCTCGTCATTTTTGCTTCTGCTGCCTTCAAGGGCCAGTCTTTCGCAGCGACAATGTTCTTCACTCGCTGCTGCGCTGCATGCGCGTTACTGCTGAAGACGTCCATACGAAACGGCCTTTTGAAACAAGGTGCTCATTGCTTGAGAAATGCCTTGCGTAGGGCTGACCTCGAAATAGAACCCCGGCGATGCGCAGCTTTGCATATCCTGCGCGATAAGACTGTTCACTGAAGGTGCGTATGGCCCAGCATTAAACGGCGCAATCCATGTATTGTACCAATTGTTTGTCGGCAGGGCGAGATAGGTGGTGTAAAGGACGGCGATCTGAATTCCGCGGTTTTTCATCGCCGTGCAATTTGCAAGCGTCAGAGGCTCCTGACAGCGTCCGCCCGTCGTCGGCTGACTGCACGATGACGGATAGTAGGCGTCGGCTACGCCGTCGGAAACGTAAAAAAGCCATTTCTGCGGAGACGCGGATGTACCTGGGCCGGGTGTTGGAATTGCCAAATTCATCGCAGTAAATATTCCATCGAAATCGGTGCATTGGTCGCCGTTGTAGTTCTGATACGGCGTCGTCATGAGGTCGATGCTATTGGCGGCAGAATTTACGCTGGACATATTTGAGTTCAGCGGGGAAATCGTGGTCAAGCCGACCGAACTGCATGACGAGCCGAACGTGTAGACCGCCATCCTGAATTGGTTGTTGACAGTTTCCGTTTGGGATGCGGTCGTGGTCAATTGCTGAACAGCTTGCCGCACCACGTCGATACGCATTGTTACGCCGAGACTTTTGGCCAGATTGTAATAGCTGTTCGAGTTGGAAAGATCGTGGCACGCAAATGCGCATTGGTCCGGTGTATTATTCACCATCGTGTTGATGTCTGAGGTCGTTGCGCCCACGCCCATCGATGGCGAGTTATCAAGCAGAAGATAGAAGTCGGAATAGATCGGAAGGCCGACGGTTGCCGAAGAGGTGTTCGATACCGAAAGGGTAGGGAAGCCGATAATTCTGAGAAAGTTTGTCGTCACCACGCTTGAAAAGCTCGACGTCGCTGTGCGGCCGTTCGCGCCATCCACGACGTTCAAATTTATCGTGGCTGTGAGGTGTTCAAAGTTTAACACGCCGTTAAAGTAAGCGATTGCATCGCTCTTGGCTTGGCTCGCGCTGACTGCCTGTTCGGATTTGCTGACGGCCAAGAGAACGGCGGCGTCCTGTGCCGCTTCAAGTTGTGTCCGGACTTTGTTGGCGATGGAATAATCGACCGCTGCGCCTACCACGCCTAAAATGGGCACGGCAGTGATTGCAAAAATAACTGCAATATTGCCCCTCTTGTCGGCAACGAATTCTCTGAAGGTCGCGGAAAGGTACTTGAGCATTGCATCCGCTCTCGCGTTAATACCGATAGCGGGAGCATTTTAGCCGCTAAGCTGACGGGAACTTGACTGGCGCCCATTTCGTTACGCCGGACGAAATTGTGTTGAATTTTCTATTAAGCGCCGAAGCGCGGCAACGCGAAAAGGCTCGCCGATCGCTCAAGAAGCGGAAAGCGCCGGGGCGCTTATTGAGCGGCCTACGATCTGTCCTGTCCGTCGTTGCCGATGCAGCGTCTCCAATCCGAACTGCCGCAATCGCGGGGCCATCCGCCGCCGAGCGCCATGAAAAGCGCGACCGTATCCGCCAGTCGATTTGCCTGCGCCTGCACACGGTTGATGGCGGCAGTCAGCAATGTTTGTTGAGCGTTCAGCACAGCAAGCTGATTGACCTGCCCGGCCTTGAGC
>JAFKKP010000174.1 GCA_017305515.1 Hyphomicrobiales bacterium
AAAGAGGGCGAAGGAATGAAGCCGCCGACAGACGCGCCCGCGTCTCTAACAACAGGGCGGACGGCGCGTGACCGTATCAATTGTCATGCCCGGACTTGTTCCGGGCATCCCGATGTAAAGGGCACAGTGCTCAAATCATCGGGATCACCGGGACAAGCCCGGTGATGACAGTGCATAATGGATACAGCGAGAGGACTCCCTTTGAAATCCCGTGACTCAAATCTGACCGGCCCCAAATTCACTGGCCCAATGACGGTGGCCGCGCTGCTCTCCTTCAACGGCGGCTTCGTCGATGCAGCAGGGTTTCTCGGTCTGCATGGTTTGTTCGTCGCGCATGTGACCGGCAACTTCGTCACACTCGGCGCGGCATTGGTGCAGGGCGGGCACGGCATCGTGGGGAAAATTCTGGCGCTGCCGGAATTCGTCGGCGTCATCGCGCTGGCGCGCGTGTTCGGCGCGGTGCAACGGTCGCACGGTCTTCCGGCGATGACGCCGCTCCTCGTTGTGAAGATCGCATTGCTTGTGATGTTCTTCGTGCTCGCCGTGACCTGCGGCCCGTTTCCCGACGGCGATTCCCCGCTTGCGTTGCTGACTGGTTTTGCCGGCGTCGCGGCGATGGCGATGCAGAACGCCGTGCAGCGCGTCCACATGTCGGAGCTGCCGCCGACCACCATGATGACGGGCAGCACCGTTCAGGTGACGATCGATGCCGTCGATCTATTGACCGGCGAAAATCCGAAAGAGCGGACCAAAGTGCGCGAGCGGTTCAACCGCCTTGCGACCGCGATCTTGTCGTTCGCGCTCGGCTGCGCGGTATCGGCGTTCCTGTTTTATCATTTTGGCTTCTGGTGCCTGATCGTCTCGGTGATCGTCGGCGCGCTCGCCGCCGGAATCCAGATCAAGAAAGGGCACCCGTAAACGCGCCGCTTGCGTCATGCGCGCGCCGGTTGCACACTGCAAGCGGGCGGGGACAGTGCCGTGCGTTGTGTTGCGTGGGTGATGTTGGCGTTGCTGCTGGGCGCGTGCGTGTCGCGCGACGCTTTCGTTTCCCCCTCGGCGGAACGGACCGACGCCGGCAACTGGAAAATCGAAAAGGTTGCCGACCGCGTCACCGGAAAGCCGGTGGCAAGCGCGCTATTGACCACCGTTGCGTCGAACGCCACGGCCCAACCGCCGATGAACGCGATGATGCAGCTGACGTGTTTCGGCGACAAGCCGCTGGTGCGCTTCTCTTTCGATTTCAAGATCGGCTCCGACAAGAACTCGATCCTCGGCTATCGGTTCGACGAAAAGCCCGGCCATGACAACGTAGAGTCGCGCATCCTCATCGGCTACACCGTCATCGTCATCGAGGATCAGGGCGAGGTGTACCGCTTCGTGCAGGAGCTTGGGTCGTCGAGCACGCTTGTCGTGCGAATCCGCTCGCTGAATGCAGGCCGCACCATTGCGGATTTCAAGCTGGACGGCGCGCAGGCTGCGATCGAGGCGGGTTTCGCCGGCTGCCCGGTCGTTCCCCCGCCTCCGCCGCCGCCGGAGAAGAAGCGCAAGCGCAAACAGTCCTGACGTTCGCGCGCTCGTGTGTGGACCCGCGCGCGGGTTCATCCGTATCTTGCGCAGAACGCTGGAGTGACGATGAATCTGCCGAGGCGAGCCGTTCTCTTGCTGCCGATGCTTTTCGCCGCGGCAACCGCCTCCGCCGTCGATCGCGGGCAATACAACGACGTTCCCGAACACATCCGCAAATGGTTCAAGGGCGTGCGCAATTCCGCCGGCAGTTATTGTTGCGATATTTCCGACGGCCATCGCACGCAGTACGACGTGCGCGGCGGAAAATACTGGGTGCCTATAGATGGCGTGTGGTGGGAAGTGCCGGACAAGGCGATTATCCGCGATGCCGGCAATCCTTTGGGCGAAGCTGTCGTGTGGTACGTCAACCTGCTCGGCCGGATCGAAATTACGTGTTTCGTTCCGGCCGATGCGTCGTAGCCGCAAACCTCAGTGATCGTCCTCGAGATGGCCGACGTGCTTCTGCGTGTAGAGTTCGAGGCCGATGCGGCCGATCAGATCGAGCTGGGTTTCGAGAAAGTCGATATGGCCTTCCTCGTCCTTCATCAGGCTCTCGAACAGGTCGCGTGACACATAGTCCTTCACGTTGTGGCAGTAGGTTGCCGCCTCCTGATACAGATCGCGCGCGCCATGTTCGGCAGCGAGATCGCATTCCAGAATTTCCTTCACGTTCTGGCCGATCCGCAGCGGATCGAGCACCTGCATGTTCGGAAAACCGTCGAGGAACAGGATGCGGTCGGTGAAACGGTCGGCATGGTGCATTTCCTCGATGGATTCCTTGCGCCACTGCTTGGACATTTCCTTCAGGCCCCAATTGTCGAGGAGCCGGTAATGCAGCCAGTACTGATTGATCGCCGTCAGTTCGCTGCGAAGGCCCTTGTTCAGATAGTCGATGACCTTCGGATCGCCTTTCATGCCGCACTCCCGTTTCTTGTGGCCAAAACGGCCTTCTCAACTGAATTTAGAAACGTTCTAAATCAGTTCAAAGAACGGGACAAGTCCGCCGCAGGACGGAACCGAATGCGATTGTGGGAAAGGCGTTTAGGCCGCAGCGGCCTGAAGAACGACCGCGTTGAGTTGCAGCTCGGTATGCTCGTGCGCCTGCTGATGCGGGCAGCCGGAACAGCACGATTTCGCGCAGGCGCCGAGGGCTTCGTCCATGATCTTGCGGATCGTCGTCGCGCACCGCCCGCACTGGGCGCTACAGCCCAGACAGCCGTAAACCTGCCCTGCGGTCCGCGGGAGATCCTTGGCCACGGCATCGCGCACGTCGTGATCGGAGAAGACGTTGCAGGAGCAGACGATCATGAGGGGATATGCAAAACCTGTAGGAACGACGCCCTATCGATATTGGACCGGCTGGCTTGAAGCAAAGCCTAATCGACTACTTTCAACCTATTCCAAACTGTTGGGGACATTGGTGAATCCGGCCGCTAGTCTGGAATGAATCTAAACAGACAACGCGTTCTGGTCGTGGAAATCCAAATGGAAAAACTGCTGCCGCTGGCCGAGACGATCGCGGCCCAACTGATCGCCCGCAAGGAGACGATCGGCATCGCCGAATCCTCCACCGGCGGCCTGATTTCGGCGGCTCTGCTGTCGATACCCGGTGCCTCCGCCTACTATCGCGGCGGCGGGGTCATCTACACGCCGCGAGCACGGGCAGCCCTGGTGAACATCACCAAGGAGGAGATGGACGGAATGCGCGCGTCGTCCGAGCCTTACGCCGCTTTGCTTGCGGCACGCGCACGCGACCTGCTCGGTGCCACCTGGGGGCTCAGCGAGACGGGTGCCACGGGGCCGACCGGAAACCGTTATGGCGACGCCGCCGGGCATTCCTGCATGGGCGTGGCCGGCCCTGTCACACGCACGATCACGCTGGAAACCGGACGGAGCGAGCGGCAGGACAACATGCTGGCGTTCGCCTTCCGGGCGTTGGAATTGATGCGGGATTCGCTGAAAAAAGCACCCCGAAAACCGAGCTGAAACGAAGGTTGTGCGACGCAGTTCCGCCAAGCGTTCCGGGAACTTTCCCAGTTCCTTTTTCAACTTATATTTGCGAATGTTACCATAGTTTCAAGCCATTGATATTGCTTGGATAAATATCACATTTTTTGACGTTTTATTGCATCGCAAAAAAAGCGTTGCGCGTTAACTTATTGCATCGCATTTTCGTCACATATGCCCCCTACGCGAAGACCGTCTTCCATACGTCGAAAAGTGAGAGATATGCGAAAGTTCCAACTCGCCGTTGCACTTGTTGTTGCCATGAGTGCGCCTGTCGCGGCCCAGGAAGTGACTGCTTCCGCAGCGCCTATCGAAGCTCCCGCGAAGCCAGCGCACGTCTCGGCACTCAAGATTGCCATGAGCGAAGTCGCAATCCTGCGCTATCGCGTTGCGCTGAAACTTAAGGCTGAGCAGGAGCAGTATTGGCCGGCAGTCGCCGAGGCCCTGCGCGCGCTTGCGCGTGAGCCGAATGTCGATGAAGCCGCCATGCGCCGCTTCGCTCCGGCTGTCCAGCCGCTGCTCGTCACGCTCGACGACAATCAGAAGCAAATCGCCAAGGGCCTCGTTCAGAAGGCCGGTCTGCAACAGCTCGCTTCGGCGATGTTCTGATCGGTCGTTCGGTCCGTCCACGGGGCTGAAATTCCAAAGTTTCTAACGGCGCCTTCGCTTCCAGCGGGGCGCCGTTTGCGTTGCGGCGACCTGTAGCCCTGTTGGCCGCGCTGCAAAACATGGCAAATTCGGCTTAAAATATTCAGGTTCCGTTCAACGGGGAGGTGCAACTTTCCTTGTCGGAACCAAGTTATCGAGCATCGAACACGAAAGGGGAAAGCCATGAGGACAATCATTCTGGCAACCGCGACGGCAGCCACGCTGGCGATCACTGCGGTCGCCGCGCCGGCACCTGCTGAAGCACGCGGCGGGCGTATTGCCGCAGGCATTATCGGTGGACTTGCGGGCGCAGCCATCATCGGCGGGCTTGCGGCCAACAGCTACCCGTATGGATACGGCTATGGCCCCGGTTATGGCTATTACGGCTACGGCGCGCCTGCCTATTACGCGCCCGACTACGCCTATGGCGGCGGCTGCTATCTGCAACGCGAGCGGTTCTGGGACGGTTACGGCTGGCGCGTGCGCCGCGTTCATGTCTGCAACTGAACCGGCGCGCGATTGTGACCGACTAAATC
>JAFKKP010000175.1 GCA_017305515.1 Hyphomicrobiales bacterium
TCTCGCTCTGAAGCAGAACGTCCACGCCATCGGGAATGTAATTAGAGACTAGCGTCGGAATACCGATGCCGAGGTTGACGTAATAACCGTCGCGCAATTCCTTTGCGGCGCGGGCTGCCATTTGTTCGCGGGTCCAGGCCATGCGGCTCTCCTTGAAATTAAGCGCGCTGACGAAGCGTGCGCTGCTCGATCCGCTTCAGCTTCGGATCGACGGCGATGATGCGTTTGACGAAAATACCGGGCGTGTGGATGTGATCGGGATCGATCTCGCCGGGCTGCACGAGATGCTCGACTTCGGCGACGGTGACTTTCGCGGCCGTCGCCATCATTGGATTGAAGTTGCGCGCGGTCTTGCGATAAACGAGGTTGCCCTCGGTATCGCCTTTCCAAGCGTGCACGATGGCGAGGTCGGCGACGAGGCCGGTCTCCATGATGTATTTCTCGCCGTTGAAGACTTTCTCTTCCTTGCCTTCGGCGATCAGCGTGCCGACGCCGGTCTTGGTGTAGAACGCGGGAATGCCCGCGCCGCCGGCGCGGATGCGCTCCGCCAAGGTGCCCTGCGGATTGAATTCCAGCTCAAGTTCGCCCGCGAGGAATTGCTGCGCGAACAATTTGTTCTCGCCGACATAGGACGAGATCATTTTCTTGATCTGGCGGGTTTCAAGCAGACGGCTGAGGCCGATGCCGTCGACGCCGGCATTATTGGAAATGACCGTCAGATTTTTGACGCCGGATTCGCGCAGCGCGTCGGAGAGTGTCTCGGCAATACCGCAAAGGCCGAAGCCGCCTGACATGATGACCATGCCGTCCTTGAGGACACCTGCGAGCGCGGATTTCGCGTCCGGAAAAACCTTTTTCATATGTCGTGAACCCGATGGAGGAGCGCGCTGGCGCGCATGCGGCGCTTATTAGGCGAATTGCTCAAGACCCGTCAATCGCCGCGCTCTTTACTATGGAAAGCGGTAGCCGTTTCCGGGCGCGGGATGGCCTTGAAAGCGTCAAGAAAAGCCATCAAGTTGCGCCCGGCCTGGCAGGACGGAAAGCCTGCCGGTGCCTGCATAAAAACCAATCAACACGGATCATGTCATTGACGCTGGCCCAGGGAGTGAAGCGCCTCGCGATGCCGATTGGGGCATTGCTGGCGGCTGTCGCCGTGGGACTCGTCGCGCTGTCCTGGCTGATCGACAAAGACAAGGTCCGTCAGTCGGTCGAGGAACAACTTCGTGTCGCGACCGGCCTCGACCTCGTGGTGAACGGCGAGATCGAAGTCTCGCTGCTCCCGGCAAGCTATGTGACGCTTCGCAAGGTCGGCTTGCGCGGCACGGACGCCAAGACCGGCGAGCCGCTGACGGTTGACGAACTGACTGCCAATTTGCGGCTGCTCCCGCTTTTGGCGCGGCGATACGATATCGCCGATGTGACTCTGGTTAATCCGCACTTCAACGTGACGCGCAATGCTGACGGCGGAAGCAACTGGACGCCGGTCGTCGAAACGCTCGCAAAATCGATCAAGCCGGGCGTCGATAGTCCGGTTTCATTTTCGGAAATCCGCATCGTCGACGGTGAACTAACCTACAAGAACGACAAGCAGGAGATCACCGAAACGCTATCCGACATTGATCTTTCGCTTGGATGGCCGTCGATCTCGCGCTCATTCGCAGCAACAGGGCAGTTCGACTGGCGCGGTGAACGCGTGGACGGTAGTCTTGCAATCGCCGATTTCATCGCGGCTCTTTCAGGCGATCGCTCCGGACTGAAGCTGCGTGCAACGAGCCCGCCGCTGAAGGTCGCGTTCGATGGCACCGTCGCCAATCGCTCCAGCCTGATGATGGAAGGCGCACTCAGCGCCGACAGCCCGGCATTGCGCAACGCACTACGCTGGGCCGGCGAAACCACGCCCAACACCGGCGGCATGGGCCGGTTTGCGCTCAAGGCTCGCGCAAATGTCGTTGGCGACTCGGTCGCCCTCACCAACGTCAATGTCGAACTCGACGGAAACGCAGCCGAAGGCGTCATTACTTATACGAAGGGCGAGCGACAAACTCTTCAGGCAACACTCGCCGCCGAGACGCTCGACTTTACGCCTTACATCGCGACCGTCCGATTTCTCACCAGTGGTGCGCGGGACTGGAACCGGCAATTGTTCGATCTGCGCAGCCTGTCGGCGACCGATCTGGACATGCGACTGTCCGCTGCAAAAGTGATCGTCGGTCCATCGAAGATCGGCCGCAGCGCATTCGGCGCAAATCTCCGCAACGGCACACTGGTTCTCAGCGTAGGTGAAGCGCAAATCTATGGCGGCACGCTCAAGGGTTCGCTCGGCATTGCCCGATCCGATGCGGTGGCCGACGTCAAGGCGCAGTTTCAACTGACTGATGTCGATTTCGAATCCGGCGCGAGTGAACTGTTCGGGTATCGCAAGCTCTCCGGACGCGGAAATATCAATCTCGCACTGGAAGCATCAGGCGCAAGCCCCTACGCCTTGACACAAACGCTCGACGGCACGGTGACACTGACCGGTCACGATGGCGCGGTTAGTGGCTTTAACGTCGAACAGCTTTTGAAACGTCTCGAACGCCGTCCGTTGTCGGGCGCCGGAAACTTCCGCAGCGGCAGCACGCCGTTCAACACGCTGAATGTCGCGCTCCGCATCAAGGACGGTATCGCGACGACCGAAGACGCCCGCGTTGAAGGCCCGACCGCGAAGCTGACGCTCTCCGGTACGGCCTCGGTCCCATCGCGTGAATTCGACCTTAAAGGCGTGGCAAGTCTTGTTACGGCTGATACGTCCGAGCCCGCATTCCAGCTGCCGTTCATCGTGCAGGGACCATGGGACGACCCGCTGGCATTCCCGGATTCGGACTCGCTGATCCGCCGCTCTCCAGCGTCCGCTCCGCTGCTCGACTCGCTGAAAGATCGCAAAACGCGTGATGCAGTGAAATCCGTGATCGACCGGTTCACCGGCAATCGGCCTGCACCTGCTCCCGCCGCGACAACGACTGAGCCGTCAAACGACACTCAGTCGCCGCCCGCCGCGCTCATCTCGCCCGCGCCGGAAAAATCCAACTAGCATTTTAGAGCGGCGCGGCGCTCTCGCCCTGTTCGCTCGACAGTTTCGATGCCAGCGATGCTGCGACAATCACGAGCCCGACAGCCGCAATCACCAGCGTGCAGATCGCGTTGATTTCAGGCTTCACGCCGAGCCGCACCTCCGAATAGATCCGGATCGGCAGCGTCGAAGAACCGGGGCCGGTGGTGAAACTTGCAATAACCAGATCGTCGAGCGAGAGCGTGAACGCCAGCATCCAGCCCGCGGCAATCGACGGCAGCATCAGCGGCAGCGTTACAGAGACAAACGCCTGCACCGGACCGCAGCCGAGATCCATCGCAGCCTCTTCCAGGCTTCGGTCGAGGCCGCTGAGACGCGATTGCACGACCACCGTGACGAAACACATCGTCAACGTCGTGTGCGCGACGGTTACGGTCCAGAAGCCGCGTCCGGCTTCGGTGGCGACGAACAATAGCAGCAGCGACAGACCCATCACGACTTCCGGCATGACCAGCGGCGCGTAGAGCATCCCTGAAAACAGAGTGCGCCCCTTGAACTGCTCGCCGCGCGACAGCGCGACCGCAGCCAGCGTTCCGAGAATAGTCGCGGCCGTGGCAGAACACGCGGCGACACGCAAACTCATCCATGCGGCTTCGAGCATCGGCGCATCGTTGAAAAATTCGGTGTACCACCGTGTCGACCATCCGCCCCATACGGTTACAAGGCGCGATGCATTGAACGAGTAGATCACCAGAATCGCGATAGGCAGGTAGAGAAACGCCAGCCCGATCGCGACGGACGCGATATTGAACGAGGACGCTCTCAAGATCGGGCGCGCCATCATGCCTGCCCTTCGAGATGACGGCGCTGGAGCTTTTCATAAATCAGCAGCGGCGCGACAAGCAGGATCAGCAGCACGACCGCGATGGCGGACGCAACAGGCCAGTCCTTGTTGGTAAAAAACTCAAGCCAGAGCGTCTGACCGATCATCATACGGTCGGAACCCGCCAGCAAATCGGGGATCACGAATTCTCCGACGATGGGGATGAAGCACAGCAGCACGCCTGCGCCGATTCCCGGAAGCGCCAGCGGGAACGTCACGAGCCAGAATGCTTTCAGCCGCGAGCAGCCGAGATCGGCAGCCGCCTCCAGCAGCGCATCGTCGAGCTTCGACAGCGTTGCGTAAAGCGGCAGGATCATGAACGGAAAATAGGAATAGACGATGCCAAGATACATGGCGGCATCGGTCGAGAGCCAAACTAAAGGTTTGTCGATCAGCCCAAGCGTCAGCAGCGTTTTGTTCAACAATCCATCGCGCTGAAGAATATTGATCCACGCATAAATGCGGATCAGGAACGATGTCCAGAACGGAATGATGA
Source organism: Hyphomicrobiales bacterium (assembly GCA_017305515.1). GTDB lineage: Bacteria > Pseudomonadota > Alphaproteobacteria > Rhizobiales > Xanthobacteraceae > Afipia. The sequence continues at coordinate 4,429 of JAFKKP010000175.1, forward strand.
CGAGCATCATTGCCAGCGGCTGCCATCGCTGCGGCAGCTTCGACATGCCGTAAGCCACGGGAAATGCCGTCAGAATCAAGATCGCGGTGGAAACGATCGCGACGAACAGGCTTCGTCCGTAAGACAAAATGTAGAGATCGTCGGACGCCAAGAGTTTGAAATTGTCGAATGACAGCTGCGACAGCGCGATCTTGAACGCATCCCATCCAGCCGCGACGTCGAATGTCGGCGTGTAAGGCGGCTGCGCAATCGCCGTCTGCGACAAAGCGATCTTGAGCACGAATGCGAACGGCACGAGGA
>JAFKKP010000319.1 GCA_017305515.1 Hyphomicrobiales bacterium
AGTTGCAGGCCGATATGTTCCGCGAAGCCGGAAGCATTGGCGGGCTCGACGTTCGGCTGGTCTATTTCCGCGGTCTCAATGAGTGCCGCGCCAGTCCGTGGATTTCAGACACGGCAAAAATCGCAAGACTGATGAGCACGATTCAATGCCAGGGCGGTCAGACACAGATCGGCCGGGTGCTGTCCGACGCGCGCAAGGAAGCAATTGCGTCGGGAGTTAAGGCCATTGTCTTTGTCGGCGACGCAATGGAAGAAAGCGTCGATGCGCTTTGCGCAACCGCCGGCGAACTGGGACTTCTGAAAGTGCCGTGCTTCATGTTTCAGGAAGGTCACGATGCGGTGGCGGAGACGGCGTATCGCGAGATCGCACGTCTGACGGGCGGTGCATGGTGCCGGTTCGATACGGGCTCTGCCGCGCAACTGCGCGAATTGCTGCGCGCTGCCGCAGCCTATGCTGCGGGCGGGCGTGACGCCTTGAAGCGCCTTGCTGCCAATGCATCGGGCGCGGCAGCGTTGCTCGGACAAATGAAGTAACGCATGGTCGTGTCATGCCCACCTTGATTGCAGGCATCGTTGCTGTCGCGCTGATCTATGCCGCCCTCAATATCGTGAAGGGCGCAGATCCGAAGTGGCTTGCGAAAATCATCAGGGGCGGCGGCGGAATCGTCACATTGGCCGCCGCATTGTTTATCGGCGCAAAGGGTGAACTTGCGGTCGCGATCCCGCTTGGAATTTTCGGCGCAGGACTTTTGGGATGGTCGCCGTTCGGCGCACAACTTGGATCGGCATGGGGCAATTATGGCCCCGGCGCATGGAAATCACAGGGGCAGAAGTCCCAGGTACGGTCCCAGTTTATAGAGATGACGCTCGACCACGACACCGGATCGCTTGCTGGCACTCTTGTCGCCGGCCCCGAAGCGGGGCGCGCGCTCGACGAATTCACGCTCGATGAACTGGTCGCTCTGGCGCGAAGTTTCGACGCCGAGAGCTGGGCCCTTCTTGAAAGCTATCTGGACCGCAGGTTTCCCGCCTGGCGTGAGGACGCGCATGACGCAGCGGCAGGAAGGGGTCGCGAGGAAAGCCGCGCGGCGTTTGGCGGCAAAATGACGACCGAGGAAGCCTATCAGATCCTTGGCCTGAAGCCGGGAGCGGGGCGCGATGAAATCAGCCGGGCTCATCGTGGGCTGATGAAGAAACTTCATCCCGACCAGGGGGGCTCGACGTACCTCGCTGCCCGTGTGAACGAGGCCAAGGACACTCTGCTTCGCAACCATCGCTGACTCCAGCACGCAACAAACGCCACGATCTGCGAGCAGCTTCGTCCTCTGTTCTGGATGCCCCTGCGGGTGCCCGCCGTAGTCCGGCGTGGTCGGTCCTGCGGTTAAGGTTTTAGAAGCCAAACCTTGAGAAAGAGTTGTCGCTTCGGAGGCGCACAGCAAAAAGCCCGCCGGTGAGGGCGGGCTCTTGTTTCGTTAAGGATTGGCGATCAGTTCCGGATCGCGATGCAGGAGATGTCGGACCGCTTCAGCGTCCGGCATACGGCCTCCGCCGAATCCTGGTTAAGGCCGGCGAAGCGTGCGCGGTAGAGCGTCTTGTTGCCCCTGGCGACGGTTTCGGTGAACGGGTCCGCGCTGCCGAGCAGCTTGCCGGCGCTGCCCTTGGCGGCGTCGAGGCGCTGACGGGCTTCGCTTTCGCTCTCAAGCGCACCGACCTGAATGATCCATCCGCTGCGCACGGCGGGCTTGATCGCGCCATTCTCCTGAACGGCTTGAACCGGCGGCGGAGATTGCTGAGGCATGGGAGCAGGCTGTACCGGCTGCTGAACGATGGCCGACGTCTGCAAGGCCTGCGCCTGAGCGCCGAGGCTCGACGGCGGTGTTCCGCGTTGCATCGGTTCGATTGATGCCATCGCGGTCGAATTGGCTGCGCTCGCGGCAGGTACGCGGCCGATGGTGCCTTGGCCGATACCGTTGCTGGTGTTGGCCTGCGTGGGAAGCGGCGCCGGAAAATCCGCGCGCGGTGTCGATGACGCCGTCCGGTTCTCCTGCATCGGCGCAATTGGCGCTTCGATCTTGGCCTCGGCGCGCGCGACGACCGATTTGGAGGTTTCCGCTGCGGCAGGCACAGCCGGTATGGCGGGGGCAGGGATAGTGCTTGTTGCAACGGGTGCAGGGGCAGCAGAAGCGACCTTGGCCTGTCCCATGCGCACCTGAACTGTCTTCACGCGAACCGGAGTCATCGGTTCGGCTGAGCCGGGGATCGCGGCGAACGACTGGGCAGCGATGACGCCGCTCGTTAGCGGCGCAGGTGCAGGTTTGTCCTGCGCGGCCTGTGACTTTGCAGGAACCGAAGGCGCGCGCGGGGCAGGCGGCGGCACGGGCTCCGGCGCTGCCGATGCTGTCTGAACCGCACCCTTGACCTGAACCATAGGTGTTGCGCGCGGCGTGGCGTCAGTGTCGTCATTCTTTGTTTCTGCAACCTTCACGTCACCGGCGTTGCGTTCGACAATCGCTGCGACAGTGCGCTTTGTCGATGCATCGCCGATGTGCTCGGCAAGCAGATTGCGCATGATGGCATCGCGGGAGCCGCCGCTGCGGCCGCCGAGAACCACGCCGACCAGATAGCGATTGCCGCGCTTCATCGAGGTGACGAGATTGAAGCCGGATGCGCGCGTATAGCCGGTCTTGATGCCGTCCACGCCTTCCATGCGGCCAAGCAGGCGATTGTGGTTACGGATGACGCGGCCGCGATAGTTGAAGGCATCGGTCGCGAAGTAGCGGTAGTATTTCGGGAAGCGATCCTGAATGGCGCGCCCGAGCGTCGCCTGATCGCGCGCCGTCGTCACCTGATCGTCATCGGGCAGACCGGAAGCGTTCTTGTACGTCGTCTTGCTCATGCCGAGCGCGCGCGCCTTGCGCGTCATCTCCTTGGCGAATGCTTCTTCGCTGCCGCCGAGCGATTCCGCGATCACGACGGCGGCGTCGTTGGCAGAGCGCGTCACAAGTCCCTTGATGGCATCTTCAACCCGAAGCGTTTGCCCCGGTTGCAGGCCGAGCTTGGTCGGTGCCTGCTCCGATGCGTTCTCCGAGACATCCATCGTGGAATCGAGCTTGATCTTGCCGCTCTCCAGACGCTCGAACAGCAGATACAGCGTCATTATTTTGGTGAGCGATGCCGGATGACGCTGGCTGTCGGCACTGGTTGCCTGAAGCGTATTGCCGGAATTGGCATCGACGATGATCGACGAGAAGGCGGGGCTGTAGGTGTTTCTGGCAACCGCATGGTGGCGGCGGTGATAGCGGCGCGCGTCGGCGGAATCCGTTGCGGCAATGGATACGAAGGAAACGGTGGCGACACCGAGAAGGCACAGACGAAGCGCGCGCGAGGGCGCCAGTTTCACAGCCAACATGAATTTCCCCGTCCGATTCCCGCTCTGATCGCCTCGTTCTGAGGCCAAATTTTGGTCGGCTACCGGCTCATTTCAGCGCCGGTTCGTCCGTCTCGAAGTCTCGTCGTCCAACGCCGTCGTCCGGTCAGTCCCGGATAAGCTAAGAGATTGGATCGGCGTTGCTTTTTTGGGTCATTGCTCGGCCCAAAATGCGCAAGAAATCAGCGTAGGGGTGGCCGGTTTCCAAAAAGTTAATCAAGCGTTTCCAGCGTCCATAGACTTCGCCCGGCATTTGATTGGATTGTGCGGCGCACAAAAAGTATTGACAGCTTTTGTGCGGTGCACTATAACGAAAACGGTCAAGGGAGCCGGGCCTCCCGGCAGATCAGATTCATCGTCATCAGTCTGGGAAAAGGATTTCACCATGGTCAACGTTGAAGAATTTCAGAAGTACGGCAAAGAGCAGTTCGACGCGGCAGTTGCTTCTGCCAACACGTTTTCGAGCAGCCTTCAGACGATCGCTGCTGCTTATGGCGACTACGCCAAGAAGTCGTTCGAGGACACCAAGTCGTTCGCAGAAAAGCTCGCGGGCGTGAAGTCGTTCGACAAGGCGATCGAAGTTCAGACCGAATTCGCGAAGTCGTCCTACGAGACCTTGGTTGCCGAGTCGCAGAAGATCGGCACGCTCTACAGCGATCTCGCCAAGCAGGCTTACAAGCCGCTCGAGACCCTCGTCGCCAAGTTCACTCCAGCGCACTAACTTTTAGGTGCAATGAAAAGCCCGGCCATCGGCCGGGCTTTTTTGTTTTGGCAGGCGCCGAGGTTATTTGGCGACGCGCAATTTAGAGAGCGACGCACCGATTGCGTCGAACGCCGACGCAATTCCCGACGCCGTCGTGGTCGAGAAGAACTGGTTGTCGCTCGCGCAGCTCTTAAGAATCGCAGATTCAGGGTCACCGCTGGTGTTAACCTGGATGGTGTAGATTTTCACGCCGGCCGCCTTGATGTTGGTGCACAGGAGAGCCTGCCGGTTGTCAACCTGCGTCGATGGATTCGAGCCGTCGCCGTACCAGCGATCGAGCGTATTGAGACCGTCCGACATCAGGATGATCGCATCCGTGTAGGTGACGTTGACAGTCTTCGCCGGCGCACTGAGCGGTAATTGCGAGAGCAGCGAAAACCATGCCCACTGCAAACCGATCGCCTGATCGGTCGCGCCGCTCGGCGACATCGCATCGACCTTGCTTTTCAGCGACGTCCAGTCCGAACTCAGCGGCATCATCTGGGTCGGGCACCAGGCCGACTGATCCGCCGCGAGCCACGTCCCGACGGGGAGCAAAGCCGGAGCGTCGCTTGTCGTATCGTATGGCTGTGTGCGATCCATCACGCAGCCGTTCCAGTTATTGATGTTATTGGCCGCGCTGCCGCAGACCATCTTCTGCTGCCGCGAGTTGTAGGTCGTCGAACACGTCCAGCCGTTTTCGATGCTGCCGTTGCTCGACCAGTTGCTCCAGTCCATCCACGGCTGGGTTTTGAAACTCGTGCCGATGTTCACCGTGGCGGCGAACGGAATGATCGAGATCAGCACGTCGCCGTCGGTAACGGCCGTGGCGCTGAGCTGGTCGATCAGATTTTTCGCGGCGGTTTGCAGGGCCGGCATCTTCCCGGACTGTGCCATCGATCCGGTGTTGTCGAGCGCCATGGCGACGCGCATCTTGGTCGAACCCCATTTTGTCGTGGAGCTGACGCCGAAGTCGATTGACGGATAGCCGGCGACCTTCATCAAAGCGGTCGGCATGGTGCCGGAGCCGTTCATGACGATCTGGCCCCCGGTGCCGGTATTGGCCGAATAGACCGCGCTCACCGTAACGCTGCCGATCTCGGGATGGTTATAGAGCGCATTGAAATAACCCTGAGCCCTGGTTGTGATTTGCGCTGCCGTCAAACCCGACGCGTCCTTCGAGATCATGAGCGCCGCTGTATCGAGCGCGGCCTGCATCGCGGTTCTGGCATTGTTGACGCGCGAATAGTCGACCGCCGCGCCGATGAAGCCGATGATGGGCACTATAGCGATCGCAAAGATGACAGCGACATTGCCCGCCGTTGCGTGCCGAAAGCGCCGCGCCAGGGCGATAATTCCTGACACTGAGAGCATGTGTTCCATGACGTCACCAGACGAGATTAAGCTGCTGGGACGGACGTAGAACTTCAGGCGTGAAGAGGTAGTAAAATGCTTCAATGAAAGGCGGGTGCATTTTTAATCATCGGCGCGGAACTCTGCGCCAGACGAAAACATGTGTTACGCCGAACTAACGGAACGATTCAAATTTTAACAATCGTCCGAAATGAAAAGCCCGACCTCGGCGCCGGGCTTTTTGAAATTCGGACGCGCAACCGGCTGATTTACCGCGCGACGCGCAGTTTCGTCAGGGACGTTCCGATGGCGTCGAAGGCCGTTGCGATGCCGGATGCCGTGGTGGTCGGATAGAACTGGTTGTTGCTGGCGCAGCTTTGCAAGATAGCGGATGTCGGATCGCCGTCGGTGTTCACCTGGATCGTGTAGATGAGCACGCCGGTCGCCTTGATGTTCGAGCAAAGCAAGGCCTGCCGACTATCGACCTGCGGCGAGGGATCGTAACCATTGCCATACCAGCGGTCCATCGTGTTCAAGCCGTCCGACATCAGGATGATGACATCGGTATAAACGACGCCGGTTGTTTTAGCGGGAGCATTGAAAGGCGACTGCTGGAGCAGGGTCAGCCACGCGAAGAACAGTCCGACCGGCTGGTTGGTGCCGCCGCTCGGCGACATCGCGTCAACCGTCTGTTTCAATTGCGTCGTGTTGTAGCTGAGCGGGATAATCTGGGTCGGACAATAGGACGATTGGTCCGCAGCAAAATAGGTCGTTGAATCCGACGTCAAAGGCGCTGTGCTTTGCACGTCATTGGGTTGTGCGCGATCCATCACGCAGCCGTTCCACTGGCTGATGTTGTTGTTCGCCGTGCCGCATTTCATCTTGCCGTTGTAGCCGTTCTGCCAGGTCGGCGCCTGATAGGTCGTCGAGCATGTATAATATTCTTCGATACTTCCCGACGTGGACCAATTGCTCCAGTCGATGTAGCCGCTGTTCTTGTATGTCGTGCCGAGATTGACCACGTTGGCGAACGGCACGATGGAAATCAGAACATCGCCGTTGCTGCCGGCGGTTGCCATCAATTTGTCAATCAGAGTCTTCGCCGCGCTCTGAAGAGCTGTGATTTTACCTGCGTCGCCCATCGAACCGGTATTGTCGAGCGCCATTGCGACGCGCATCTTCGTCGAGCCCCATTTGGTCGTTGAGCTGACACCGAGATCGAGGGAGGGGTATCCGGCGATCTTCATGAAGTTCGTCGGCATCGTCGCCGAACCGGTCATCACGACCTGCGCGGGATTTCCTCCCGTTGCGGCCGTGTATGTTGCGGTCACAGAAATATTCGAGACTTCCGAGTGAGTATAGAGCGCGTTAAAGTAGCCTTGCGCTTTGGACGTGATCTGTGCGGCAGTGAGGGTGCTCGCATCCTTTGAAATCATCAGCGCGGCTGTATCCAGCGCCGTCTGCATCGCGGTACGCGCGTTCACCGCGCGGGAATAATCGACGGCAGCACCGATAAAGCCCATCATCGGCACCATCGTGATTGCGAAAATCACGGCGATATTTCCTTTCTCCGAGCGGCAGAACGATGTCGCGGCGCGGAGAAGACGCTTCAGCATCGGATTTTCAATCATAGCTTCTGCCGGAGTTGTTTCTGGCATCAGCCGTAGTCGTCAACCGTCTAAGGGGCGGTAAAATTCGCTGGTTAACTGAGTAAAACGCGGCATCCGGCCGCGTTTCATGCTGCTATTCAGCGCATATCCTCAATAGTTTCTGAACGCGCGGATGGTGGCTTGCAACGATTTCGCGCTCCGGTTTTACTGACGAAGGGCGCGATTCTGGCACGATTTCCGCATGCTTGCAGGGAGCAAGATCACGACCCATATTAACCATACGGTTCTACCGCCGAAACGCCGGCGGCACGCTTCCGATTTCGGGGAATTCAATTCTCAGGCCATGCTTCACGCGCGCGTACACTCCGATCTGACAACGAGCGACAGGCGCTCCGGAATTGAAAGCACCTGTCACGCAGCGCGGCTGAGCAAGGATGACGGGCGCTCGGGCAGCGGTCCCGGCACGTCTGTCATTACGAAAGTCAAGCCGAAGACGAAGAAACCGAATCTCTATCGGGTTCTCATCCTTAACGACGACTACACGCCGATGGAGTTCGTCGTTCACGTTCTGGAGAAATTCTTTCAGAAGGACGTTGAAGCGGCAACCAAGATCATGTTGCATGTTCATCATCACGGCATCGGCGAGTGTGGCGTTTTTACATATGAGATCGCCGAAACCAAAGTGACGCAGGTGATGGACTTTGCACGAAAACATCAGCATCCTTTGCAATGCGTGATGGAAAAGAAGTAGCATTCGTGTCTCGATTGGAACCGAATGCATGACGCGAGACGGAACAGATTGCGGGAACTGATCGAGCCGGACCGGAGAAAAATCGATCGAATGACGTGGCGGGGGCCATAAGGGACGCGAATGCCGACTTTCTCTCAGAGCCTTGAACAATCCCTGCACCGCGCGCTTGCGATCGCAAACGAGCGGCATCACCAGTACGCAACGCTTGAGCATCTTCTGCTGTCGTTGATCGATGACACCGATGCAGCCGCGGTGATGCGCGCATGCAGCGTCGATCTCGACAAGCTGCGCGGCAGTCTCGTGAATTATCTCGAAACCGAGTTTGAAAACCTTGTTGCCGATGGTGGCGACGATGCGAAGCCGACCGCCGGATTCCAACGTGTCGTGCAGCGCGCGGTGATCCACGTCCAGTCGTCCGGCCGCGAGGAGGTGACGGGCGCCAACGTGCTGATCGCGATTTTCGCGGAGCGCGAGAGCCATGCGGCGTACTTCCTGCAAGAGCAGGACATGACGCGTTACGACGCGGTCAATTACATCAGTCATGGCATTGCCAAGCGCCCCGGCGTATCGGAGGCAAGGCCTGTGCGTGGCGTCGACGAGGATGCCGACACCAAGGGCAGCGAAGACACCAAGAAGAAGGGTGAGGCACTCGATACCTATTGCGTCAACCTCAACAAGAAGGCCCGCGACGGCAAGATTGATCCGGTGATCGGTCGCAACGCCGAAATCAATCGCGCGATCCAGGTACTGTGCCGCCGCCAGAAGAACAATCCCTTGTTCGTCGGCGAAGCCGGTGTCGGAAAGACTGCGATAGCCGAAGGTCTCGCCAAGCGTATCGTGGACAGCGAAGTGCCGGAGGTTCTGTCTGCCGCGACGGTGTTCTCGCTCGACATGGGCACGTTGCTTGCCGGAACCCGTTATCGCGGCGATTTCGAGGAGCGCCTCAAGCAGGTCATCAAGGAACTGGAAGCGCATCCGAATGCGATCCTGTTCATCGACGAAATTCATACCGTCATTGGTGCAGGCGCGACTTCGGGCGGCGCGATGGATGCATCGAATCTGCTGAAGCCCGCTCTGGCTTCGGGCGGCATCCGCTGCATGGGCTCGACGACCTACAAGGAATATCGCCAGCACTTCGAGAAGGACCGCGCGCTGGTACGCCGGTTCCAGAAAATCGACGTCAACGAGCCGTCCGTTGAAGATGCGATTGGAATCCTCAAAGGTCTCAAGCCTTACTTCGAGGATTACCACAAGCTGAAATACACCAACGACGCCATCGAGGCGGCGGTCAATCTGTCTGCGCGCTACATCCATGACCGCAAGCTGCCGGACAAGGCGATTGACGTGATCGACGAGTCGGGCGCGGCGCAGATGTTGGTGCCTGAGAACAAGCGCAAGAAGACCATCGGCATCAAGGAAATCGAGACGACGATTGCCACGATGGCGCGCATTCCGCCGAAGAGCGTGTCGAAGGACGACGCCGAGGTGCTCAAGCATCTTGAGGCGACGTTGAAGCGCACTGTGTTCGGTCAGGACAAGGCCATCGAGGCGCTGTCGGCTTCGATCAAGCTCGCGCGTGCAGGACTCCGCGAACCTGAAAAGCCCATTGGCTCCTACCTGTTCTCAGGCCCCACCGGCGTCGGCAAGACCGAAGTGGCCAAGCAGTTGGCGGCGTCGCTCGGTGTCGAACTGATCCGTTTCGACATGTCGGAATACATGGAGCGGCACACGGTGTCGCGCCTGATTGGCGCGCCTCCCGGCTATGTTGGCTTCGATCAGGGCGGTCTGCTCACCGATGGCGTCGATCAGCATCCGCATTGCGTCGTGCTGCTCGACGAAATCGAGAAGGCGCATCCGGATCTTTACAACGTGCTGTTGCAGATCATGGATCACGGCAAGCTCACCGATCATAACGGAAAGTCGGTCAATTTCCGCAACGTCATTCTCATCATGACGACGAACGCGGGCGCAGCCGACATGGCGAAGGCGGCGTTCGGCTTCACGCGCTCCAGGCGCGAAGGCGAAGACCATGAGGCGATCAACCGGCAATTCGCGCCGGAATTCCGCAACCGGCTCGATGCCATCGTGTCGTTCGCCCATCTCAACACCGATGTCATCGGCATGGTGGTGGAGAAGTTCGTACTTCAGCTCGAAGCCCAGCTCGCGGATCGCGACGTGACCATCGAACTGTCCGAGCCCGCAAAGGCCTGGCTGATCGAGCACGGCTACGACGAGCAGATGGGCGCGCGTCCGATGGCGCGCATCATTCAGGAGCACGTCAAGAAGCCGCTGGCGGACGAAGTCCTGTTTGGCAAACTAAAAGGCGGCGGTCATGTTCGCGTCGTTCTCGTCAAGGACGAGCAGGACAAAGACAAGATCGGCTTTGAATATGTCGAGGGCCCGGTCACGCCGAAGCCTGAAAAGCTGCCAAGTTCGCGCAAGCGCAAGCCCAAAGGTGACAGGAGCGGCGATGGCTCAAAGGGACCGGCGAAGGGGCCGCTTCTAAAAGTCTGAGCAGCGAAAAATAAAATAACCCGGCGATCTTTCGCCGGGTTTTTGTTTGTTGGGTCTTTGCGCTCAGCTCTCGCCGAGCAACTGCCGCACGCGTTGTTTCAGCGCGCGGGCTTTTTTCTCGCTGATGCGCAATCTCTCCTCAAGGTCGAGAGAGTGCGCGGCATTTGTGCCGGCGGGAGTCTCGAATTCGAGACCGGCGCGGTCGGCGCGCCACCATACAATCTTGACCAGAAACGACCTGCCCATCTTCGGGATGGCGATGCTGAATCGGTCTGGCATCTTCTCGCTGTTCGCAAGTTCGATATTCGCGCCGCTGTCGGATACGTTGCGGATGACGCAATCGACCTTCGAGTTCTTGGCGTCCGTCGAAATGACGCCGCCGTAGATTACGCGCTCGCGGGGGAATGTGCGGCGATCGAGCATGGTTCACCTTGTTGTCCTTTGCGCCGTTGTAGCGCGTGGACGCGGGGGTGAACTGCGTTTCTGCTTGCAGGGTTAACGCCGGAGTGTATCCAGACCATTGAAGAAACTCAATAGAATCAGGAGTATTTCAAGTTCGCGTGGTCAAAATCATGCTCAACAATCCGCTAACGCGATTGCGACGATTTTCGATTAAGTTTTGTGAAACCGTTTTCCAATCATCTGGTTTCGCGCCCGGAATTGGCGCGGAAGCCAGGAGGCTTACGGTGTTTACATTCGGCATGATCGGACTTGCATTCGCTGCGTTGTGCGTCATCGCGTCGATGTCGTCGACTGCGCGCGAACCCTCCGTCTAGAAATTCGCACCACATCGCATTTGCGGGTGGCTGCATCCCGTAAATAACGGCTGCCGTCACTTGACGCGAGAGGAATTCATCCGCGTCATGGAGTGATCGATTCACTCCGGTATTCACGGCTTGGCGCTTCCTCCTCTCGACTCTCAAAAATGGCAATCAGCATCCGGTGCGTTTGCGCTTGGCGCGAAGGCTGGCCTGTCGTCCGTGCTTGCGCTGGTGTTGTGCGGTACGTTCATCGGCGTCGGGGCGCTGGCGCATGATTCCGGCTTTACGCTCGGCTGGTCGCTCGCGAGCACGATCCTGATCTGGGCAGCTCCCGCTCAGGTCATCCTTATCACCACGGCGCATGCAGGCGCTACGCTTCTGGAATCCGCGATCGCCGTCACCCTCAGCGCCATTCGCCTGCTGCCGATGATCGTTTCGGTGATGCCGATGCTGCGCACGCCGCAGACAAAGACCGCCCAGCTTGTACTCCCGGCCCACATGGTCGCGGTGACGGTCTGGGTCGAGAGTTTCAGGCTGTTGCCGCATGTGCCGCGTCAATCGCGCGTCGCCTTCCTGAACGGCTTGGGTGGCGCGCTCCTCATCATGAGCGCCGCCGCCACCGGCGCGGGTTACGGCCTTGCGGCCAATCTGCCGCCACTGCTCGCTGCCGGAATTCTTGCGCTGACGCCGCTGACATTTCTGCTGTCCACTGCGCGCAATGCGCACCGGCTGGTGGACAAGCTCGCGCTTGCGCTCGGTCTTGCGCTTTATCCGCTAATTTCGTTTCTAAACACCGGCGTTGAAATTCTCATCAGCGGCATCGTCGCAGGAACGATCGCCTACGGCGTTCATCGCTTCCGGAAGGCTACGGCATGACGATTTTCGGCGACGCACATGCGGTGGCTCTACTGGTTCTCGCGGGATTTTTGCCGAATGAAATCTGGCGCTTCATCGGCTTTGTCGTCGGACGACGCGTCCAGGAAGACTCCGAAGTTCTCGTGTGGGTGCGTGCCGTGTCGGCCGCAATTCTCGCTGGCGTTATTGCGCAAATCCTGATCGCGCCGCCAGGCGCACTCGCGACAGTCCCGGCCTTGGTCCGATTTGGATCGGCGTTGATTGGATTTACGGTTTATCTCGCCGCGCGCAAATCTGTGTTCGTCGGTGTCATTGCCGGGGAGATATGCGTCCTAGCCGGCAAATGGTGGTTCGGCTAGCCGCTCAGCGCGGCAATGATACGGGCCGCATGATCTTCGAGGACTTTCGGATCTTCCTTGCGCGAGGCTGGCGGTAGAAGCGCGACACCTTCGATTCTCGGCATCACATGGACATGGAGATGAAACACGACCTGGCCGCCAGCCGCTTCGCTGAACTGTTGCAGCGTAATACCGTCGGCGTCGAAGGCCTTTTTCCCGGCCAGAGCAATCTTCTTCGCCGTGCGTGCAACATGCGCGAGATCGTCGGGCGCGATGTCGAGAATGTTGCGGGCGGGAGCTTTGGGAATGACAAGCGTATGCCCCGGGCAGCGCGGCATGATGTCGAGGAACGCGAAGGTGTGTTCGTCCTCATAAATCTTGTAGCAGGGAAATTCGCCGCGCAGAATTTTCGCGAAAATATTGTTGGTATCGTAAGCTGTCATGACGCTTTCCATGTGTTGACGCAACCATCGCCGCCATGAGCGCCGAGGTCAAGCGTGGCTATTTGCGGTTCGCCGTTTTGCGGAAGGGACCAGTCTCGGTGAGATGACGAACGGCCTGCTGAACATACTGCCGCTCATGCCTGAGATAGTCGCCGACGGCATGCCGTAGAGACGGGTCTGCGATGTAATGAGCCGAGTATGTTGTCTGCGGCAGGTAGCCGCGCGCGATCTTGTGTTCGCCCTGCGCTCCGGCCTCGACATATTTCAATCCACGCGCGATCGCAAAATCGATCGCCTGATAATAGCAAACCTCGAAATGCAGAAACGGGTGATGCTCGATGGCGCCCCAGTTTCGTCCGAACAGCGTGTCCGATCCGATGAAATTGATGGCGCCCGCGATCCATCGTCCATCGCGTTTGGCCATCACAAGCAGAACATCGTCTGCCATCGTCTCGCCGACAAGACTGAAGAATTCGCGCGTCAGATAGGGTCGCCCCCATTTGCGCGAGCCCGTCTCCATATAAAATTCAAAGAATGCATCCCATGCATCCGGCGTAATGCCGCTGCCCGTGAGATGATGTATCGTGATGCCGTTCTCCAGCGCTTCGCGCCGCTCTCGCTTGATGGCCTTGCGATGGCGTGAATTGAGCGTTGCGAGAAAATCGTCGAACGTCGAATAGTCCTCGTTGCGCCAATGGAATTGCTGGTCGGTGCGCTGAAGAAATCCGTGCTTGGCCAGAAACGTCCATTCGTCGCGGCGCGCGAAGGTGACGTGAACCGACGACGCTTGCGTCGCGTTGCAAAGTCCGATCAATCCGCCGGCGAGTGCTTCGCGAACCCGCGATCCGTTCTCGCCCGGACGCACCAGCAAGCGAGGGCCGGTCGCGGGTGTGAACGGAACGGTCGCTTGAAGTTTCGGATAGTAGTTTCCGCCCGCGCGCTCGAATGCGTCTGCCCAGCCGTGATCGAATACATATTCGCCCTGCGAGTGGTTTTTCAGATAGCAGGGCACGATGCCCGCGATCTTGCCGCCGGCTCGCGCGATGAGATGACGCGGCCCCCAGCCCGTGCGAGGCGAAGCCGAAACCGATGCTTCGAGCGCGCTGAAAAATGCGTGCGAAACAAAGGGGTTGTAGGCGGCTTTGGAATCGCCGCGCGAATCGGTTGTGGCGATGGATGAAGCGCATGGCGGGTTCGCGCAGGCGTTCCAATCCTCAGCGGAAATCTGCGCCACAGACGAAACGGCTTCGAGGCTGATGTCGGGCAAATCCGTCAATGGGCGTGAACACCGCTTAGTCGTGAAAAAGGGCGAGTCTGACTCGAGTCTTAGATCGGCTTTTGCAGGTGCTGGTGCAAGGTCTTCCGGTCTTGCTGCATGCTGCCTCAAAGGTCCGGTACAAATCCCTCAAAGATCATTTGATCGGCCCATCGAGACGCGCGCGCGCGTTGTTCCGGCGTCCGCACCGTCCATGTCAGCAGCGAGCAGCCGAAGATATTCCGGGCAATCCAAGGGGCGGGAGCGGGAAGCTCATTCACCCAATAGGCAATGAAATGCGGTCGTGTGAGGAATGCATGCCGCAAGCCGATCATCTCACGGACCTTATCCGGAGGAAGGCGCTTCCACTCCGCTTCCTCATATCGGCGCTCCGCCACAACGCCGCGCGGGATGCGCGGCATGAGATCGCGGATCGCCAGCACCTGATCGGGATCGAAGGACATCGCGACGGCCGGCCCGCGATAGGACGACAGAACTTCTGCCATTCGCGAAACCAGTTTGCGATCGCCGTTGAAGCGGCTCTTCACTTCCAGGACAAGTGGAACGCGCCCGTCGACGCGTGCGCAAAGATCGCCGAGCGTCATCATCCGGTCGGCGGTGTTCTTGAACGCGACCGCCTTCAACTCCGCTGCAGTCTTTGTCAGAAGATCGCCGCTGCCCTCGGTGAGGCGGCCAAGCTCATAATCGTGATGGACCATCGCTTCGCCGTCGCCCGACAATTGCAGATCGACTTCGATGCCGAAATTGCGGGCGACTGCGGCATCGACCGACGACGGCATGTTTTCTACAAGACCTTGCGCGCGGTTGTGCAGGCCGCGATGCGCGACGGGACGTGCGGTCAGCCAGGCAGGCGCGCGTGAAAACAAGACTATGACACCTCGAACATGGCATCGACTTCGACAGCGGCGTCCGAGGGAAGGGACGCTACACCGACCGTGGTTCGCGCGTGCCGGCCTTTTTCGCCGAATGCAGCCACCATGAGGTCGGATGCGCCGTTGAGCACTTTGGGGCCCTCGAAAAAATCGGGCGCGGAGTTGACGAAGCCGCCGAGGCGGACGACGCGTGCGACCTTGTCGAGATCGCCGAGCGCGAGCTTGACCTGCGCGAGAATGTTGACGGCGCAACCGCGTGCCGCAGCAACTCCTTGTTCGACGCTCACGCCCGCACCGAGTTTGCCTTTGGCAATCAGTTTCCCGTCAGGGCTGTAGCAGACCTGACCCGAGACGATCAGAAGATTTCCGGTGCGAACAAATCCGACATAGTTGGCGGCGGGAGCGCGGGGGTCATGCAATTCGATGCCAAGCGCACTCAGTTTCTGTTCGACCGTTCCCGCCATTTCCGCCCTCGATAATGTTGATGGTTATTTTGCGCGGATGCTTTTTCGCCTATCGGATACGTGCTGTCCACCAGCCAAAGCCGACAGAAAATCCCTTAAAAAGGCTCATTTTTCACCTTACCGTGTTTGCTTGAGGGTACGCGCGCCGTTGCGAAGCGATGGGACTGTTACTATCGTTTGATTCGAGAATTAATGGAGCGATGATGCATTCGGCGAGCTGCGTTTTTTCTGTGACGTTTGCTTTGGCGCTGGCCGGGCTTTGCACGAAGGGCGTCGGCACGTCGCGCGCCGAGGCCGCCTCCGGCGTGCCGTTTCTGCCGCATCAGGCGGTCTACGATTTGAGTCTTCAGAAATCGCGCGGCAACGCGACCGTCAACAATGCGAAGGGCCGCATCCTCTACAATTTCACCGGAAGCGCCTGCGAAGGATACACCACTGACTTTCGTCAGGTGTCGCAGTTGGATACCGGCGAGACAAAATCGACCTTCAGCGATCTGCGCTCGACCAGTTGGGAAGACGGTTCCGGCAACAGCTATCGTTTCAGGATCGAGACGCGCATGAACGACGACGGCGTCACAACGGTTGACGGCGTCGCCGAACGCAGCGGCAAGACTGTAACCGTGAAACTCAAGCAGCCGAGCGCGAAGACGTTTACGATCGAGAATGCCGTGTTTCCAACCGAGCAGGTAAAGCTCATCATAGAAGCGGCGCGCGCCGGAAAATCGATCCTCGAGCTTGTGGTCTATGACGGCTCGGACAATGGCGAGAAGGACTACAATATTCCTTCCCTCGCCTTCCGCAAGACCTGCAACCTGATGGAGGGCGGAAGCCCGACCTTCTGTAATGAACAGCTGACCAATCCGTTTAAGGGGCTGGAGCCGTTCCGCGGAACCAACTACTTCACAGCGAATACGATCAGCCGCTTCAACCTGGCCAGGCCTTTCCCGCAGTTCGACGGTTCGCTGCTGCAGCAGGGGCGCAACGATTCCAACATCTGGTACAACTCGGCTCAGGTTACCTACAGCCAGCGCGTGGGCCGCGACCTGATCATCAACACCAACTACACCTTCAGCAAAATGGTGGAACGTTGGGGCTACCAGGATCCCTATGCGGATAGAATGCAGCAGGGCCTCTACTTCAATGATCGCCCGCACTGGTTCAAATTCACGACAGTTTACGAATTGCCGTTCGGGCAGGGGATCCCCGGCACGCGTCCCCCGGCATCGCCGGATCCGACGACGAACAACGACAAGTTCAAGCCGCTGATGCGCTGGCCCGTTACCGTGAGCTATTACGACGCTGCGGCGAAGCCGAACGCCGGCGAACAGACGCCTGTCTACGCAATGTCGTTCGAGCTGTACGAGGACGGCGTATCGCGGTCGCTGCTGCTGGATTACAACGACTTCGTCATTGCGGGCGCGATGGGCAAGATCGATATCAAGGACAGCAAGCCGTGTAACTAAGGTTCCACGCCGCTAGCTTGTCTTCGCCGGGCCGTCATAGGCGATACCGCGGATCACAGCATCCTTGCCGAATTTCTTGCGCACGTCGTCCATCGCACGCTCCGCATGGGCTGAACGGCGGTCCAGCAAATCCTGGTCGTCGGCTTCCGATCCCGGTTTCAACGCGCTGACACCAGCGCCGATCAGCCGAAACGCGGTGCCGTCGATTTCACGGCTGAGCATTTCCTTTGCCGTTGCAAATATCCGCGTCGCAAGTTGCGTCGGCACATGAATGGATTGCGAGCGGGTGCGCTGACGAAAATCGGCGGTCTTGAGCTTGAGCGTGATCGTCGATCCGCAGAGATCGCCGCCCTTCAGGCGAGCCGAAACCCTTTCGCAAAGCCTCCAGAGAATTTTCTCCAGCGTCGCGAAATCGCGCACGTCGTTTTCCAGCGTCGTCTCGTTTGAAATGGTCTTGGCGCCGCGATCCGGCACGACCTTGCGGTCGTCGATACCGCGGGCGAGCCGCCAGAGTCGACGTCCTTCGGGACCGAACTGCTTCATCAATTCGGTCTCATCCGCGCGCTGCAAATCGCGGATCGTGCGGAAGCCGTGTTGCGAGAGCTTTTCCTGCGAAGCAGGGCCGACACCGTAGATGAACCCGACTGGCTTCTCCGCCATCAGTTCTTGCGCGTCGTCGCGGTCAATCGCTGCGAAGCCGCGTGGCTTGTCGAGGTCGGACGCAATCTTTGCAAGAAATTTATTTGCAGATAGCCCCACCGACACGGTGATGCCGATGTCGCGCTGAACCTGCGTCGCAAATTTTGCCAGCGTCTTTGCCGCGATCATGCCGTGCACCCGCTCGGTGCCGGACAGGTCGAGAAATGCTTCGTCGATGGAGAGCGGCTCGACGAGAGGCGTCAGCGACAGCATCGCCTGACGCACTTCGCGGCCGACGCGGACATACTTCGCCATGTCCGGTTTCACGACAATGGCATTCGGACAGAGCGCGAGCGCCTTGAACATCGGCATCGCCGAGCGCACGCCGTAGGTGCGCGAAATGTAGCAGGCCGCCGATACCACGCTGCGCTTGCCGCCGCCGATAATGACAGGCTTGTCGGCGATGCCGGGATTGTCGCGTTTCTCAACGGTTGCGTAAAACGCATCGCAATCGATGTGAGCAAGCGTCAGCGAATTCAACGCGCGGTGGCGCAGGAGGCGAGGGGATCCGCAAGCGTGGCAGCGCGCTTCTTCGGCCGCGATGTCGGACAGACAGTCGCGGCAGAAACCCTGAAATGCGGTTTGCGGAGCATCGTCCACGCCGTTACTCCCAGCGTGGTTCAAGCGTCTCGCGCGCATTCGCAACTGTCTGCGGCGTCAGCTTTGAGGCGTCAGCGAAAGCCTTCACGGTGGCGTCGTCGCGCAGAATGAAATCGAGCACGCCAGTCAGGAATTTCGGGTCATTGGCGGAGGTGCGCAGCGTCTGCGGTCCGATACCGCTTTCGGACAGGAATAACCCCAGCCGCTCGGGGTCCGACGCAAGGAAGGATAGCGCCTGAATCGCCACGATTTCAGCTACTTCGCGAGGGTTGGAAGGCCCGTTTCTCACTGTTGATGTTTGCCTTTCCGTAACTTCTGGCCTCTATTTTGGAACCATCATGCCCGAGTCATCACGGCGTGGCGAATTCTATCGATTTCAGCCGAGACGGGCATTTTTCGGGGATTGGAGGGCAGGATGGCTAAAACCGTCCTGATCGTGGAGGACAACGAGCTGAACATGAAGCTCTTTCGCGATCTGCTGGAGGCTCACGGCTACCAGACGGTGGGCACGCGAAATGGCGTCGAGGCTCTCGATCTCGCCCGCAAGCACAAGCCATCCCTCATCCTGATGGATATCCAGCTTCCGGAAGTTTCCGGTCTCGACGTGACACGGTGGCTGAAGGCCGACGCCGAGCTACGCACCATTCCAGTTGTCGCTGTCACCGCGTTCGCGATGAAGGGCGACGAAGAACGAATTCGCGAGGGTGGCTGCGAAGCCTACCTGTCCAAGCCGATCTCGGTCGGAAAGTTTATTGAAACCGTTCGACGGTTCATCGGTTAGGAGACGAGAATGTCTGCCCGCGTACTGGTCGTCGATGACGTGCTCGCCAACGTCAAGCTGCTCGAAGCGCGCCTGTCGGCTGAGTATTTCGATGTGGTGACTGCCAATTGCGGAATGCAGGCGTTGGAAATCTGCGAGCGGGCGGAATGCGACATCGTGCTGCTCGACGTGATGATGCCGGACATCGACGGCTTCGAGGTTTGCCGCCGTCTCAAGTCGAATCCGAAAACCCACTTTATCCCGGTCGTGATGGTGACGGCACTCGACAGCCCGTCGGATCGCGTGCGCGGCCTCGATGCCGGCGCGGATGATTTTCTCACGAAGCCCGTTTCCGATGTCGTGATGATCGCGCGCGTGCGTTCGCTGACGCGTCTGAAGATGATGACCGACGAGTTGCGCATGCGGGCGATTACGTCGCTTGAAATTGGCGTCAACGCGCCGGAGCGCGAAGCGGTCGCCGACACCGGTAAGGGTGGGCGCATCTTGCTTGTCGATGACCGTCCGTCCTCTTACGAACGCCTCGCGCCCGTTCTCGCCGCCGAACACAGCGTCGATGTCGAACCGAATCCGGCTGAAGCCGTATTCCACGCGGCCGAGGGCAATTACGATTTGCTGATCGTTTCGCTTGGGCTTGAGAATTTCGACGGCCTGCGTCTTTGCAGTCAGGCCCGTTCGCTTGAGCGCACCCGCAGCGTTCCGATTCTGGCTATCGCCGATGCCGATAATAATCAGAGGCTCTTGCGCGGACTTGAGATCGGCGTGAACGATTATCTGCTGCGTCCGGTCGACAAGAACGAATTGCTCGCCCGCGCGCGCACGCAAATCCGCAAGCGCCGCTATACCGATCATCTGCGCGACAATGTGCAGAATTCGATCGAAATGGCGATCACCGACGCGCTGACTGGTTTGCATAATCGCCGTTATATGGAAAGCCATCTTGCGACACTCGCCGAGCAGGCTGCGACAAGGTCAAAGCCGCTGGCGCTGATGATGCTAGACATCGATTATTTCAAGTCGATCAACGACAATCACGGTCATGACGCCGGCGACGATGTGCTGCGCGAATTTGCTGTTCGTATCCGCAAGTCGATCCGCGGCATCGATCTGGCCTGCCGTTACGGCGGCGAGGAGTTTGTCATCGTGATGCCGGAGACGGATCTGCATGTTGCCGGCATGGTTGCCGAACGCCTGCGCCGCTCGATTGCGGGCGAACCGTTCGCGATCGACAAGGGTACCAAGCGCCTCGAAGTCACAATCTCAATCGGCATCTCGACACTTGAGACCAAGGGCGAGGACATCGCCGACGTGCTCAAGCGCGCCGACCAGGCGCTTTATCGCGCCAAGAACGACGGCCGCAACCGCGTCGTCGCTGCGGCGGCCTAGTTTCAACTCGACTCAGTTTGACCTGGTGCGCTGCGTCCCTGCGTGATGAGGCGTGCGCTGCGCTGATCGCGCGTGTAAATCCACCACCAGCTGATCGCAACGCTCAGGCGATTGCGCACGCCGATCAGAAAGTAGATATGGGCGATACCCCATATCCACCATGCGAGCGCGCCGCGTAGCTTCATCCATCCGAAATCGATGACGGCGCGGCGCTTGCCGATCTGCGCGAGGCTGCCGTCGTGCTTGTAGCTGAAAGGGGCGGGCGCATCCGCCTTCCGTAAACGGTGTCTGATGACGTCGGCGATGTAGCGGCCTTGCTGTTTGGCGGCAGGCGCGATGCCCGGTACCGGCGATCCGTCCGGTGCTGAAATCGCGGCGGTGTCGCCGATTGCAAAAATATCCGGGTGTCCAGGCACGGTGAGGTCGGGACTGACGACAAGCCGTCCCGCACGATCGGCAGGGACGCCAAGCCATTCGGCTGCCGGTGAAGCGCGAACACCGGCGGCCCAGAGGATCGTTTTAGCCTCCAGAATTTTTCCGCCATAGACAACGCCGTCTGCGGTGCATTCGGACACGGCCTGACCGAGCATCACTTCGACGCCGATATTTTCGAGCGAGCGTTGTGCGTAATCCGACAGATCTTCCGCGAATCCTGCGAGCACGCGAGGGCCGGCCTCGATGAGGACGACGCGCGCCTTGCGCGTATCGATGTTGCGGAAGTCTGGCGGCATCGTCACCTTGGCGAGTTCGGCGATGGTGCCTGCGAGTTCGACGCCGGTCGGGCCCGCGCCGACGATGACGAATGTCAAATGCGCCGATTGCCGCTTCGGATCGGTTTCGCGCTCGGCCCGTTCGAATGCGAGCAGCAGTCGGCGGCGGATTGTCGTGCTGTCCTCAAGCGTTTTCAGGCCCGGCGCAAACGGCTCCCATTCGTCGTGGCCGAAATAGGCATGGCGCGCGCCGGTCGAGATAACGAGCGTGTCGTAGGATACCGAGTCTCCGCCTTGAAGAAGGACGCGCCGCTCGTTTGAGTCCACGCCGGTTACGGTCGCGAGCAGCGTGGTCACTTCCAGCCGGTTACGCAGCAGGTGACGGATCGGCCAGGCGATCTCTGACGTGGCGAGCGACGCTGTTGCGACCTGATAGAGCAGCGGCTGAAACAGATGATGGTTGCGCCGGTCGATCAGCGTGATGCTGGCGGATGTTCCCTTCAGCCGATAGACGGTCTCAAGTCCGCCGAAGCCGGCGCCGATGACGACGATGCGATGTTGATGATCTGTCATGGTGCTGGTTCTCCTGCGGACGCTAGCACGCCGAAACGCAAAGCGGAGCCGAGAGGCTCCGCCAAATCGCACGATTTAAGATCGTAATATACTGATTTTGTTACTTAATCTTGGACTCGCGAAACTCGACGTGCTTCTTGGCGACCGGATCGTATTTCTTCTTCACGAGCTTGTCGGTCATCGTGCGCGAGTTCTTCTTGGCGACGTAATAGAAGCCCGTGTCGGCGCTGGAAACGAGCTTGACCTTGATAGTGACCGCTTTGGCCATTGTTCGGACCTCGAATGTGGGAATCGGCAACAGGCCCAAATCGTCGGCCCGGATTTGGCGGCAACCTAGCCTCCAAAGCTCCAAAGTCAAGGATTTAAGGCCGCCAATAGCTTCCAGATCCGCGGCAAATCGGGAGATTCCGGCGCTTATCCGCCCTTAAAGTCCTTCGGTGTGAAGCTCAGATCGAGCACCTTCCACTCATCGTATTTGTCGGCGGGCAGAAGGTCGAACGGCTGGCAAGCGAGCAGCGCCGTCGTCGCGCCCTTGAGCAGAGCCGGCCCCTTTTCGGATGCGCTGGCCGAGATCAGAAGCGGGTCCCGCGCGAGTTTGCCGTTTCGCAACAGCGCGACGCGCAG
Source organism: Hyphomicrobiales bacterium (assembly GCA_017305515.1). GTDB lineage: Bacteria > Pseudomonadota > Alphaproteobacteria > Rhizobiales > Xanthobacteraceae > Afipia. Next base: position 22,239 of record JAFKKP010000319.1, read on the forward strand.
CACGACTTTTACGCTGTCGTTTGGCGAAACCGATTTCGGCAGGATCGAGCATTCTTTCAGCTTGTCACGCAGCGCCTTAGCAGAATCGAGCGAGATGTTGGCCGATTTGTCGGCGGGCGCATCGAAATCGCTGTCGCCTTCGCCGATGAGCTTGCTGAATTTCTGGGAAAGATCGGTGTACGGAATGGGCGCGGCTTGCGGCGGCGACACCTCGGCGGGCGGCGGAGGCGGTGGAGGAGCGGGCGCCGGCGTCGACGGCGATGACTGCGGCGGGGTCTGCGCGGCGAGCTGCTGTTTCTTCTCGGCCGGTTTTGTTTCGGGCGGCTTGATCTCCGCCGGCTTGATTTCAGGCGGCTTCGTTTCGGCTGGTTTTGCTTCAGCTTTTGTTTCGGGTGGTTTCGACTCAGCGGCCTTCTCGGCGTTCGATTTTGAATCGTCGGTCGGCTTATCCGACAATGTCGGGAAATTCAGATCGAGTTTAGGATCAGGCGCATCCTTCGCGGATACGATATCGACCGTAATGGCCTCGGCCGCATTGTGGTGAAACAGGCTCGCCTCGCCGAGCACAAGCGTGACCGCCACGAAAACGACGTGGACCAAAACCGATATGGCGGCGCCGATACGCATAACAATGCCGGACACGAGAAATTACCGGCAGTCTTTTTTACACAGCCAGTTGACCTTGGCGACTGTGAAATGACCGCTGCTAGATCGTGTCGCGCTGCATTTTCCCGCCGTAGAAGTGGAAAAACGGCACTGTCGCAGAGTGGGATAGCGGGCCTGCCGCCAGCCGCGCATCCAGTTCTTTCAGGACAAGTTTGGTCATGCCGTGAAGGTCCGCCAGCGATGTGGATCCGAGTTGAACCCAGACCAGTTCGACCAGTTCGGCGTCGGCATGCACCACGCCCTCGACACGATGTGCGATGGCGGAAATGTCGGCCGTGAAAAACCGCGTATCGAAGCGCCTGACCCGGCCGGGAGGCGTGATCGCGCGAGCGATCAAATAGAGGCCGGAGGGATCGGGAAGAAGGTTAGCATCGGCAAACGGCTTCCACTCTCCGTCGAGTTTGGCTGCCGCGCCATTGGCGCGTTTTAGCGGCTTGCCGAGACAGAGACCGGTTTCCTCGCAAGCTTCCCTGATCGCCGCGATAGCCAGCGCCCGTGCGCGCGACGGCGCGATCTTCGGGCTGCCGCCGACGAGTTTTTTCTCGAGCGCCTTCGGAATCGGTGCGGCAACTGGAACGCGATTGTCGCTCGGATCGACGCGACCGCCGGGAAACACGAACTTGCCCGGCATGAAGACGACTTTGTCGTGCCGTCGTCCGACCAGCACTTTCGGCACATTGCCGCTGCGATCGACGAGGATCAGCGTCGCAGCATCCTTCGGCCGCCGATAGGGATGACTGTCGTCTTCCTTCTCTTCTTTTTCCGCTGCAGTCATCAGGCTGTCGGCGGTGTATCTGCGGCGCCATCTTCGCCAAAGCCATGCATACGAAACGCCCATTGCAAGCCGACGACGGCGCCTTTGACCGGTTGTATCAGGAGCAGCGAGGAGGCAAGGGTCAGCGGCAGATAGATCGAAAGTTGCAGCGCGACGGGCGGCGAAAAATTTGTTTCGATCGACAGTGCGATCGGCACGACAATATGTCCGACGACGACAATCACGAGATAGGCGGGGAGATCGTCGGCGCGGTGGTGGGTGAAATCCTGACCGCATACCGAGCAGGAGTCGGCTGTTTTCAGAAATGCGCGAAATAATTTTCCTTCGCCGCATTTCGGACAGCGGCAGCGGATGCCGCGCGCCATGGCCTGCCAGACGTCACGCTTGGGGAGCGGAGAGTGCTCGGCGGTCCAGGTATTCGTCGGCATCGGGATCAACCCTTTCCCTTGTTCAGTTTTCGCGCCTTGCGGGAAGGCTTACGAGATTTCTTCTTTCCGCAGCCGGATTTCGGCCCGCGGTCGTTGGGCGCAAATTTCGGTTTTGAACTTCTGCGGCCCTCGCCGAAGTGTCTGCCGCGCGGTGCTCTCCGACCCTCAGATAAGAGCTCGAACCGCAAAGCGCCAGCGACAGGGGCAGCTTCTACCAGACGAACCTCGACGACGTCACCCAATCGATGCATGGCACCGCTGCGCGAGCCGATCAATGCGTGGCGGGTCTCGTCGTAGTTGTAGTATTCGCTGCCCAGCGTCCGCACCGGAATGAGGCCGTCTGCGCCGGTATCGTTGAGTTTTACGAACAGCCCGGCACGCGTGACACCGGAAATCCTCCCGGTAAATGTCGCACCCACCCGGTCGGCGAGAAAATGCGCGATCAGCCGGTCGGCGGTTTCGCGCTCGGCCTTCATGGCGCGGCGTTCGGTGAGCGAAATTGCCGCAGCTACTTCGCTCAACGTTTCGAACGTCTCGCTGTCGGGCAGGGCACCTTCGCCCAATCCGAGCGCCTTTATCAATGCGCGATGCACGACCAGATCGGCGTAGCGCCTGATCGGAGAGGTGAAATGCGCGTAGCGGCGCAAGTTCAGCCCGAAGTGTCCGTAGTTTTCCGCCGCGTATTCGGCCTGAGCCTGCGAGCGCAGCACGACTTCATTGACCAGCGGCTCGTGATCGCGGCCTTTGACCTGCGCGAGAATGCGGTTGAACACGGCGGGACGCAGCGCGCCGGTTTTCGTGAACGGCATTTCCAGCGTCTTGAGGAATTCGGCGAGGTTGTGGACCTTCTCCACCGTCGGCTCGTCATGCACGCGATAGATCAGCGGCCGCGACTTCTTCTCGAGCGTTTCGGCGGCCGCGACATTGGCGAGGATCATGCACTCTTCGATCAGCCGATGCGCGTCGAGCCGTTCCGGCGTAACGACGCGGTCCACGGTGCCGTCGGGCTTGAGCAGAATCTTCCGCTCCGGCAGATCGAGATCGAGCGGATCGCGCTCATCGCGCGCGCGCCTTAGCAGGGCGTAACAATCGTAAAGCGGCTTGAGAATTGGATCGAGCAGGGGGCCGGTGGTGTCGTCGGGACGGCCGTCGATGGCAGCCTGCGCCTGCGCGTAAGCCAGTTTCGCGGCTGAGCGCATCAGAATGCGATGAAAACTATGCGATCGTTTGCGCCCGTCCGGGCCGATCACCATGCGTACCGCCAGCGCGCCACGTGGCTCGCCCGGCCGTAATGAACACAGATCGTTGGAAATTCGCTCGGGCAGCATCGGCACAACGCGATCCGGAAAATAAACCGAATTGCCGCGCTTCAGCGCCTCGCGATCCAGCGCCGACCCCGGCCTCACATAGAAGGCAACGTCGGCGATGGCGACGTTGAGAATATAGCCGCCCTTGTTGTTGGGATCGCTGTCGCGCTCGGCATGGACGGCGTCGTCGTGATCCTTGGCGTCCGGCGGATCGATGGTGACGAGCGGCACTCCGCGCCAATCCTCGCGCCCGGCGAGCGTTGCCGTCTTGGCTTGATCGGCTTCGCGAATTGCCTCAGTAGGAAATTCCTGAGGGATTTCGTGCGAATGAATCGCGATCATGCTGATCGCTTTTTCGGTCTTGATCGAACCGAGGCGCTCCTTGACGCGTCCCGATGGCAGCCCGTAACCGCGCGAGCGCGTCAGTTCGACGCTGATGAGATCGCCGTCCTGCGCACCTTTTGAATCGGCGGATGCAATCGCAAGTTCACGACCGACCTGCTTCTTGTCGATCGGGATGAGCCGTCCGTCGCCACTTGGCAGTGTGCGATAGATACCAAGAACCCGGTTCAGAGCCTTGTCGAGCACTTTGATGACGCGACCGCGATAAACGGCGTGCTTTGCGCCACGCTCGGGCTTTTCAATTCTCAACAGCACGCGCTCGCCGACACCAGCGGCGGTGCCGGGCTTCGGTCGGCGCGGTGTGTCGATGTGAATGACAGGCGCGGGTCCGTCCACGTCCGCAAGCCATTCCGCAGGTGAGGCGATCAATTCGCCGTCGCTGTCCTGTCCGGTAATGTCTGCGACCAGAGTCGGTGGAAGAGACTTGGCTTCGCGCACCTTCTTGCCGTTTTTCGCTATCAGGCCCTCGTCGGAGAGTTCGCGCAGGATGCGCCGAAGCGCCGCGCGGGATTCGTTTTTCAATCCGAAATGGCGCGCTAGTTCTCGTGTTCCGGCTTCGCCCGGATGCGACTTGATGAACGCGACGATGCTTTCCCGGTCGGGGAAAGCACGCGCCGCATCATATTTCTTGTTCATTATCCGCGCGCTTTACCGGCGCTCTTCTTCGGGGCGTCTGTTGCGGATTTCGCCGCGGCGAGTTTCGTCGCCTTCGGTTTCACCGGGATGACGACGGCTTCGGGCGTTTCAGCTTTTGCCGAAGCCTTCTTGGCCGCTGCTTTCTTGGCAGGGGCTTTTTTCTTCGGCTTGGCTTCGCCGTCCTCAGCTTTTGCAGCTTCGGTTTTGGTCGCTTTCGGCTTCGCGGCTTTCTTTGCCGCACGCTTCGGTTTGCCACCGGTCTTTTTGGCGCGCTCCTCGATCAGTGCGATGGCTTCTTCAAGCGTCAGCTTTTCGGGCTCGATGCTGTCCGGAATCGTCGCATTGATGCCGTCGATGGTGACATAGGCACCGTAGCGGCCCTTCTTGCGCATGATCGTGCCGCCGCGTGCGGGATATTCGCCGACCGGCGTTCCCGGATCGGCACCGAAGCGTTTGCTCGGACCTTTCGCGATCTTTTCGGCAATCAGCGTCACGGCGCGATTGAGGCCGACGGTGTAAACGTCGTCACCGGCTTCAAGGCTGGCGTAGGTCTTGATGTGGCGCACGAACGGACCGAAGCGGCCGATGCCCGCCGTGATCGGCTCGCCGTCTTCCGGATGCTTGCCGACTTCGCGCGGCAACGACAGCAGCTTCAGCGCGAGGTCGAGTTCGACATCCGCTGGCGACATGTTCTTTGGAATGCCGGCGCGCTTCGGCTTTTCGTCCTCGCCATAGTCCTTTGCGTCGCCCAACTGAATGTAAGGTCCGAAGCGTCCGGCCTTCACCGCGACATCGAGGCCAGACACGGGGTCCTTGCCGAGCACGCGGTCGCTCGATGCGCTCGATGAGGCGAGAGGGCGCGTATAACGGCATTCAGGATAGTTCGAGCAGCCGACGAACGCACCGAACTTGCCGGCCTTCAGATTGAGTTTGCCCGTGCCGCAGCTCGGACACTGGCGGGGATCGCCGCCATCGGCGCGCGGTTCGTAGATGTGCTCGCCAAGCATCGCGTCGAGCACGTCGAGCACTTCAGAGACGCGCACGTCCTTGATGTCATTGACCGCGCCCATGAAGCCGGTCCAGAAATCCTTCAGGACCTGTTGCCACGAAATTTCGTTGTTCGAGATGCGGTCGAGCTTCTCTTCGAGGTCGGCCGTGAAATCGAATTCGACGTAGCGCGAAAAATAGTTCTCAAGGAACGCGACGACGACGCGGCCCTTGTCCTCACCATAGAGGCGCTTCTTCTCGAGTTTGACATAGCCGCGATCCTTCAAAACCTGAAGGATCGACGCATAGGTCGAAGGCCGCCCGATGCCGAGTTCTTCCATGCGCTTGACGAGCGACGCTTCGGAGAAGCGTGGCGGCGGCTCGGTGAAATGCTGGTTTACGGCGAGACTTTCGCGCTTGAGAGCTTCGCCCTGATTGATAACCGGAAGACGCTTTGAATCCTCGTCTTCTGTGTCTTCGTCGCGGCCTTCCTGATAGACAGCGAGGAAGCCATCGAACTTCACGACCTGGCCGGTGGCACGCAACTCAAGCTCGCGCTTGCCGGCGGTCGCGGTGATGTCGACCGTGGTGCGCTCCATCTCGGCAGATTCCATCTGGCTCGCCAGCGTGCGCATCCAGATCAGTTCGTAGAGACGCGCTTGGTCGTTATCGAGGCGAGCTTTGATGTTCGAAGGCCGGCGCGAAAGGTCCGTCGGGCGGATCGCTTCGTGCGCTTCCTGCGCGTTCTTGGCCTTCGATGTATATTGGCGCGGCGCCTCCGGCACGTAAGCGTTGCCGTAGTCTTCGCCGATCACTTTGCGCGCCTGCGTGATGGCGGACGGATCGATCGAAACACCGTCGGTTCGCATATAGGTGATGAGGCCGGTGGTCTCGCCACCGATGTCGATGCCTTCATAGAGCCGCTGCGCGATGCGCATGGTGTGTGCCGGCGCAAAGCCGAGTTTGCGGCTGGCTTCCTGTTGCAGCGTGGATGTGGTGAACGGCGACTGCGGATTGCGCCGCGCTGGCTTCGCTTCGACATTCGTAACCTTGAACGTCGCTGCTTCAATCGCTTGCTTGAAATCCTCGGCTTCCGCTCCGGTGCCGATATCGAGGCGCTGGAGCTTTTTGCCGTCGGCGCCAACCAGGCGGGCCTCAAACGTATCGCCACGCGGCGTCGCGAGCGTTGCCAGCAGCGACCAATATTCTTTTGGAATGAATTTTTCGATTTCCAGCTCGCGGTCACAGACCAGACGCAGCGCGACGGATTGCACGCGGCCTGCCGAGCGCGCGCCCGGCAGTTTTCGCCACAGAACAGGGGAGAGCGTGAAGCCGACAAGATAGTCGAGTGCGCGGCGCGCCATGTAGGCGTCGACCAGCGCGCCGTCGATCTGGCGCGGATGGGCCATCGCTTCGGTGACGGACTGTTTGGTGATGGCGTTGAAGACGACACGCTCGATCTTCTGATCCTTGAGCGCGCGCTTCTCCTTCATGATTTCAAGGACGTGCCAGGAAATCGCCTCACCCTCGCGATCCGGGTCGGTTGCGAGGATCAGCTTGTCGGCGCTCTTGAGCGCCTTGGCGATCTCGTTGAGACGGCCGGCAGCCTTGGGATCGTTCTCCCAGATCATCTGGAAATTGGCGTCCGGATCGACCGAACCGTTCTTGGCGGGCAGGTCGCGGACATGGCCGTAGGAGGCCAGAACCTCGTAGGAGGGGCCCAAATATTTGTTGATCGTCTTGGCCTTCGCAGGCGACTCGACAATGACGAGATTCATTTGATTCCAATGACTTACAGGGGGAACGCACGCCGGAATCACGCGATTCACAGGGCCCGGTCAGCCCGATACATGGGTAAAACAGGCTGTCCTGTCAAATCGCGGACCGGTGAATTGGCCGCAAAGCAGCCTTGATGCCGGTTGTTCTGTGAAAATATGCCTATTTTGGGTTGCACACGCTATGCGTGTATTTTATCCTTCCCGGTACAACCTGCGCTGATTCCGGCGTGGTCAGACAAGGGCCGGCAATGGCCACGGGCGAGGGCGCCAACGATTGGTCGGACGAGGACGAACAGCCTGGCGACGGCGGCCCGGCGGAAGCGGCACGTTTTGTTTCACGGCAGGCAGGCGAACTCGCGCAGCTTTCGCGCATCCACGGCCACGACATGCTGGCCTATCTTCTCGACATGGCGAAGCTGGAAGCCGACGAGATCGCGCGGCGCGATCTGACGTCCAAGTTATAATGGCTCAGGCGGCGGCGACAGGCTCCACGACCGTGTCCGCCTGATTCAAGATACGCCCGTCGAATGCGCGGATCTGCAACTTTTGCAGCGGCCGGCGCGTCTGGCGGTCGAGCAGCTTCGCGTATTTCTCACCTCTGCGAAACGAGAACTCTTCCCCCCACTGGCGCAGTGCCACCAGCACCGGAAACAGGCCGCGGCCCTTCGGCGTCAGCACATAGTCCTGATACGAGCCGCCATCGGCATTGTCCTTCAATTCAAGAATGCCCTGCGCCACAAGCGTTTTCAGCCGCGTGCTGAGAATGTTTTTCGCAACGCCAAGATGCTTCTGAAAATCCGAAAACCGGCGCGTGCCCATCATCGCTTCGCGCACGATCAAGAGCGACCACCAGTCGCCGATGACGTCGAGCGTCCGGGCGATCGGGCAGGTGTCGTTCACCAAACTTTTGCGTCGCATAAATTTCACCTCCGATCACGGCATTGTGGTTGCAATATAGGACCAGAAACGCTACCTGACAATATGGTTTCATCATTAAACCAATAAAACAGGAGCGTTTCATGAGGCTTAAGGGCAAGACGGCGTTCATCACCGGCGGCAACAGCGGCATTGGACTTGCGACCGCGAAGCTGTTTGCGTCGGAAGGGGCGCGAGTGGCGATAACGTGGCGAGACAGTGACCGACTCCATTCCGCAATGGCGGAAATCGGGCACGGCGCGTTCGCCATCAAAGCCGACGCGACCGATCCCAAGCAGCTCGAAAACGCGATCGCGGACGCCGTGAAAAAATTCGGCAAGCTCGACATCGTGTTTGCGAATGCCGGCATTCCCGGCAACACGCCGATCGGCGGCACGACACTCGAGGCATTCGAGAAAGTCATCAGGACGAATCTCACCGGGGTTTTCTTCACCGTGCAGGCGGCGGTGCCTCACATGAACGACAACGGCTCGATCATCTTGAATGGTTCAGTGATCAGCGTGCTCGGCAATCCGGGCTACTCGGCATATGCGGCGACTAAAGCGGGTGTGCGTGCGATGGCGCGTGTGATGGCGTCCGAACTGTCGCCGCGCGGCATTCGCGTCAACGTCGTCGCACCGGGCGGCACGCGCACGCCGATCTGGGGACCGGGCATCGCGACACCGGAAGCCGAGAAGGCGTTAGAGGCGCGTATCTCTCGCTCGACGCCGCTCGGCCGCATTGGCGAAGCCGATCACATTGCCAAGACGGTTTTATTTCTCGCGTCGGATGACGCTGCGCATGTGCAGGGTCAGGAAATTTTCGTCGATGGCGGATCGACCGCGTCGCCTGCGGGCGCGCCGATTTATCGGTAGTCATTTACACATGTCACCCCACCCGACTGGCTTTCAGCCAGCCACCCTCCCCATCGAGGGGAGGGATCAAGAGATGCTGCACTAGTGTTTGCTTTTCTCCCTCCCCCTTGTGGGGAGGGCGGCGCCATAAGCGTTTGTGCTTATGGCGCGGGTGGGGGCGAACTACACCAGCGTCACCATGCCGTCGCCGTGGCGCTCCAGCCGTCCAGCGAGTTCAAGTTCCAGCAGCACGGTTCGGACGACGGCCGCGGAGGTATCGGCCATCCGCACCAGATCGTCTATTCCAACGGGCGAAGGGCCGAGCAGGCTGACGATGCGCGCGCGCTCGTCGGCGTGCGGCTCGCTTTCGCTCTCTCCGCGTCCCGGCTCCAGCATCGGCAGTTGAATCGGCCGCTCCATGATCGGCGCCACCGCATCGATCACGTCCTGCGCGCAGGTCGTCAGCGGCGCGCCCTGCTGGGGGAGATCGTGGGGGCCGGCCGCGCGCGGATCGAGCGGCGAGCCGGGGACCGCGAA
>JAFKKP010000074.1 GCA_017305515.1 Hyphomicrobiales bacterium
CGACCTTCAAACCGTTGCCGCCTTCAGGCAGCGCGCAGCGCAGCGACAGATGCGTTCCGCCGCCTTCGAGCGGCGTGAACTCCGCCATCTGCCGGACCCTGGTGCCGAGCGGCGCGCGAATGTAATAGGTAATGTAGTCGAACGGCCGCCAATCGACGATGTCGTGAATCGTCGAGGTCTTCCCGTGCGCGCAATGCTGGATCGATCCGTTGGCAACACGACCGCGCGCGAGTTTCGTCATGGTCATTCCGTCGAGACCCTGCTGCCAGCGGATTTTCTTCTCGACATCCGCGATGTACGACCACGCGACCGCGGGCGGCACCGGCAGATCGCATTCCATCGACTCGAACGCATAGGGCTCATCCGCCGCAACGGTGATGCGGCGTGACGCGCGCCAGCGTGCGAACACTGGCGCAAGATCGTAGACGTAACACTGAGTCTCGCCGAAATTCTCGCTGTGCTCGACATGACGGATCGTGGCGGAGAAAAAGTCCGGCAAGCCGATGGCCTGCGCCGCACTCTCGGTGACAAGCGCATAGGCCTTGATGCCGGTGTCCTTGGTGACGGTGTTCTTCATCAGCCGATGCACACGAATGACATCCGCGCCCTGCAATTCCGTGCGTCCGCCCAGCTCCTGCAACGCATAAACGCCATGATGGAGAAAGAATTTGAGATCGAGCAGATTCATGTTGCTGCACGCGTTGCAGGTGCAGGTCGTGTTCAGGCGCATCGCCGCAAGCGTGTCGGCGAAACTGCAATAGATGCGCTCGATGGCGTCGAGCGGAAATTGCCGTTGCGGCACTTTCTCGTCGGGGAAATAGGTGAGCACCGCATCGCCTTGAAGATTGGACAGCGTGATCGGCGCGACGATCTCGGCAAAGATGCTCTTGAATAGCGCATCGAGGATGCCCTGCGCATGCTCCAATTCGGATTGCGTCAGAAACATCGTGTAGCCGGTAATGTCGGCGATCAGCAAAAAGCCTCTTTGAGCCACAGTCCTGCCTCGCGGGACGATCCGAAATACGGCCAGCCTAGCAGAAGGTTGAGCGAGGACGACAATGCCGAGACTTGATTTTATTCCTATTATATCCTATATGGTACGGGTCGCCGGTGCGCTCATGACGCAATGGGCGGCCCCGCCCCTCCGCTCACGACGGAGGCGGTCGGTGGAGCGCCGGGAGGCGCAGCGTTCGCGCGGTGAGCTTCGCAACCTCATCGATGTCGTAACGCGCGCGCCTCGCGTGACGGTCTCGCAAGCCGTCGCGTCAAGGCACGCGGACGGGCCTCTCGCAAAGGCTCGTCACAAGAGGCCTCGCAAGCCTCTGGCGCCTCCCGGCGCTCCATTTCAAAAATGGAAAATGGGCAAGAATTCAAAAAGGGTGTCCGCCACCTTGCGCAAGCGGATGCGAAGGTGCGCTTAAGCCACGGCCTGATCGTTTGCCGCGCGCTGCGCCAGCAGAAGCTGCGTGATCTCGCCGTTCGCGCGCGCCTTGCTGAACAGGAAGCCCTGGCCTTCATCGCAACCTTCAGCACGAAGACAGCTCAATTCGTCTTCGGTCTCGACGCCTTCGGCGGTGATCGTCACGCCGAGACCTTTGCCGAGGCTGACGATGGAGCGCACGATCGCCTGCGCGTCGTGATTGCTCGCAAGCCCGCGCACGAAGGACTGGTCGATCTTGATCTTGTCGAACGGAAAACTGCGCAGGTAGCTCAATGACGAATAGCCGGTGCCGAAATCGTCCATCGAAATGCGAACGCCGAGCGCGCGCAGCGCATGCAGCGTCGCCAGCACCTGATCGCTTTTATCCAGCAACAGCGTCTCGGTGATTTCCAGTTCGAGACGCCGCGGAGACAATCCGGAATGTTTCAGCGCGTCCATCACGACCGACAGAAGATTGCCGACACGGAATTGCAGCGGCGACAGGTTGACGGCGACACGCACATCGTCCGGCCATTTCGCGGCATCCATGCAGGCGCGGCGCAGCATCAGTCCGCCGACGGCGTTGATAAGTCCGGTTTCTTCCGCGACCGGAATGAATTCGCCGGGCGGAATCATGCCGCGTTCCGGATGCGGCCAGCGCACCAGCGCCTCGAAGCCGGTGATGCGGCCGGATTTCAGATCGACCAGCGGCTGATAATAAGGCTGCAAGACGCTGTTCTCGATGGCGTCGCGCAAGTCTATTTCAATGCGGCGGCGGGTCTGCGCGCGCGCGTCCATTTCCGATTCAAAGAACGAGAACGTGCCGTGGCCTTCGGACTTGGCGCGCGACAGCGCCATATCGGCATTTTTCAAAAGCCGCTCGGCGTCGTCGCCGTCGCCCGGTGCAATCGCGATGCCGATGGACGCGCCGCTGACGATGGTGTGGCCGTCGAACAGATAAGGCTCGCCGATCGCGTCGATCAGCCTGCGCGCCGTGAAGGCAACATCCTCAGGCCGCTGAACGCCGGCCTGCACCACGGCGAATTCGTCGGAGCCGAGCCGCGCGACCGAATCGTCCTCGCGCAGCGACGACTTCAGCCGCTTGGTGACTCCTTTGAGAAGTTTATCGCCGATTGCGTGACCGAGCGTATCGTTGATGGCTTTGAAATTGTCGAGATCGAGAAACAGCACCGCGACCTTGTCGCCGCTGCGGCGTGTGCTCACCAGCAGTTCGTCCAGTTTCTGCCGCAGCAGAATGCGGTTCGGCAATCCGGTCAGGCCGTCATGCTGCGCCATGAAGGCCAGCCGCGCCTCGGCGCGCTTGCGTTCGGTGATGTCCATCAGCGCGAGCAGAACCGCCGGCTTGTCGTCGAACGTCAGATCGCGCGAATAGATCGCGACGTCGATCAGCGAGCCGTCGGCCTTGATGTGCTTCCAGGTCCGCGCGACGCGCTCTTCCTTGGTCTGGTCGCCGGTCCACGGCGCCTCGGACTCGAAGGCCTGAATGTGCGCGATTTTCAATTTCTGGAAATCCTCGCGCGAATAGCCGTAATGCGACAGCGCGGCGTCGTTGACGCTGATGATGCGCTCGTCGTCCTGCGCGCACACGATCATCGGCACCGGATTGCCGTCGAACAGCAGGCGGAACGAAGCCTCGCGCTGTTTCAGTTCGGTGATGTCGACGCGCAGGCCAATCAGCCCGCCGTCGCCGGTCTTGCGTTCCTCGATCAGGATGACGCGGCCGTCGGAAAGAGTTTGCTCATGCCGCTCGCCGGGGCGATTGAGTTTCGCAAGCCGCTCGGCGATCCATTCTTCCTCGCGGCCTTCGGCTTCGGGATAATCGCCGCGCTCGACGCCGATCCGCAGCGTATCTTTCAGGTAAGCGCCCGGCCGGAACAGGTCGGCGCTCTTGTGATAGATCTCGGAGTATTTCTTGTTGCAGAGAATGTAGCGGCCTTCGGCATCGAGAAACACGATGCCCTGCGGCAGAATGTCAATGGCTTCGCGCAGGCGCTCGTCGGACTTCTGCGCCTCGGCAAGCGCGGCCTCGACTTCGGCACGTGTGCGCACGATGTCGCCGATTTCGGCGGCGGCGTTGCGGGCCTTCGACTCCAGTTTCGGCGCGGCGTGAGCTTTTCGCGCGGACGGATTCGTTCGTACAGGCAACGACTTTTTGATTTTGTGTTTTGGTTTTGGCCGATCCATCGGCATCTCAGCGCGCCCCATACATTCTGCAAGGCAGTTTTCTTACAAGTGTCTGAAAAATCGGTATCCCTTTCAGCCGCTTGTGCTTTTGGCCTGTCTCGCTCGCCGGGATGGAGCGACCGATGCCCGTTTTGAAGGCTGACTGCGGTAATCCGAAACCGAAGCGATATTCAAAAAACCGTTGATTTCAGGGCTCCGACCAACGCGCGCCGCGCGCGTTTGGTAGCGTGTCACGCCCCGCCGAAGAACTGCACAACAAACGAGCCTTTGATTTGCATTCCGCGCGAATTTTCGTCAGTCAAAGTCATGGCTAATGTTTCGTTAAAGCACGTTGCTTCCGGCTGCCGGGACTGGGTTCTCACCATGATCCATCGCCATTCGATTGTCCTCGCACTGCCGTTTCTGATCGCCGCGAGCATGCCGTCATTTGCGCAGGACAAGGGCACGGTCGATCCGAAGCCGCTGCCGCCGCTGTCCAATCCGAAAGATCCGAAACTGCCGGCCAAGGAACTGTTCGGCCGCGCCCTGTCGGCCGCGAAACTTCCGCCGCATCCTGTCGGCTTCTACGCCAAGGGCTGCATGGCGGGCGCGGAGGCACTGCCGATCACCGGCGAGACGTGGCAGGTGATGCGGCTGTCGCGCAATCGCAACTGGGCACTGCCGGACATGGTCGATCTGGTGAAACGGCTGTCGGTGAAGGCGAAGAAGGACGCAGGCTGGAACGGAATTCTCGTCGGCGACATGTCGCAGCCGCGCGGCGGGCCGATGCTCACGGGTCATGCAAGCCATCAGGTTGGACTCGACGCCGACATCTGGCTGACTCCGATGCCCGATCGTCTGCTGTCGCGTCAGGAACGCGAGGAAATGTCGGCGGTGATGATGGTGCGCGAGGATCGGCTCGACGTCGATCCGAAAGTCTGGACGCCGACGCATCTCAACGTCATCCGCGACGCCGCGCAGGAGCCGCGCGTCGAGCGGATTTTCGTTAATGCCGCGATCAAGAAGGCGTTGTGCCGCGAAGCCAAGGG
>JAFKKP010000075.1 GCA_017305515.1 Hyphomicrobiales bacterium
ATCGTCATGTTCGTCCGCGCACGTTTCTTCCGGTACGCGCGATCACGTCGACCGATGCGTGGTCCGAGGATCCCGCCGACCGCCACTACAATCAACCGATCCGGCGCAGCGGCAACGATACCGGCGACAGGTTGAAGCGCGACGACGATCTCTACGATTTCATTGTCGAGATCGACTACAACACGCGGCCACGAATTACGCGAAAAGGAAGCGCGGTCTTTCTCCATCTCGCGCGCGAGAATTTTTCGCCGACCGCCGGATGCGTCGGCATGACGAAATACGCAATGCAGCAACTCCTATCGCGTATCGGACCTTCGACGCGAATCGAAATTGGATAATCAGCGGTGCCCAAAAATGGCGGAGCCGACGCGCACATGGGTCGCGCCGAGTTGAATGGCCGTCGCGAAGTCGGCACTCATTCCCATCGATAGCAACTTCAACCCGTTGCGCGCAGCGATCTTGGCCGTCAACGCGAAGTGCGCCGCCGGGGGCTCGTCGACCGGCGGAATGCACATCAGGCCGGAAATCTCCAATCCGTATTTGTCGCGGCAGCTTGAAATAAACGCGTCGGCCTCGCGCGGTATCACACCGGCCTTTTGCGGTTCTTCGCCGGTGTTCAGTTGCACGAACAATAAAGGCTTGCGGTCTTGCTTAACGATTTGCTTTGCCAGTTCTTTGGCTAACGCTTCGCAAATGCTCGGCCGGTCCACGGAATGGATGGCGTCGAACAGCGCAACAGCTTCCTTCGCTTTGTTGGATTGAAGCGGACCTATCAGGTGCAATTCGATCCCAGGGTGGGCCGAAATCAAACCGGGCCATTTCGCTTTGGCCTCCTGCACGCGGTTCTCACCGAATACGCGCTGTCCCGAAGCGATGACTGGAGAAATCGCATCGGACTCGAAAGTCTTCGACACGGCAATGAGCGTTACCGATGAGCGTTCGCGCCGCGCATCCTTGCAGGCACGCGCAATTTCGGCCTCGACTAACGCCAGCCCGTTTGGTGAATCGCCGGTTACTTTTGAGTGCGTTTCAGTCTGCATGAGATTGGATCGTTATCCGGCGATTCAGGATCGTTCAAATTTTACGAAATTGGCGGAAAGGTTTTTGAAGCCTTTTCCCTAGCTTCAGCCGTGGGGGCAAGGGGAAGATCGATGTCGATCGTCAGTTTCGGCCGCAGCACGTCAAAACTCAAGGCGCTTGTCGGGATTCGCGCGCGGCTCGTGCTGCTTGCGCTGATTCTCGTGGTTCCCTTGATGGTGGACCGCGTGCGCGTGCTCGAAAACACCCGCGCCAGACAGGTCGAGCAGGCCGCGAGCGAACTGTCGGAGCTTGCACGGCATACAGCCGATGCGCAGCGCGAAATCATCTCGACCGTGCAGGCGGTCCTGAAATCATCGGCCTATATCTACGCGGCGGCTTCCCAGCAGGGCCGCGGCTGCGCGATCATGCGCGCAAGCCTGCGCGTCGATCTGCCGTGGATTCGCAGTCTTTCGATTCTAGGAACCGACGGAAAGATCCAGTGTTCGACCGCGACTAACATTCTCGGGCTCGATCTGAGCGATCGCAACTATTTCAGGCACGCGCTTGAATCCCATGAATTCGTCCTGAGCGATTATATCTTCAGCCGCGCCGCAAATTTGCCGACGATCATCGCCGCCTATCCGGTTTCTGCCGTCGATGGCGGCCCCGAAGCTGTCATTATTGCCGCTGTCGATCTCAAATGGATGTCGCAGTTGATGACCGATCGCATCTCGCGCGCCGGCGTCTCCGTATTTCTGATCGACAGTATGGGCGTCATTCTCGCCGCGCGGCCCGAACATCAGGATTCAATCGGTCTTCCACTCAAGGATACTTCGTTGCTTGAAGCGGTCGCTCATCGCGAGATCAATCTCAACCGCGAATCCGGCTCGATTTCCTTCGAGTCGGCTGACGGCGAGAAGAAAGCGGTTTCGTTTGCGCGTGTCGCCGGCACGAAGGCGCGGCTCATTGTCAGCATCAACGAAGCCAAGATGCTCGGCGACATCGATCGCGACATCCTGACAGCTTACATTCAGCTCGGTCTGGTCGGATTGCTGGCGCTGCTGGGCGCATGGATCGCGGGCGAGCGGCTGATTATCCGTCCTATTCGGGCGATGACCGATATTGCAAATCGTTTCGGTCGCGGAGACCTTACCGTACGCGCCTCGAACGCCAACATGCCATACGAGTTCGCTCCGCTCGCACGCGCGTTCAATATGATGGCGTCTCAACTTGCGGCGCGCGAACGCGAAATGGTCGCGGCCAATGACCGTCTTACCGTCATCGCCTCGGTCGATATGGTGTCGGGGCTTGCCAACCGGCGCGGATTGCAGAGCCGCCTCGAGTTCGAATGGATGAAGGCATTGCAGACAGAGACGAGCCTGTCGCTGATGATGATCGACGTCGATCACTTCAAGTTGTTCAACGACACCTACGGCCACCCCGAAGGCGACGCGTGTCTCAGCCGCATCGGCGAGACGCTGTCCGCTATCGCCAATGAAGTGTCGGGCTTCGCTGCGCGCTATGGCGGCGAGGAATTCTGCCTGCTGCTGCCGAACAGCGACGCTTCCGGCGCGATGTCCATCGGCGAGCGTGTGCGCGCGCAGGTCGAGCAGCTCGCAATCCCGCACAGCATGAGCGCCGCCAAGGTCATCACAGTCAGCGTCGGCGTGGCGTCGATCTCGCCGAGCGAAGCGCAGCCGCAGAATGACTTGCTCGAAGCTGCAGATGCCGCTCTCTATGCTGCCAAGCGCCGCGGCCGCAATACCGTGATCGAGCACGCGCTGATCAGAGCCACCGACCAGGTCATTTCGCTCGCGAGCTGATCTCCTGAAATTGCACCTGACCGAGGCCGGATCGGCGCCAAGGCGTTGACCCATCGCAGTCTTTTATGGCTAGTCTGCCGCCTCAAATCACCCTCCAGCAGACGCCCCAAGATGACGACCGAACGCTATAACGCCCGCGAATCCGAGCCGCGCTGGCAACGCCTGTGGGATGAAAAGGCGATTTTTGCCACCAAAAACGACGATCCGAGGCCCAAATACTACGTGCTGGAAATGTTCCCCTATCCGTCGGGGCGCATCCATATGGGTCACGTCCGCAACTACACGATGGGCGACGTGGTCGCGCGCTACATGCGCGCCAAGGGCTACAATGTCCTCCACCCGATGGGATGGGACGCCTTCGGCCTGCCGGCGGAAAACGCCGCAATTGAGCGCAAGGTCGCGCCGAAGAAATGGACTTACGAAAATATCGCCGCGATGAAGAAGCAGCTCCAGACGATGGGGCTGTCGCTCGACTGGTCGCGCGAATTCGCGACCTGCGATCCGAGCTATTACAAGCATCAGCAAAAAATGTTTCTCGACTTTTTTGCAAAGGGATTGGCTGAGCGCGAGAAGCGAAAAGTGAATTGGGATCCGGTCGATATGACCGTGCTCGCGAACGAACAGGTGATCGACGGACGCGGATGGCGTTCCGGCGCGCTCGTCGAGCAGCGCGAGCTCAATCAATGGGTCTTCAAGATCACCAAATACTCACAGGAGCTGCTCGACGCGATCGACGGCCTTGAGCGGTGGCCGGACAAAGTGCGGCTGATGCAGCGCAACTGGATCGGCCGCAGCGAGGGTCTTCACTTTGAATTCAAACTGATCGGTGCGCCTGCCGGGTTTGAAAAGCTCCCTGTGTTCACGACGCGGCCCGACACGATGTACGGCCCGACCTTTGCGGCGGTGTCGCCCGATCATCCGCTTGCGAAGGCGCTTGCAGACAAAGACAAAAAAGTCGCGGCATTCATCGAAGAATGCCACCGCATCGGCACGTCGCAGGCCGAGATCGACACCGCCGAAAAGCTCGGCTTCGACACCGGCATCAAGGCGCAGCATCCCGGCGACGCTTCGATCAAATTGCCGCTCTACATCGCCAACTTCGTTCTGATGGATTACGGTACCGGTGCGATCATCGGTTGCCCTGCGCATGATCAGCGCGACCTCGATTTCGCACGCAAATACAATTTGCCTGTGATCGACGTGTTCGTGCCGCTCGCAACCGGCGAGACCGTCAAGAACACAGCGTTCACTCCTCCGAAAACCGAAACCGTCCGCTACGTGCAATGGGCGGGCGAGCCCGGCGTGATGACGTGCGAAGACGCGATGAAGAAATCGCTCGCGATGTTCGAGAAAGAAGGCTGGGGCCGCCGCGAAGTCAACTTCCGCCTGCGGGACTGGGGTATTTCGCGTCAGCGTTACTGGGGCTGCCCAATTCCCATCATCCATTGTCCGAAATGCGACGTTGTGCCTGTGCCGGACAAGGATCTTCCTGTCGTGCTGCCGGAAGACGTGTCGTTCGACAAACCCGGCAACGCGCTCGATCATCATCCAACATGGAAGCACGTCACCTGTCCGAAATGCGGCGGCAAGGCGCAACGCGAAACCGACACGATGGACACGTTTGTGGACTCATCGTGGTATTTCGCGCGTTTCACCGATCCGTGGAACGAGAGCGCGCCAACGGCGCCGAAAGTCGCCGATCGCATGATGCCGGTCGATCAGTATATCGGC
>JAFKKP010000076.1 GCA_017305515.1 Hyphomicrobiales bacterium
CATGTTGGCATAGGCGCTGTCGATGTCGGCGGCCGAGAGCTTCGCCGGGATGACGTGATAGGTGAGCACGGCGACGAGCTTCGCCTTGTTCTCCGGCTTCAGCAGCGTGTCGACCGTGCCGGCGGGCAGCGCCTCGAAGGCGGCGTTGACCGGCGCGAAGACCGTGAACGGGCCGGGGCCGGAAAGCGTCTCGACGAGGCCGGCGGCCTTGACCGCGGCGACGAGGGTGGTGTGGTCCTTCGAGTTGACCGCGTTCTCGATGATGTTCTTCGACGGATACATCGGCGCGCCGCCGACCATCACGGTCTTCTCATTCGACATCATCTTGTCCTGCGCCTGAACCGGCGCGGTGAGGGCCAATGCGGCGAACGCAACGGCCGAAAGCAATGCAATGCGCTTCATGATTTCGTCTCCCGATGAGATTGAAAGTTCCGGCGGACATCCGCCGGATCAACGGCGGCGGTTGGATCGAACCGATCCCGCCGCCATTGCCCGGAACTACGGAGGTTATGGCGGCGGGGTTCGTAGAAAAAATCTTTGTGATGGGTGAAACCGAGTTGCGGTCTTTACGTGACCCTCACAACGACGCGCTTACGAAACTTCTGTTCCATGTCGGGCTGATGAGGATTTCGTTGATGCAGACATGCGGCGGCATGCTCGCCACGAACGCGATGGTCTTGCCGAGATCGTCGGCCTGCAACATGCGCTTCATGTCGTCTTCGCTCGGCGGCACCGGACGCAGCTTCATGATCGGCGTTGCGACTTCGCCGGGCGACAGACACGTCGCGCGCAGGCCGTTCTTAAACTCGTCCATGTTGAACGAATGCGTCAGCGCCAGCACGGCGTGCTTGGTCGCGGTGTAGGCCGGCCCCGTCAGCTTCGAGACGTGACGCCCCGCCCATGACGCGACATTGATGATGCAGCCGTCCTTCTGCGCGCGCATCGCCGGCAGCACGGCCTTCATGCAATACATCAGCCCGTTGAGATTGATGTCGACGACCTTGTCCCAGCCTTCGGTGGTGACATCGTCCCAGCTTCGCTTCGGCACGTTGAGACCCGCGCTGTTGACGAGCAGATCGATGCGGCCGTGTTTCGCCACGATGGCCTTCGCGACCTTCTCGCAATCCGCAGCATTGCCGACATCGAGCGGCATGACTTCCGCGCCGCCCTCGATGGTTTTCGCCGCGTCGTCAAGCACGTCCTTGCGGCGGCCGGAAATGATGACGGTCCAACCGTCTTTCGCCAGTTCCTGCGCGCCGCCGAGGCCGATGCCCGTGCCGCCGCCCGTGATCCATGCGATCTTTTTCTTGGCGCTCATGCTTGTTGTCTTTCGCTGTTTCGAGTGCTGTAACTCTTTCGGAAAATCTCCCGCGAGAATGTTGCATGAACGCTCAACCGAACGCCAATCTGTTTTCGCGCCTGTTCGACCGACTCAAGGATGGCGCAAAGATCGCCATCGAGACGGCGGATGGCGCGATCATCAGCTACAGCGATCTGGTCGCGCAGGCCGGGCGCATGGCGAATTATCTGGTCTCGCGCGGCGTGAAGCCCGGCGACCGTGTTGCAGCGCAAACGGAAAAATCCGTCGCGGCGCTTGTGCTCTATCTCGCCACCGTGCGCGCGGGCGCGGTGTTCCTGCCGCTCAACACCGCCTACACGCTCAACGAACTCGATTACTTCATCGGCGACGCCGAGCCGTCGCTCGTCGTGTGCGATCCGTCGAAACAGGCCGGCATCGCAGCCCTAGCGGACAAGATCGGCGCGAAGGTCGATACGGTCGACTCGAACAGCAAAGGCTCGTTGAGCGACGGCGCGGCAAAGCAGAGCGCGGACTTCGCAACGGTCAAGCGCGCCAACGACGATCTCGCCGCCATTCTCTATACGTCCGGCACCACGGGCCGCTCGAAAGGTGCGATGCTGACGCACGACAATCTCGCGTCGAATTCGCTGTCGCTTGTCGAATACTGGCGTTTCACGAACAAGGACGTGCTGATCCACGCGCTGCCGATCTATCACACGCATGGCTTGTTCGTGGCGAGCAACGTCACGCTGTTTGCGCGCGCGTCGATGATCTTCCTGCCGAAGCTCGATCCCGAACTCATCATCAAGCTGATGGCACGCGCCACCGTGCTGATGGGCGTGCCGACCTTCTACACGCGCCTCTTGGCGTCACCGAACCTGACCAAAGAATCCACAAGGCACATGCGGCTCTTTATCTCCGGCTCCGCGCCGCTGCTTGCCGAGACGCATCGCGAATGGAGCGCGCGCACCGGCCACGCCGTGCTTGAGCGTTACGGCATGACCGAAACCAACATGAATACGTCGAATCCTTACGACGGCGAGCGCGTGCCGGGTGCTGTCGGCTTTCCGCTGCCGGGCGTGAGCGTGCGTGTCACCGATCCTGAATCGGGGAAGGAACTGGCGCGCGAAGAGATTGGGATGATCGAAGTCAAAGGCCCGAACGTGTTCAAGGGTTACTGGCGCATGCCGGAAAAGACCGCGACGGAATTTCGCCCGGATGGATTCTTCATCACCGGCGATCTCGGCAAGATCGACGCGCAGGGTTACACGCATATCGTCGGTCGCGGGAAAGACTTGGTGATTTCCGGCGGCTTCAACGTCTACCCGAAGGAAGTCGAGAGCGAGATCGACGCGATTCCCGGCGTGACTGAGTCCGCAGTGATTGGCCTGCCGCATGCGGATTTCGGCGAAGGCGTTACCGCTGTGGTCGTCAACAGCAAGGAAGCGAAGCTCGACGAGGCCGCCGTCATGAAGGCGCTCGATGGACGGCTGGCGAAATTCAAAATGCCAAAGCGCGTGATCTTCGTCGACGATCTGCCGCGCAACACGATGGGCAAGGTGCAGAAGAACGTGCTGCGCGAGACGTATAAGGGATTGTACGGGAAATAGGTTTTATTGTCATCGCCGGGCTCGTCCCGGCGATCCCGATGAATGAGGCGCTGTGCTTTGGTTACCGGGATGCCCGGCACAAGGCCGGGCATGACAATTGAGAGAACGTCACACCCCGAACAGCAAACTCACCACGAACCGCGAACTGACGATCAGAAGATAACACCCGAACGCTTTTTCCAGCGTCCGTTTGCTCATCAGATGCGCGACCTTCACGCCGAGCGGCGCGGTCAGCAGACTTGTCGGCATCACCAGCAAAGTCCCGATCAGCGAGATGTATCCGATAGCGAACGGCAATTGTAACGCCGCGACATCGGGATGGCGCATCGCCGCCGGCCAGCCCGCATAGATGTAGCCGAGCGCGCCGGGGATCGAGATCAGCACCGCAAGTCCCGCCGATGTGCCGATCGCCTGATGAATCGGGCGACCGTAAAACGTCATCAGCAAATTGGAGAACAGCCCGCCGCCGATTCCCATCAGCGTCGATAGCAAGCCGATGAAAAACCCGTAGACGCGCATGAAGAAGCCCTTCGGCATCTCGTCGCCGAGCTTCCAGTTTTCTTTTCCCAGCAACAGTCGCGCGGCGGCAGACCACGCCACGCCGACGAACACATATTTGAAAAGTTTTTCCGGCGCGTAGCGCGCGATCACGCTGCCGACGATGACGCCGATCAGAACCGGCAGCGCCCACTTCAGCAGAATGTCGATGTCCACCGATCCGCGCTTGCGGTGTGCCTGCCACGAGCGGATCGAGGTCGGGATGATGATCGCGAGCGACGTGCCGATGCACAGAGGCATGCGCGCATCGAGCGGCACACCCGCAAGACGGAAACATTCGTAGAGAACCGGCACCAGAACCGCGCCGCCGCCGATGCCGAAAATGCCGGCGAGAAATCCGGCAAGAGCGCCGGTGACGAGCAGCAGCGCGACAAGCTCAAAAAGTTGCGTCGAATCCAGCCCGGCGATCATGCGCGTCTTCTTATTTTCTTCGGCGTCATTAGCCGGATTGATGAGTGAAGGCTATGGCATACAAGTAATGAATTACGTTTGCGACGGCATTTCGCGATGGCTACCAATCGCCTTTGATATAAGCCTATTTGAAGCTCTGAACTGCTGTTCGTGGTATGCCAACTTCGGCGTTGCGCTCGGTAATTCCACTCCGTAAATAGAAATCCTCTAACGCGATCCCGCATGCCGGCCGGCGACTCTCCTCCTGTCGCCAGCAAACCGTCGAAGCTGAACATGACCCCACGGATCGACCGTCCGCTCTCGCCCTTCCTCACCTACCGCTGGACGCTGACGATGGCGATGTCGATCGTCCATCGCATCACCGGCATCGCGCTTTATTTCGGAACGATCCTTCTTGCCTGGTACCTGATCGCGACCGCATCCGGCCCCGGTGCCTACGCGCAGATGCAGGCCTTCACGTCGAGCTGGATCGGCCGCGTCATCGTGTTCGGTTACACATGGGCGCTGCTTCATCATCTGCTCGGCGGCGCGCGTCACCTGATCTGGGATCTGGGTTACGGCTTCGGCCCGAGCGAGCGCGAACGCAAGCAATCAGCGGAGTAGGTCCGTAGCTAACCTTCGCGCCTCGGCAGGAGACTGCC
>JAFKKP010000077.1 GCA_017305515.1 Hyphomicrobiales bacterium
AGGAATTGAATTCTCCCTTGTTTCTGCCATGTTCCGACGGAAAGCAGTGATGCACGCGCACCATGCAGGGCGTTTTTCGGGCAACATCGGGCTCCAATAGTGTCGTATCGTTCGCGTCAGGCGTGAGTGGCGTAGCGCGTTAGGAAAGTTTATGGCGAAGCCGGCAGTCATCGTGGTGGGTGCGGATAAGGGCGGGGTCGGCAAGACAACCGTCTCGCGCACCGTTCTCGATTATTTCACCGCGAACAATATCCCCGCGCGTGCCTTCGACACGGAATCGCCGCGCGGAACCCTGAAGCGGTTTCATCCGGACGTAACCGAAATAGTCGATATGAATTCGACATCAGACCAGATGAAGATCTTCGATACGCTGAACACATCGGGCAACGCGGTAACTGTGATCGACGTGCGTGCAGGACTTCTGTCGCCGACCCTCGCCGCGCTGCGCGACATCGGTTTCCTCGACGCCGCGAAATCGGGACAGATCACGTTCGCCGTATTTCACATCCTCGGCCCCTCGATCGCCTCGCTCGATGAAATCGCGGAAACCGCGAACTTCATGGATGGCGCGAAGTATTTTCTGGTGAAGAACTTCATTAACAACACGAGTTTCTTCGAGTGGGATCAGGCGACCTACAATTCCTATTTCCGGCGCATCAAGAATGCGTCCGAAATCACGATCCCGAAGCTCAACGAAATGGCCTACGAGCAGGTCGAAGTCGCCTCGGTGCCGTTCCTGAAATTCGTCGCCAACAAAGGCACGCGCGACGAACCGGCAAACTACTCGTTCGTGCTGCGCGGCTATGTGCGTCACTGGCTCGGCAACGTCTGGGCCGAGTTCGACCGCATCAAGCTGCCGGAAATCATCGGCACGAAGGAAAAGAGCATTCCGCGCATCATTGGCGAGAACTGACCGATAAAGCGCGATGCGCCGCACGCCCGTCTATATCGTCTGCTCGCCCCGCCCCGATGTTGGCAAAACCATTCTCGCTCGGCTTCTGACGGAGTTTCTGCTGTTGCAGAACGGCGCGGTGACGGCGTTCGACATCAATCTGCGCGAACCGTCGCTGCTCGATTACCTTCCCGAACTGACAGAGACCGCGCTGATTACCGATACGTTCGGGCAGATGGCGCTGATGGATCGCATCGTTCTGAACGATGGCGTCGCCAAGGTCGTCGATCTCGGCTTTCACGCCTTCGACGATTTTTTCAGGATCGTTTCCGAAATCGGCTACATGAAGGAGGCCGAACGGAAGGGCACAGAGCCGATTCTGCTTTTTCTTGCCGGAAACGACCGCGCATCGATCCGCGCATGGTCGATGCTGCACAAGAACTTTCCGCGCGTTCCGATCGTGCCGGTGGAAAACGAATTTGTTTTGCGCGGAAGCACGCTGCCGGACGCCTATGGCGATGCGCGCCCGCTTGAGATCGCAGCCCTTCCCGCATTCCTGAAATCGGTGATCGGGCGAACGAACTTCTCGTTCACGGACTATCTGCGCTCGACGCAGGACCAGTCATCCGAGCTGCACAAATGGATTCGCGCCAACTATACGAGCTTCCGCGAACTGGAACTCACTCTGATCCTGCACAAGATGTAAGGCTCAGTGGCCCTCGAAGGCCATCAGCGTGCGCACCGGCACGTTCAGCGCACGCAGTTTCGCTGCCCCGCCCAATTCCGGCAGATCGACGATAAAGCACGCCGCGATGACATCGGCGCCGATCTGGCGCAGCAGCTTCACCGCGCCTTCCGCAGTTCCACCCGTCGCGATCAGGTCGTCGATCAGGATGACGCGCTCGCCTTTCTGGATGGCGTCGGCGTGAACTTCCATTTCGTCCAGGCCGTATTCGAGCGAGTAAGCGATCTTGACGGTCGTGTGCGGCAGTTTGCCTTTCTTGCGGATCGGCACGAATCCCGCCGACACCTGATGCGCGTCGGCGCCACCGAGGATGAACCCGCGCGCTTCCATGCCCGCGACCTTGTCGATTTTCGAGCCTGCCCAGGGCTGAACCAGTTCATCGACGGCGCGGCGAAACGCACGCGCGTCGCCGAGCAGCGTGGTGATGTCGCGAAACATGATGCCGGGCTTCGGGTAGTCGGGGATGGTTCGGATCGAGGCTTTCAGATCGGTTTCGAGGTTCATCGTCGTCACTTTCAAAATCCGGCAGAGCTTCTATAGCTCAATTATTTGCTGGCTGTCCGAGGCGGAAAGCATTCTCCACAATCCGCAGTCCCACATTGCCTTCCAGCGACATCAGGGACTCAGGGTGAAACTGCACGCCGCCGACCGGCAATGTTTTGTGCTCGATGGCCATTGCGATGCCGTCTTCAGTCGTTGCAGTCACTTGAAGAACATCCGGCATGCCGTCGCGCTCGACATAAAGCGAATGATAGCGCCCGATCACCACTTCGTTGGGAAGGTTGCCCATCAAGGTGCCGCCCCGCACTTGCACCCGTGACGGACGGCCATGCGCCGGCAACGGCAATTGACCGAGCCTGCCGCCGAAATATTCGCCGATCGACTGCACGCCGAGGCAAACGCCGAACACCGGCAGCTTCTTTTTCAAAGCAGAGTCGATAAAGCGCGAAACGCCGAAATCCTCGGGCCGGCCCGGTCCCGGCGACAGCACCAGCAGATCGTATTTGTTCTTCTCGAGCAATTCGAGCGCATGTGTGTGGCGCGTCACGCTCACATCCGCGCCGACCTGCCGGAAATAGTCGGCCAGCATGTGCACGAAGGAATCGTCGTGATCGATCAGCAGAACTTTCTTGCCGGAGCCGGTCGAATCCGGTGCGAAGGCCGACAGCGGCTTCGGCGGATCGCCGCGCAAGGCCTGAAACAAAGCGGCGGCCTTGGTCTGGCATTCTTTCTCTTCCGCAACCGGATCGCTGTCGAACAGCAGCGTCGCGCCGACGCGCACCTCGGCGAGGCCGTCCTTCATGCGAATGGTGCGGATCGTGAGACCCGTATTGATGCTGCCGTCGAAACCGATGAAGCCGAGCGCGCCGGCATACCAGCGCCGCGAGGAACGCTCATGATCCTCGACGAACTGCATCGCCCAGAGTTTCGGCGCGCCGGTCACGGTCACGGCCCAGCAATGGGTGAGAAACGCGTCGATGGAATCGAAACCGGGACGCAGCATGCCTTCGACGTGATCGACGGTGTGAAACAGTTTGGAATAGGTTTCGATCTGACGCCGCGCCAGAACCTTGATCGATCCCGGCACACAGACGCGCGCCTTGTCGTTGCGATCGACGTCGGTGCACATATTGAGTTCAAATTCGTCCTTTTCCGAATTCAGCAATTCCTGAATCTGCTTGGCATCGCCGATGGCGTCGGCACCGCGCGCGATGGTGCCGGAAATCGGGCAGGTTTCGATGCGCTTGCCGTCGGAGCGGACGAACATTTCCGGCGAGGCGGCAACAAGAAACTCGCCTTCGCCGAGATTGATGAGCGCGCCGTATGGCGAGGGATTGATGACGCACAGGCGCTGGAACACTTCAGCCGGAGTGCGGTCGCATTGCTCGGCGAACAATTGTCCCGGCACCGCCTCGAACAAATCGCCGCGCGCGAACGCCTTGCGCGCGGTCTCTACAGTGGCCTGATAGACGCCCGGCGCGTGATCGGCGAAGCCATCGCGTTTGGTTTTTGCGTAAACGCTCTGCGGCGTTTCACGGCTCAGGCCTTTGCTGGATTTTCCTTTCCACGCAAACTCATAGCTGAGAATGACGCCGCGTCCGGTCGCGCGGTCATAGGCAAGAATGCGGTCGGGAATGTAGAGCACGATGTCGCGCTGGTCGGCTTCGCGCGCGCGCTTCTGTTTCAGATCCTCGATCTGAAAAACCAGATCGTAGGCGAACGCGCCGAACAGGCCGAGCAGCGGATCGTTCGGCGAAGCGAAAGCCGCGATGATTTCGCGCACCACCGACATGATCGACGCGCGGCGGGTGCGCTGGTCTTCGTCCACCGGCGCGTCGCCGCGCCTGACGATACCCTTGATGCGCGTGGCGGATTTTTCCGTGATCGTCGCGCACGGCTCATTCAGCGTTTCAGAGAGAAATGCGATGAGAACTGCGCCGCGCTCGTTCAACGCTTCGATGGTGAAATCCGTGCCCGACGATTCGAATTTCAGCGGCGGATCGGAGAAGCCCAGATCGAAACTTTCATAGCGGCCCGGCACCGTCGTGCCGGAGGACAGCATGACGCCGCGGCGGCTGTCGAGACGCTCGATCAGTTTGTCGAGCGCAATGCCGCCCGAGAATGTCTCGACGACGCGAGAGACCTCCAGACCGCGAGCGGTCTTGAATTCGCTGTGCGGGGCAAGTGAAAAAAGCGTCCTGTTCATCTGGTCCTCTTAAGCAACTTGGATGAGGAACGCCATACAGGACAAACAAAAGGCCGCCTCTGCATGGCGGCCTCACGATTGTTCACGCAAAATCGTCCGGCCACCTCTTAAGAGGTGCGCCACCAAAGACGGGCTGGGCGGGACGGCTTGTTC
>JAFKKP010000078.1 GCA_017305515.1 Hyphomicrobiales bacterium
CCCTTCAACGATCACTACCCTAGATGTTGCAGCTCTTCCTTTGAGTCCGCCCTTTTGTCCGCCACTTTCATCCGACCAACGCGGACCTCGCCTCGATTCTCTCCTACGTTCAGAAGGCGCGGTGTCCAGACTAAGGTGCTTCCAAAATCGAAAAGGCTGCGGTGGCCGCGGGTATTTTCACGGGTAGCAAAAGAATCAAATTATAAAATATGTAATTTTTTCAATTACTTAATATTGAAATTCGATTCCGGCCAGGGCACCATTACTCCCACTTGAAAGTGACGATCCGAAACCCGGTGAAAACCGGCGCTGCTCTCCAACATCAGTTCTTGATGTCCGCAGGCACAGCGCCTTTCTCAATCGCAGGAACGATCGGCGGCTGTCCGGTCTCCGCCAAAATATCCTGCGCGGGCTTCGTCAGTAAGAACTTCACGAACTCGCTCGCCTGCTTCGGACTTTTTGCGGTGCCAGGCACGGTCGCAGCATTGCGTATCGCTTCGCTCATGTTGACGCTGGCCGGAAAGCGGATGATGGCGACATCGTTCCTGGCCGCGACAGCGGATGAATAATAGATGACACCGGCATTGGCCGTACCCTCGCGCACGGCTTTCACCGTTTCGGGAATCGATGAAGGTTTAGATGCGTCGCCCACCGAAGCGTCGATGATTTTCTGCGCAAGCTCCGGCTTGCCTTCGAGTTCGGTCGCGCGCTTGAGGAACGAGACTGTGCGATTGGTCGCAAGATCCTTCTCCGCTGTCACACGAAGAAATTTCACGTCGGGCTTTGCAAGATCGGAAACTTGCTTGATGCCGAGCGGATTTCCTTTTGCAGCAATCACAACCATTTCGTTGGCGGAAAAGACCACGTACCACGACGCTGCGTCCTGACCGGTCGAGGCGATCTTCTTGCCCATCAGGTCCTGATCCACGACGGCGGGCGAAGACGAGGCAAACACGTCGCAGACATCGCCTTTTTGAATTCGTTCGGCCAACTCCTTGGAGGTGCCGCCGGTCAGATTGATTGTGACGTCCTTGTTGTTCGCCTCGAACGCTTTCTTCAGTTCGCGCATGGGGCCAGCGAGCGAGTCGGCATGAAAGATTTCAATGGTCCCTGCTATCGCGCTTGCTGCGGGATGAACGAGAAAAAGCGCACAGCAGACGAGACCAATCGACCGCAACCGAGCCCAGCTCCCACACATCGTCAATTCCTCCCGTTTGAGTTTTTATTTTCACGAACAGTTAGCCGGCGCGGACAAAATGTCCACCAAGACTTCCGCCGCGCAATTGTTGCGCTGCCATCAGCGTGGCTCGACCACAAGACACTGCACCGCGCGTCCGAAATATCCTTTTTCGTCGCCCAGGCGAGAGACGGCGAGACCCGCGCCATCCTCACCGAGCGTCATTTCCGAATTGAGCAAGATCCACTCGCCGACCGGTTCGCGCGCGAGCGTGACAGTCAGATCGGCGTTGATGAAAAGCCACTTCTTGAAATCGAGCACGGACGATACGCCGTTGGAAAAATCCGCCGCAAGCGCAACGCGCATCGCCTGAGAAATCGGAAAGCCTTCGACAATGGGCCGTCCGCCGCGGAACCAGATCGCCGCCGGTCCCGGCGTCAGGAAACTTCCGCGCACCGCACGCAACGTGGTGCTGGTGAGGAAATTGTTTCTCCCGTGCGGCGGTTGCAGCACGCCATCCTGCTGAAACGGAACGTCGATGGGTTCTTCTTTGGAAACGTTCGGGAACGTCACGCTCTGCCTGCGGATTTTCAAGACGGTCGCGCGAACGACTTCGACGTCCTCGGCCAATAACTTGAACCCGCAAAGCTGTATCTTGCGGCCCTCGCGCAGCACTTCGCTCTCGATCGTCAGCGGTGCAACAGGCACTGGCCGCATCAGATCGATCGTCAGCCGCGCAATCTGCATCGGTACTGAAGTCGGAATGCGCTCGGCCGCCCAGACGATCAGCGATGACGGCGCCCCGCCATGCTGCATGCCGGGATCCCACGGGCCGCCCGCATGCTCGGAGGTGAAGACCTTCGTCCCATCGACGCGAAAGACCGCTTCCATGTTCTGAAATCGCTTCCTGAAAATCTAGAGCGGCGCGTCGATGGCCGCTTCATATTCCTTCTTGAGACGCGCGACCATCTCAGCGACCGGCATCACCTTGTCGATGCTGCCGATGCCCTGCCCGCTGCCCCAGATTTCCTTCCAGGCTTTCGGCTTGTTGCGTTCGCCGCTGGCATCGGTGCCGAAATTCATTTTCGACGGATCGGACACCGGAAGATTGTCGGGATCCATGCCGGCGGCGACAATCGACGGCTTGAGATAATTGCCGTGAACGCCGGTGAACAAATTCGAGTAGACGATGTCTTCGGCATTGGAGGCGGCCACCATCTCCTTGTAGTTCTCCGGCGCGTTCGCCTCATTGGTCGCGATGAAGGCAGACCCGATATAGGCGAAATCCGCGCCGAGCACGCGCGCGGCGCGAATGGCGCGCCCGTGTCCCATCGCGCCAGAGAGCGCAATGGGTCCATTGAACCACTGGCGGGTTTCCGCGACGAATGCGAACGGCGACAGTGCACCGGCGTGCCCTCCCGCGCCGGCTGCGACCAGTACGAGACCGTCGGCGCCCTTCTCAATCGCCTTGTGCGCGAATTTCTGGTTGATGACGTCGTGAAAGGTGATGCCACCCCACGCATGCACCGCCTGATTCAATTCCTCGCGCGCGCCGAGCGACGTAATCACCATCGGCACCTTGTGCTTCTCACAAACCGCCATGTCCTGATCCAGACGGTTGTTCGATTTATGCACGATCTGGTTTACCGCGAACGGCGCGGACAAGCGATCGGGATGTGCCTTATCGTGCGCGGCGAGTTCTTCCTTGATCCGATGCAGCCATTCATCCAGCAGTGCCGCAGGGCGTGCGTTCAGCGCGGGGAACGACCCAACAATACCCGCTTTGCATTGCGCGATGACGAGATCGGGACCGGACACGATAAAGAGAGGCGAACCTATCGCCGGAATTGAAAGACGATTCTTGAACAGAGCAGGCATCGACATCCGGAAAAGTCCTCTCTCGCAAATTTCGCACAGCGAACGTTGCCGCACGCCGCCTACCAAGGCAATTGTTCTGCGGTCATACGAGGTGCGCGGGGAAGAAGAAAGAGGCCGCGGCTACTGACAGACAGCGCCTGTGACGAAATTTTCCGTCCGGCACGCGCCCCTGCCCGCGAGATAATCCTTTGCCGAGCACTTCTGCGACGTCTCAATGTCGACGCTGCGGCCTTCCTTGTAGCCCTTTTCCTTGCACAGCAGGTCCGACGCGATCTTGCAATCGGGCGCGCCGTTTCCGGCGGGCGGGCAGATCGAGCGGCCGGTGACTGTCTGGCCCGAGAGCGAGGGCAAACGGGGAAGGCTATCGCTCGCCCCCTTCGCCGTATTGTTGATGCCGTCGAGCGTATCGCGAGCACTCGGCAGCTTAGAGGTCAGGCCCGTCGCCGAGTCCTTGATGCCTGTCGCAGAGTCCTTCAGCAGTTTTCCGATCTCTTCGACCAGGCCGGGATTGCTGCGCTCGGCGGGCTGAGGCGCGGGTGGCGGCGAAGGTTCGGGCGGCGACTGCGCAGGCGCGAGTTGTTGCTGCGCTGGCGGCTGTTGCTGTTGAGACGATGCGGTCGTCGATGGTGCCGCAATCGCGACGATCAGCGCCGCCGTCATCACATGCTGCGGCATGTACGCGCTAAATTGGCCGATCCGCTCGAACATGGCTCGAGAATACTCCGCCACCACCGAGGCGGAAAGGCCCGTTCGTCAGAACATTTTGGTAGCGAGATAAAAGCCCCCAACTAGTACAACAATCCCGATAGCTACCCAGAGACCGAGGTGCCTCTCGATAACTTCACGAATCTGGGTGGCGTAGCGATTGAGTAAAATCGCTACAATAAAGAATCTCCCCCCCCTCGCGACGATCGAGCACAAAATAAAAAGCCAGATATTGTAGCCCGCGAAACCCGAAGCGATCGTCACGAGCTTGTATGGGATTGGTGTAAGACCTTTGCCAATAATAATGACCGCGCCCCATTCAGCGTAGGACGCGCGGAAGGCTTCGACCTTGTCGCCATAGCCGTACAGATTGATGAGCCATTGCCCGACCGAATCATAGAGCAAAGCTCCGATGGCATAGCCGACGACGCCGCCGGCAACCGAGGTGACCGTACACACCAGCGCGTAAAGCCACGCCTTCTGCGGCTTGGCCAGCGACATCGGAATCAGCATCACGTCGGGAGGAATCGGAAAGAATGAGCTTTCCGCGAATGAAACCGCGCCCATGAGCCAGAGGGCATAGGGCTTCTCGGCGGCGGCGATGCACCAGTCGTAGATACGTTTCAGCATGGCGCGATGAACCATCCCCGTGCGGAATTGTCCATGCGTCGAAGTGCGGTTGGATGAGGAGAAAGTTGAGAAATGTCAGCGCCGCTTCTTTGAACGAATCGAACT
>JAFKKP010000079.1 GCA_017305515.1 Hyphomicrobiales bacterium
CGCTTTCGTTCGGCCATGCCGTTCCCGATTCCATGCGCAAGCTCGACGACAGCGCGGCAATTGACGTCGATCATTTGCAATTCGACATCGATTGAATTGCTAATGAAGGATCCGGACGTTCCAAATCCCGCGGCGGCAACGAGAATACCTATTTCTCGCTTACGCAGCGCCTCAAGTACTCGCGAAGCGGCGGTCGGAATGCTGAGATCGATCGGCATCGCCTCCGCGTTCACACCGTACTTTTCGCTCAGGGCACCCGCGACGCGCTTTAATTCAGCTTCTCGCCTTGCGACCAGAATGAGATTCAATCCGGCCTCAGCCAGCTTTTCGGCGAACGCGCGTCCGATACCGTCTGTCGCTCCAGTTACAACTGCAAGATTTCCGTACTTGCTGACCAGTCGATCCTTGCGCATTGCAACTCCTTCCCTTGACTTGAAGGTAGACAGTGTCTACCAATTCGTCAAGTACGGAGATTGCAATGGCGGATATCAGTCGCGCGGAGGCGTTGTGGTGGAAATTAACTGTCGTTTTGGTTGGGCTCTTCGCGGTTACGCTGATTGGGTGGCTGATCGATGATCGCGTGATCGACCGTGAAAGCGTGTGGGCGAAGCCGCTGAAGTTCGAGGCTTCTTTGGCAATTCACTTCGCGACGCTTGCAATCGCTTTGAATGCTGTAAGTGAGACCTCGAGGTGGGGTTCGGTCGTCTGGGCGGCTGCAGTTGCCTCAACCGCGGCAACCGTGTTCGAAATGCTTTACATTCTTCTTCAGGCGGCACGGCAGCAACCGTCGCACTTCAACCTTTCCAGCGGATTTTACACGGCGATGTATGTGGCGATGGCTGCAGGGGCTGTCGTGATTACAACTGCTGCGGGGATAACGGGAGGCGCAGTTCTTGCCGGCGCAAAGCCGGGAGTCGCGCCTGCTGTTCGATGGGGTCTCGCGCTGGGACTTGTTGGCGGCACCCTGCTCACGCTTGTTACGGCGTTTCGTATGGGCGGGGCGCTCAATCACCACAACGGCATTGAGGTTACCGGCGGTTTGCGAATGCCAATTACGGGATGGTCACTCACGGTTGGCGACCGTCGCGTCCCGCATTTTCTGGCAACGCATTTGATGCAGGCATTACCGATAGCGGGCGCGGTAGCAGCAAGCGTCGTCAGTCCGGCAATTGCGCTGGTCGGTGTATTTGCTTTCGGCGTTCTGTGGACGGCTGCGACGCTGATTACATTTGCGCAGGCAAATGCAGGCGTTCCGCTAACACAATGGCCGTTTCATTGACGCCAATGGCCGCGCAGACGAAAACCCGTCATTCGCTACAGGGATACCAGGGCACGCGTCAGCCAAGCTTTCTGACAGGACCGATGCTTTTCTTGAAAATGAAGTCAGTTCTCCGAACTGATATAAGGATATTTTTCTATCTTTTTCTTTTTGTAGGCGGCCGCGGGGCAACATTCCATAACATCGGATATGCGAATCCTAAGTGCTAAGTCCCAGCACCTTGCGCTGCTCGCTCCAATCGAGGGGAAGCACCTGGGGGATCTTGGACAGCGTCAGAGCACCTTGCCGACCTTCAAGGATGGCCTGCGTGATGTCGGGCGCGAGATAAGCCAAGCGCAAATTCAATCGAACGACTTTCTCATTGAGCTTTGTCGCCTGCGCAAGTTCGTGGATCGATTTGACCGCGCCAGTTTTCAGTTGATCGAGCCAAGCGTGAGCGCGCACAACAGCATGTATTAGCTTTTGATCCTCGGCACTTTGTTGTCCATCAGCGCGCTCATAGCGAACTTTGTCTTTCGGCGACCAGGGGAATAATAGTGAGCGCGCCTTCGATCCGGCTTTTGATTTTAGAAAGACATTAAGCGACTCCGGGGTCACCACGATTTTTTCAACCACGTCGCGAATGCGTTCACGAACTTGAACGTCAGACAAATTAGAGAGCCTCAGCCCGTTGATGACTGTGGTTTCTATGCTCGCGGGAACGCGTGAGATTTGTCCAGCTTCAGAATTCCGGCCATTCCAGATCGCCCGGCTGACATAGCAGCGATAGCGAATGCCTTTCTTCAATGTAAAACTCGGACTCATCAAATTGCCGCGATCATCAAACAACTTCCCCATCAATAGCGCGCCGGTAGCAAATTGCTTCTTGCCTCGCTCTACGGTATTCGATGTTCGGATCTTCTCTGCCTGATTGAAGACTTTGCGATCAATGATCGCCTTGTGTTCGCCCTTGAACCATTTGCCTGCATGATGCATTTCACCGAGGTAGACACGATTACGCAGAAGGAAGCTGAGCGGCCCTGACGTGAAAGCAATGCCCCCTCGAAACTTTTCGACGCGTGTGTTGCGCTTCTTAGTGACAATCTTTCTGCTGTCGAGATCTTGGATTAGCGCTCCGATCGACTTGAGATCGAGATATCGCTGAAAAATCGTTCGAACGGCTTGGGATTCTTTGGCATTGATGACGAGTTTCTTGTCTTTGATGTCGTAGCCGAGGGGTGTCGTGCCGCCTGTCCATTTACCTTTTTTGCGAGATGCCGCAATCTTATCTTTCACGCGCTCCGATGAAAGCTCTCGCTCAAACTGTGCGAACGACAGGAGCACGTTGAGGGTCAGGCGTCCCATCGAAGTTGTTGTGTTGAATTGCTGGGTCACCGCAACAAATGAAACTGAGCGGGCGTCAAACACTTCGACGAGCTTGGCGAAGTCTGCGAGCGATCTCGTCAGGCGATCGATTTTGTAGACGACCACAACATCGACTTTTTGAGATTCGATGTCGGCAAGAAGGCGTTTGAGGGCAGGGCGTTCGAGATTGCCTCCGGAATAAGCCGCATCGTCGTAATGATGAGACAGCGGCTGCCAGCCCTGAAAGGTTTGACTCTTTATATATGCTTCGCAGGCTTCACGCTGAGCATGAAGCGAATTGAATTCAAGCTCAAGACCGTGCTCGGTCGATTTACGCGTGTAGATCGCGCAACGGATCGGCTTTACAGCGTTAGCC
Source organism: Hyphomicrobiales bacterium (assembly GCA_017305515.1). Classification (GTDB taxonomy): domain Bacteria; phylum Pseudomonadota; class Alphaproteobacteria; order Rhizobiales; family Xanthobacteraceae; genus Afipia. Next base: position 3,000 of record JAFKKP010000079.1, read on the forward strand.
GACATTTGGCGCCTTGCCGCGCAAGCCGAAGAAGCGCGGCCCGTTCCAGCGGCTACCGGCGATCAGCCTGGCTATTTCAGAAAGGCTTCTGTAGGTCCTGCCCGCATAGGCGTAGCCATCGGCTACGACAATGACACGGTGCATTTTTCCTTTCCAAGTTCGGGCGAACTCCGAACCGAGTTTAATCTTCCGAGCGACCTGAAGCTTGGCGTGTGGCTTCTCTTCAAAAGCCCGAACCAATTCGTTAAGTCTTTTTGCGGTGCTCGGCGGTAGACCACCCTTCGTTCGGCATTGAATTTCGTGAGAGATGCTTTTGCGAAGAAGGTCGGGACCGAGTGCAGGGGGCGGAGACCGCCCGTAGACTTGCAAATACCGCCTGCGAAGTTCGGCGATTGTGCTTTGCGTGAGATCCTGAATTGAATTCTTGGAAGGTCGTTGGCCCATTTACAGAGCATGCATGCTCTGTTGCGGGCCTTAGTCCAGCGGTTATTGAGCAATCTTATTGCTTCTTTCCGCGGCGCTTTTTCACGATTTTTCGGCCCGCAGGTAGGGGTTTCGGCGCTAACGCGCCTTTCGGCACTCTAGCAAAGAACTCGCCGATTTCGACATCCAGCGTCGCCGCCAATCGGTCCAGAAGATCGACCGTGGGGTTATGCGATCTGCGTTCAAGTCCGCCGACATAAGCGCGGTCGATATTCGCTTCGTAAGCCAAGCCTTCCTGCGAAATGCCGCGCTCAACGCGCAATCGCCGCAGATTCCAGGCCACCAGCGCACGAGCTTTCATGCGCCAAGTCGGCCATTCGTAAGCCCATTAAACCACTGGATATAACACCAGTATTCATCTAGTTTCCCGCCGTCAATTTTGAGGAGCGTTTTATGGTCACGAATCCAATTGCGTTTGCGATTGCGACCTTTTTCGCAATCGTAACACTGGCGCCGAAACGGCCAGGTTTTGGCGAAAGCGCCAAAGACTATATCGCTACCATGGCCGGCGCGATTGTGGCCGCGATCTCCTTGGTTTTTGCTTTTTCTCCCGGTTAGCCTAGCGGAACATCAGCTAACGTCGGGGCGCGACTGACCGCATGATTGAACAATAGATGTCGCTCGCTTTTTGAGCGCTTATGTTGGGCGGCATTTCGTAGGACGTCGGAGGTGATTGAGAAATCTCACCGTCCAGCTGGATCGTTGTCATGATGGCTCGCATATCTCCCTTCGCGGCACGACCGAGAAGCGCGCGTGCAATCACTTCGCGCACTGTAATTTTCTTTTCCTGACCGCGTTCCTTGACGGTGACCTTCTCATCCAGAGCTTCGTTTAAGATTGTTTGCAGATTTTTGGAGCCTTTAGGTCTGCCGCTCGGATTTCCGCTCTGGCCGCGTTTCCAGCGCGTCTCAACCGGTGGCCGGCCTCTGCCCACCTTATAATCCGTGGCCTTCGGCCGGGTTCGATAGTTCGCCACTAGCCGGCC
>JAFKKP010000080.1 GCA_017305515.1 Hyphomicrobiales bacterium
ATCAGATTTTCAACGCCGCTCGGCATTTCATGACCCGATTGGCCGGTCACTTCGACGCGAAAGAAATGGCAAAGCTACTTAAGGCGAACGGACAACTTTCTTAAACGCCTTTTCAAATTGCTTTCCGCTTTCATCAGCATCAATTTCGCGAGCGGTTTCTATGAACCGCTCGCGTTGCGTTTTCGCTTCCGATACTTGCTTATTCGCTTTGCTAGTTGAGCCTTTCTTAGTGCCGCTAGCTTTGGGCTTAGAAGCCATCCGAGATCAGCCTTCACGAGTTGTTTGATAAGTGAGCCGCTTGCCAACGATGCCGCGCACGGCGCGTTCGGTGCGCATCAAGTCATTCACGCCCAATGCAATGCGAGAGTTATAGCGGAAATCGTATTCCGCAAGGTAGCGATGCAAGTGCTTCTCTGAGCAATGCTGATACACGCCCTTCATGCCGCGTTTGAAGATTGAGAAATAACCTTCAACGGAATTGGTAGTCACGTCGCCACGCGCGTATTCTTTTGCGCTGTGGTTGATGGTCTCATGCTGAGCGAAATAGGTATCAGCGCCGTGATAGAGTCGGCTTTCATCGGTATGCAAACGAGTCTCGCGTTCGACGTTCGCCGAAACGATTTTAACGACGGTTGGCTTGTCAGCGTTCTCGACATGGAAGGAGCGCACCGATCCGCCACGCTCAACCAATGAAATGATCGCGCGTTTGTTTGACGGGCCAGTGCGACCGCCTTTGGTGAACGGACGGCCAGAGGTGGTTACGGTGCGAACCTTGGAAGCCTTCACCTTGCCAAAATAGGTTTCGTCGGCCTCTACAACGCCGCCAGAGCCGCCCATAGGAGAGAGCTTGCCGTCGCGCATTGCCTCACGGATGCGGTGAGACATGAACCACGCGGTCTTGAGAGTGACGCCAAGGGTGCGGTGAAGCTGGTTAGAGCTAACGCCTTTCTTGGACGACGACATAAGGAACATCGCTTGAAGCCACAGCTTCATCTCGACATGGCTGGACTCGAAAATGGTACCCACCTTGACGGTGAAGGGCTTGCGGCACTGGTAGCATTTGTAAGCGCCGATCCGAGTCGATTTGCCCTGCATCTTTGAAATGCGCTCCAAGCCGCCACAATGCGGGCAGACAGGGCCGTTCGGCCATACGCGGGCCTCAACCCATGCGTAAGCAGCGGCTTCATCGTGAAAGTGCGGGGCGTTGAGAACGGACTTGGACATGGCTGAACCCTTTTCTGGATTCAACCTACTCCGATTTTTGGGTACGTCAAGTATAATATTGGGAATATAATCCGTTATATGGGAATGTCAAGTCCGAAGGCTACTTCACCTTCTCGCCCTGCTTTGCGGCCTTGCGCGCATCCGCAATCGCGAGTTTGAACTGCTCGGCGGTCAGCCCGCCCGGCACACGAAACGTGCCGACGATGAAGGCCGGCGTGCCGTTGAAGCCGAGACCTTCGGCCTGCTCGTTGTTGCGCTTGAGCAGCGCGTCGATGGACGCCTTGTTGGCCTCCAGATCGGCTTTCGCTTTCGCGACATCGACGCCGGCTTTCGCCAGCGTGTCCTCGATGATGCTTTCGGTGAGCCGTCCCTGACGGCCGATCAGCGCGCGATGCGCGGCCTCGTATTTGTTCTGATATTTCGAGGCGAGCACCAGCTTCGCCGCATAAGGCGACGGATCGCCGAGGATCGGCCAGTCCTTCAGGACGAGACGGATCTTGCCGTCTTCCTTCACGACCTGTTCGACGATCGGCTCGATCTTCTTGCAGTACGGACATTGATAGTCCGAATACTCGACGATGGTGATGTCGCCGTCCGGATTGCCGCGCACGGGAATATCGGCGTCGCGCAGAATCCTGTCGCGCGACAGCGGATTGGGGGCTGCGTCCTGCGCGCTCGCAAACGTCATCGGCGCGAACGGCAGAATCGCCAGCGCCATCGAAGCTGCGCGCAAGAATTTCAAATCAAAAAACATCGATTGCCTTTCAGGCCGAAACTGACATGGACGCCGGCATTCACGCCTTCTTCAGGAATTCCGTTCGCAGAACCAGTCCCTTGATCTTGTCGGTGCGGCCTTCGATCTCGCTGTCATTGTCGGTGAGGCGGATATTCTTCACCACAGTGCCGCGCTTCAGGCCGGTCGGCGAGCCTTTCACTTTCAGGTCCTTGATGACAGTCACGCTGTCGCCGTCCTTCAACTCAGTGCCGTTTGAATCCCTGACCGTCATAACTGTCCCCGCCCCGGTGCAATTGCGCGCTTCAATAAAAATCTATCTTCCGTTCAGCATGTCTTCGGCGAGATTTTTGTGCGCGCGCTCCATGCGGTTCTCGCGGGAGACCGCCACGTCGCGATCCTTCAGACACGCTGCATATTCCTTCGAGCCCTGTGTGAAGCCCTGACTGCGGCAATAGGCGTCGTCATCGACCACAGTTCGCGGCGGTGAACGCTCGAACTGCGCGCAGGCCGACAGCAGCGCGGCAGCAAGCAGAACGGGGACAATCCTCGTGAGCGAACGAAACATGCAAATCCATTTCGTAGATACGGCGCGAAGGACGCGGTGTTACTCGAGTTCGATGGTGCCGTCGATCACATAGGAGAGATCGGCGCCCGCAATGGTGAGCGTCATTTTAGCAGGCAGCTTCTCGTTGCCTTTCAACTTGCCGTTTTCGATGGCTTCGCGAACCGCCTTTTCGATCTCACGCTGACTGCCGACGCCGACGGTTTTCAGAAACTTGCGCAGGCTGCCGTTGAAATTGTCTTCGTTCATGGCTGTCTCCTTGCTCGCAATCTTGCGTTCAAATGCGGCTTATGCGCGGCTGTTTACGGCGGTCTTGATTTCTTCGAGCACCATCGGATCCTCGATGGTCGCCGGCATGGTCCACGGCTCGTTGTCGACGATCTTCTTGATGGTGCCACGCAGGATTTTGCCCGAACGGGTTTTCGGCAACCGCGCCACCGTGATCGCGAGCTTGAACGCCGCGACGGGACCGATTTTTTCGCGCACCAGCGCCACGATTTCCTTCTCGACCTCGGCTGCGGGTTTTGTCACGCCCGCTTTCAGCACGACGAAGCCGCACGGCACTTCGCCCTTCACATTGTCCTTGACGCCGAGCACCGCGCATTCGGCAACGTCGGGATGCGAGGCCAGAACTTCTTCCATGCCGCCGGTCGAAAGGCGATGGCCCGCGACATTGATGATGTCATCGGTGCGGCCCATCACGAACACATAGCCGTCTTCGTCGATGTAACCGGCGTCGGAGGTTTTGTAGTAACCGGGGAATTCGTTGAAATAGGCTTCCTTGCAACGCTCATCCTGCTGCCACAATGTCGGCAGACAGCCCGGCGGTAGCGGCAGCTTGATAACGATGGAGCCCATCGCGCCTGCTTTCACGGGCTTCGCCGCTTCGTCGACAACCTGCACGTCGTAACCCGGCATCGCGACCGTCGGCGAGCCGTGTTTAACGGGCAGCATGCCGACGCCAACCGGATTGCCGGCGATGCACCAGCCGGTTTCGGTCTGCCACCAGTGATCGATTACCGGCACTTTCAATTGCTGTTCGGCCCATTCGACCGTCGGCGGGTCCGCGCGTTCGCCGGCGAGAAACAGCGTGCGGAATTTCGACAGATCGTAGTTGCGGATGAACTTTCCGTCCGGGTCTTCTTTCTTGATCGCGCGGAACGCGGTGGGCGCCGTGAAGAACGCAGCCGCCTTGTGTTCGGAGATCACGCGCCAGAACGCGCCGGCGTCGGGCGTGCCGATCGGCTTGCCCTCATACATGATCGAGGTCGCGCCGTGGAGCAGCGGGCCGTAAATAATGTAGCTGTGGCCGACGACCCAGCCGATGTCGGAGCCGCACCACCACACTTCGCCCGGCTTCACGCCGTAAAGATTGAACATCGACCATTTCAGCGCGACCGCATGCCCGCCATTGTCGCGCACCACGCCCTTGGGCTTTCCGGTCGTGCCCGACGTATAGAGAATGTAGAGCGGATCGGTCGCCTTCACCGGCACGCAGTCGGCGGATGTCTTCGCCTTGATGGCGGCGGCGCGCAATTCGTTCCAGTCGTGATCGCGGCCTTTGACAAGTTCGCATTTTTCCTGCGGGCGCTGAAAAATGACGCACGCCTGCGGTTTCGCGCTTGAAAGCGAAATCGCTTCATCCAGCAGCGGTTTGTATTTGACGATGCGTCCCGGCTCCAAGCCGCAGCTTGCGGAGAGAATGAGTTTCGGCTGCGCGTCCTCGATGCGCGTTGCAAGTTCCTTGGCCGCGAAGCCGCCGAACACCACCGAATGCACTGCGCCGATCCGCGCGCAGGCTAACATGGCGATCATCGCCTGCGGCACCATCGGCATATAAAGAATGACGCGGTCGCCCTTCGCCACGCCGAGATTCTGCATGACGGCGGCGAAGGTTTTCACCTCGTCCAGCAAT
>JAFKKP010000081.1 GCA_017305515.1 Hyphomicrobiales bacterium
GGCAACGCGCCGAGCACGTTCATGGCTTCCTCGGTCGCGCGGAGCAGGGTCAATGCGCCGCCGATGGCGATCAACGTCGTGGACGCGAAGAACGCCGTGCCGTTTTGCAGAGATCCCATCACCTGCATGTCCATCATCCGCATTTCGCGGTCGAGCAGGCGGCGCATCCACACTTCGCGATAGATGTTCATGCGCGCGTTGAGGCTGTTGCTGCCGAGCGAGGCGCGCTCGATCGTGATGGCGTAGCCGGTCCAGGCGATGAAGAAGAACGAGATCGCCAGAATGTCGACGGTTGCGAACTGACTCACGACTCATGCCTTTGAAAAGGTGTGTCATGGAACGTGCCACGGTTAACAACGGGCAGCAACGCCATTTGCCGTTTCGGTTGATCGTGTCGCCGCCGTTGTGCCAGTGTCGGTTCGCGAACGATCGAAGGGACCGCAATGAGTCTGACGCTATTCATCGGCAACAAGAATTATTCGTCATGGTCGATGCGGCCCTGGATGGCGCTGAAGGCCGCGAATATTCCGTTCGAGGAATTTTTCATTCCGCTCTACACGGATGCTGCCGACAAGCAGCGGATTCTCAGCGTAACAAAATCGGGCAAGGTGCCGGCGCTGGCCGATGGCGACGTCACGGTGTGGGATTCGCTTGCGATCATCGAGTATCTCGCCGAGCGATTTCCAGATGCCAATCTGTGGCCGGAGGATCGCGCGATCCGCGCGCAGGCGCGCTCGATCTCGGCGGAAATGCATTCCGGCTTCATGCCGCTTCGCAACGAATGCGGCATGAACATTCACCGTCCGATCGCTTCAAAGAAGCTGTCCGACGATGCAATGGCGAATGTCGCGCGCATCCAGCAGATATGGACGGATTGTCGTGCGCGGTACGGCGGAGAGGGCCCCTATCTGTTCGGTCGCTTTACCGCCGCCGACGCGATGTATGCGCCCGTCATTCACCGTTTCAGAACATACGACATTCCGGTGACGGCGCCGGTCCGGGACTACATGACCGCGATGCTTGAAAATCCGGCCTTTCAGAAATGGACTGAAGACGCGCTCGCCGAGACGCTCGTCATCGACAAGTTCGAGAGCGACTGAGCGCCAAACGCTCGCTCGCGAAAATTTGCCCATAACACCGGCTTGACGGTTACGCACAATCGGCGCTTGGGTTCCGCGATGGTTTTCACGGAAGGATTTGGTTCATGGGAATTCTCGATACGCTGCAAAGCATGCTCGCGTCGCAGGGCGCAAAGGACCTCGAAGCAGCGGTCCTGCCGATCGTTCTCAAGGAAGTCTTGGGCAGCGGCGATCAGGGTGGATTGTCCGCCATCGTCAAGAAGCTGCAAGATGCCGGCTACGGCGACGTGGTGAAGTCCTGGGTGGCCAACGGAAAGAACCTGCCGATCAGCGCCCAGCAGATTCAGGACGTGCTCGGCAACGCCACGGTGAAGCAGCTTGCCGCCAAGTACGGGATACCCGTGGACCAGGTCTCGACGGTTCTGGCGCAGGTGCTTCCGATGCTGGTGGACAAGGCGAGCCCGAACGGAACCCTTCCTCACACTGCGTGAGAGCTTTTGGAGGCAAGGTCAGCAAGACATTGGGTTTTCTGCTTTGGATTTCGCAGAAACACTTGTGGCGGCGTGCTAGCGGATAGCTTCTGCTACAGCAGGTTCCGCCTCTATATCGCTGATAAACATCAGCATTTCAGCTTCTGAACATGCCGGAATTTCTGGCAATTCGAGGGTCCGCCATGCTATAGCATTGGCGGGCCGCAGCGACGCCGGTCGCCGGCCCCAAATTCGCGTAATGCGTGATGGAGCAAGGCGTTGAAGCACAAGTACGGCGTTGGAGAGACTGTCTATTTCACCGCAAGCAACGTAGCTCGGCCCGCCGCCAGCGGAACCTATGAGGTGATCCGTCTTCTGCCGACGGATGGCGACGATTTCCAATATCGGATCAAGAGCACCACCGAAGCCTTCGAGCGGGTTGCCAAGGAAAGCCAGCTCGCCGACGCCTGACGGCATCACCGCGCCGCATTCGCGGCGTCTGGTCCGGTCTGAAGGATTGCTTGCATGAACCGGGCCTGGGCGGCATCGCTCTCAAACTTCTGGCACTCGACAAACTGGCCGATGTGGCTGGCGATCACCGGTGCCGTCGTCGTGGTAGTGGTCCTGATCGTCGTTGCGCTTCGCAGCGAAGGATCGTTCCCGAAGGGCGCGGTCGTCTTCGTTGCTGTGGTCGGCATCGGGATCGCGGCGTTTGCTTTGATGACGCGCGGTCCCAGCGCATCTGTTCAGACGGCGTCATCGCCCGCTGTATCTGTGCAGATACCTTCCGATCGTCGCTCCGTCGCAAATATTCCAGCCGTCGCGATACCGGCACCGCAGGTTGCATCGTTGCCTGCTCTGTCGTGTCTCGATGGCATCGCGGGTGAAAGCGTCGAGGGCGCGTGCGAGAAGGCGCTCTTTGCTTCGGCGGATGCGACCGCCGCCGCCGTGTCCTACGCAGCGGCCCAGATCACACGCCTCTCGGGCTTCGGCACCGCTGCATCTGCCGACAAAGTCATGACGCCCGAATTGCGCGCGCTTCGCAGAACCATCGAACGCGATCGCTACGGACTCGTCGCGCAAGTTCTGATGAGCCGCGACGGTTGCACATCGACTGCATGTCCGTTCTTCGATTCACTGACAAATACCGTGCAGGTGACGGGCAATATGAACGAGCGGCTGTATGACGGACTGGTCGGCCGCTATTCGCCATTCTGGAACGCGCCGAGTGCTTCGGTGCAATCTCAGCCGATGGCAGCGTCATCGCCGCAAGGACTGGCGCCAGGCCGGCCGATGTCCGGCGATTTTCCAAGTGCGGCCTCTATACCGCCGGTCAACATCATGACGCCGGAACCTTCGGCGCAGGGCACGCAGTCGGCGCCGCGTCAGGCAGACAATACATCCGGCTCCGCTCGGCCGGCGTCAGCGCCGCCGGCAGCGAAAAAATCGACGGCGCAGAAATCCCGTGCACAAGCGCCGACCTCGCTTGCACCAGCACATGCGGATGACGATAACTGAGCGGACAATGCCGCTTCATCTCATCAAACTCAGCGTTGGCGCGGAATCCGTCAAAGACCTCAAGGGCTGGATCGCCGAGCGCGTGAAGCAGGCCAAAGCCAAAGGTTTGCCGGGACGTCACATCCACATCACGCGCATGACGCCGAAACGGGACAAGGAAATCCTTGACGGCGGATCGATCTATTGGGTTATCAAGGGCGAGATCGCGGCGCGAGAGAAAATTCTTGCGATCGAGCCGTTCAGGGATCGAGACGGCATCGGACGCTGCCGGCTGGTGATGGAGCCGAAACTCATTCCTGTTTCTCCACGCCCGATGCGCGCGTTTCAGGGCTGGCGTTATTTCGACGCAAAGAGCGCGCCGCCCGATCTCGGCAAGGCAGCGGCAGGCGTCGCCAAAATGCCCGAGCCGATGCGCCGCGAACTTCGCGAACTGGGATTGCTCTGATCTTTACGCCTTGATGTTGTCAATCAAGCGCGTCGTTCCGATTTTTGCAGCAACAAGCAAACGCACCGGGCCGTCCTTGAATGACGAAATGGGAGCGAGCGTTTCCGCATGCCGCGCTTCGAGATAGTCGAGCGCAAAACCTGCCCTAGAAATCGCGTCTTCACCTGCCTTGATTGCGGAGCGGAAATCCTCGCCGGCGCGCATTCGCTTCGATGTCGTTTTCAATGTGCGGAAAAGAGTGGGCGCCGCGCGTCGCTGGGCGGGCGACAGATAGACGTGGCGTGACGACATCGCGAGTCCGTCGCGCTCGCGCACGAGCGCTCCGCCGATAATCCTGACACCAAGATCGAGATCGCGCGCCATGCGCGTCACGACTTTCATCTGCTGAAAGTCTTTCTCGCCAAACAGCGCGAAATCGGGCCGGACCTGCGTGAATAATTTGGTCACGACCGTCGCAACGCCGCCGAAAAAATGCGGGCGGAAGCGATCCTCCAGCCCCGCTGTCGCCGGACCTTCGGGTGCGACGCGCGTTGCGAAGCCGTCCGGATACATCGTCTTCGCATCAGGATGCCAGACAAGATCGACACCCTCTGCTTTGAGCTTTGCGATATCTGCTTTCCAGGTTCGCGGGTAGGAGCCGAGGTCTTCGTGAGCCGCGAATTGGGTCGGGTTTACGAAAATCGAAACCACAACTTTCTTCGCGCGGCGTTTTGCGAGACGTACCAGCGACACATGACCGTCATGGAGTGCCCCCATGGTCGGGACCAGAGCGACACTGGCGTTTCTTTTGGAAAGTTCGGAACGGGCGCGGTGAAGCAAGGAGAGGGTTCGGGCAATAGTCGGTGCGTTGGGCATGCGTGTCACGGTTTTGGAACTGAACCTGTCGTTCGTCGGTAACACTAACAAACGACCTAGGCT
>JAFKKP010000082.1 GCA_017305515.1 Hyphomicrobiales bacterium
CTCGGCATCGCCTCGACGCCGATGCTGGCGCTTTATCTGCCGCCGCTCGAGGCCGCAGCCCTGATCCTGCCGATCCTCATCACGCAGGATCTGATTTCGACTTACGTCTATCGCAAGGACTGGGACGCGTGGAATCTGAAAGTCATGCTGCCCGGTGCCGTGATCGGCATGGCGCTCGCGTGGCTTCTGGCGGCTCATTTGTCCGATGCCTTGATCCGCATCCTCGTCGGCGGCATCGGCCTCGTCTTCGTCGCCAACACATGGCTGCGTCGTAAGAAGATCAAGCCGCACAAGGCGACAGCCGCAAGCGGCGCGATCTGGGGCGCGGTGTCAGGCTTCACATCATTCATGACGCAGGGTGGCGGCCCGCCGTTTCAGGCCCACGTCCTGCCGCAATGCCTGCCGAAGATGACTCTGGTGGGAACCACGACGATCTTCTTCACCGTCGTCAATCTCTTGAAGATCGGACCCTACTTCGCGCTCGCGCAGTTCACGCCGAAGAATTTCGTCACTTCGCTTCTGCTGCTGCCGATCGCCGTCGCCGCCAATTTCTGCGGCATCTGGCTGGTGAAGCGAACGCCGACGGACCTGTTTTATCAGATCGCCTATGCGCTGCTGCTGGTGATCTCGCTGATCCTGTTCTGGCAGGGCGTGTCGGCGTTGCGCTAGATCATCGGCAGGCTCGACGGCTCCTTGCCCAGAGGAAATGCTTTCTCGATTGCCGCAATATCCTGCGCGCTGAGAACGAAGTCGCCTGCGGCTGCATTTTCCGCAGCGTGATGGGCGGAAGATGCCTTTGGAATAGCGAACACGGACTTGCGGCGAGTCAAAAAGCCCAACGCCACCTGACGCGGCGTCGCGCCGAGCCGCGCAGAAATGTCCGCCAGCACTTTGCCCTTGGCCGATTGAGGAGACGGAAAATCGTCGTGCCCGAAAGGCGAATAGGCGACCACGGCAACATCGTTCGCCTCACAGCACGGGATCACGGAGTGTTCGATGGCGCGTTCGTTCAGATGATACAGCACCTGATTGCAGGCGATCTGTCCCTCGCCTGCGACAGCAAATAGCTCATCGAGATCGTCCGCGTCGAAATTGCTGACGCCCCATGAGCGGATTTTGCCGGCGCGGATAAGTTCATCGAACGCGGCCACCGTCTCCGCGAGCGGATATTGCCCGCGCCAGTGCAGCAGATAGCAGTCGAGCCGATCCGTGCGTAGCCGTCTCAGCGAGCGTTCGCAGGCCTGAACGGTTCCTTTGCGCGAGGCGTTGCTGGGCAGAACCTTCGAGACGATAAAAACGCGGTCGCGCTGTCCGTCGATGGCGTCGGCAACCACAAGTTCAGCGTCGCCATACATTTCGGCGGTATCGATATGCGTCATGCCGAGATCGATGCCACGGCGCAGCGCCGCGACTGCGGACTTGCGATCGCCGTGATCGATGTACCAGGTGCCCTGCCCGATCACCGAAACGCCGATATTCGCCGCGCAGAATTTTTTCTGCCGCATGATTCAATATCCCGTCATTTCGAGATAGCCGGCGCCGGTATGGCTGCCGCGAAACGAGATCGGCCCTTCCCAATAGGCAAAGCGTGTTCCCATCCAGCTTTTTGGATTGAGCGGCGAAATATCGACGTTCAGATCGCGGCCGGCAATCGCGACGACCCACGATGTCGGAATCCTGCGACCCTCGATCTCGGTGAAGTTTTTCGGCATCATCTCGATAGTCTGCGGCGCAAGCTGCATCGACTGCCCATCCGCACCGATCCAGTTTCCGGCGAAGAAATTGCCGCCATCCTTCTGCCGCAACCTGAACAGCATGACCTTTTCGCCGGAGTCCAGATGTAAGGAGAGCCAGTCCCAGCCGGTCTGGTCCGATGCGAGCGGCTGGCTGCTCCACTCGCGATCCATCCATGCCTGCCCGGTCACTTCAAACGGCTTACCGTCGAATGCGATACTACCTCTCGCGCGGAAGAACGGTTGACTGAAATAGTACGATGCCTGTCCCCGCTCCGATTTTTGGCTGTAGCCTCCATCGCCCTGAAGAACGAGAGGCTGCGTCGCAATCATCTGTAACGAAAACTCAAAATTCGCGCCCGCCGCCGCCATCGTTAGCGGCGAGATCGTGCGCGGCGAAAAATTTTCGCCCCTGCGCACGTCCCATGAATCGATCCAGGCATGAAACGGATCGGCGTCTGCCCCGGCCTGCCCGACCCCGCCCCGCGCAAGACGCTCGGCAAAATAGTGCCTGTCCATACTCGTCACCGCCGCGTTTCCCATCCAGAGCTGGCGGTTGTCCCAGCCGGCGCCCTCTGCGCCCGCAATCGTCGCCTGCCGAAACAGGGTCCATTGCACGCCGTAGCGCGCGCCGGATGCATCCTGAAGATTTGCAGTGACGTACCACCACTCGATACGGAAATTTTTATGCGGGCCATGATCGCGCGGAAATTCCAGAGCGAGCCCCGGAACGACGGGCGCGAAGCCCTGCGACGATCCGCCAAGACCGGCAAAACCCTGCGCAGCCGCCTCGCGCGGTTTTGCAGCAGCAAGCAGCGTTGCGGCGATAAATGCGCGACGCCCGATTTTGAATTTATCGCTCATCGGCAAAAATCTTCGCGAGCTGCGCAGGCTGCAATCGCAGCAGCCGCGAAATCGGAACGATCGTTGCGATCAGCGCCGCAACCATCGCGACACCGAGCAACTCAAAAAGCTGCGAAGGAAACACGTAGAGAGGCAAGCGCCATCCGAACGCTTTCACATTGACGACAGCCACGAGACACCACGCGACCAGAATCCCAAGCGGCAGTGCCAGCAGCGCGGTGAGAAACGCGACCGACATCGTCTTCAGCAATTCGATGGCCGCAAGTTTGCGCCGTGTGACACCAAGCGCCCATAACGGCGCAAGCTGCGGCAATCTGCTGTTTGCCAGTGTGAGCAGGCTTGTCAGCAAAGCCACTCCCGCAACACCGAGCGTGAAAGCGTTGAGTGCAGACGTGACGGCGAATGTGCGGTTGAAGATTCGTGTCGATTCCGCTTTCAGCGTGACCTGATCGATCAGCCTGTCGCTGCCGAGCGCAAACTTCTCGCGAAGCGCAGAAATCAGACTTGCAGTTTTATCGGAGTCAACGCGAATGCCGAAACGTGTGCGCGCGATGTCCGGCCATCGTGATGACAGCGCGTCGATGTCGATTCCAATCTGCCCCTTTGGGTTTCCATAGTCGGGATAGATACCTGCGACTTCTACCCGCCACGCGCCGCCTGACGAAGGAATCGCGACTCGGTCTCCGATTCGTAATTTGAGCCTGCGCGCAAGCTGCTCGCTGAACAAGGCTGCGTTGCCGTCACGGATTTTGTTCCAGACATCCGGCACGGATTCCAGCAGCGGCCATCGCTCTCGATAGGTCGCGTGATCGGCGAAACCCAGAATTTCAACCGGAAAACCGTCCATCGTCACGTCGGTCCGCCAGGCCGGCAGAACCGCTTTCACGTCGGGGCGGGCGCGCAGCCACGCCACGATCTCGCTTGCCTGCGCGTCGCTGGTTGCGTTGAGATAGACTTCAGCGGCAAGCCGATCGTCGAGCCATCTCGTGAAAGTCTTGCTGAAACTTTCGACCATCGTGCCGACACCGACATTGACCGCGAGCGCCAGCAGCAGAGCCATCAGCGCGAGCGACAGTCCGGACAGTTGCTGGCGGCTGTCGGACCAGAACCATTTCGTCATTGGCTTGCTCGCGCCGCGCTGGCCGAGCCAGAGCAGAACTCCAAGGATGACGGGCAGCGCAAGTGCGGCCGCCAGAAGCAGCGCGGCGAGCAATCCAAATCCGGTCGCCAGCGAGTCGCCGAAATACAACGCGGCGAAAGCTGCACCGATGACGAGCAACGCGGCAACGCCCTGCCATGTCAGCCATTGCTGCTGTGTCTCCTGCCACGCGTAGGGCTGCGCGGACACAAGAACCGGCAAGCGATAGACTCGCAACAATCCGCCGGCAGCCGCGATAAGTGCGCCGAAGACACTCATCGCGAGGCCTGCAACCCACCATTCGACCTGAAGCGACAGGTGCCCCGGAATTTGCGCGCCATATAGTCCGCGCAGACTCGCCGAAACGTCAGGCAACAGAATGGAGGCGATCGCGTAGCCGCAGATCAACCCGATCACGCCTGAGAGGATTGCAAGAGCGATAAGTTCAAGCACAAGAACCAATGCCAATGAAGCAGCCGAGACACCGCACGCGCGCAAAGTGCGAAACATCGGCAGACGCTGCTCCAGCGCGAGCCCAATCGCCGAGTGGACGATAAAAAGTCCGACAACGAACGACAGCAGACCGAACGCCGTCAGGTTGAGATGAAAACTGTCGGTCAGACGTTCCAGTTCGCCCGGCGCGCCTACCTCGACATATCGAAGGCGCGTCTCGTCGAACGGCTTTCGCGGCC
>JAFKKP010000083.1 GCA_017305515.1 Hyphomicrobiales bacterium
GCGAGGGCGACGAGATCGTCGTCGCCGCCGGAAATTCTGCTGTCGAGTTTCGCGCCCATCGGATTATTCAGCCGCGCGTGAGCCGCGCACCGGACGGCCCTGATCGCGGCTGATGAGCATCATGACATTGGCGGAGGCGTCGCCCAGCAGCGCGCGGTAGGCGGCGATCATGCGGACGAGATGATTGTAGATGACGACGGCCGGAATCGCCGCGACAAGACCCATTGCGGTGGCGAGCAAGGCTTCCGCGATGCCTGGCGCGACGACGGCTAGGTTTGTCGTGTGCGCTTCGGAAATTCCGATGAAGGAATTCATGATGCCCCACACCGTGCCGAACAGGCCGACGAAGGGCGCGGTTGCGCCGATGGTTGCGAGGATTCCTGTGCCGCGCGCGATCTTGCGCGACATCGCAGCTTCCGCGCGCTCGAGACGGAGCGCGACACGCTCCTTGAAACCCTCGTCGCGCATGCCGCCGGACAGTGTCGCTTCCGCAACCGCCGCTTGCACGATCTGCGCAACCGGATCCTTGTGGCCCATGCTGTCACGTTGCGCATCGGCGAGTGTCGCGTCGCTGGCAAGCACCGAGATGTGCTTGCGCGCGCGCGCGGTCTCGGCGCGAAGTTCAAGCAGCTTCGCCACGCAAACCGTCCACGTCACCAGCGAGGCGAAGGCAAGACCGATCATCACCGTTTTGACGACGATGTCGGCGTTGACGAACATGCCCCATGGCGAGAGGTCGTGCGGAAGCAGCGGGTTGGCCGGTGCCGCGGCCAAAGCGGCAACGGGAAAAAGCGCCGAAGCCAATGCGGCCGCGCCCGCCGACCGGCGGTAGCGATACAAAGAAAACATCTGGCGCTTCAGCATAGTCGAAACCGATCCGGATTTGAGGAATTGCGAGTGCGTTAGCACCGATCCTTGCGGCGTGCTACTCCAGGTTAGAGCGGTTCAATGAATGTTGAACCGTATCGGAACAACCAGAAAGACTTCTTCGCCCGCCATCGCCGCAGGTGGCGCGGCGAAAGGCTGCGCGCGCTGCACAAGGTCGAGCGTCTCGCGGTCCAGCGCGTCCGAGCCTGAGCTTTTGACGATCCGGCTCGATTTCAGACGGCCCTGACGGTCGACGCTGAATTCAAGCTGCACCACGCCCTTCTCATCGCGCGCCTGCGCGGCAGAGGGATATTTCTTGTTGCGCTCCAGCTTGCTTGCGACGAGGCGCTTCCATGTCGGGACGGCGTTGGAATCGTTGAGGTTGAACATGGTCTGGTTCGGTGCCGCCGCAAGCGCAGCGACGTCCGCTTTCGGCATTTGAGGAGCGGATGTGACCGGTGCCGCCAGCTGCGCTTCCGAGGGCTTTGGCTTTTCCGGTTGCGGCTCCGGCGACTTTTTCTGAAGTGCGACGTCGGGATTGTCTTTGGTCGGAATGTCCTGCTGCTCTTTCACTTTTTCAGGCTGCACGACTTTATCGACCGGCTTCTCGGTGGGCTTGGCGATGTTTTCGGGCGTTGCCTCGGCCTGCTGCTGTTCGGGACCGGGCTGAATATCGGACGGCGAGTTTGTTGGTGCGACCGTCGTGGGCGCAAGCTCGACCACCATCGCGCCGACCGGATCGGTGGAGTCGTCGCTGTCGTTCCATCCGACGATGGCGGCGGCGACCGCCATATGCGCGAACAGTACGACCGCCGCGCTCAAGCCCCAGCGCAGCACATCCTGCCGGTTGTTATGAAAATAGCTGAGATGCCGAGCGTACATTAGCTTTACTGTCCGAAGATCGCGGTCCCGGTCGCGGCTGAGCCTGCGCATGGGAAGGGACGGCAATTATGCGCCCTTTCAATCGGCCAAAACCGGCCGAGCGTCACCCCTGAAATCGCTTGCTTTCGCTAGGCTGCTTTAGAATCCCTCAAGAGTTTCGCTTGCGGATTTCAGCGCAAACCGCCGGCATCGCGCGGCCGTTTTGAGAAATGCCCATCGGCAAAGGAGATTTCTTCAAATCGCGCCTTAGACGATTTCTAAACGCGCGTCAGCGCGACGACGCGTCTAGATGGCTTCTAGTCTCAAGCCCTCGACGCACGCGCTCAATTTTCGCAAGAGAAAGCCACGAAATTGCCGCGACTGAACGCGGCGTGAAATTCGGGGGCGTGTTGTGAGTGGAGTTCGATTTGCGCGTGCGGCTCTTCTGTCCGTCAGTTCGATTGCGTTGGGAGCAAGTCTCTCTCTGGGTGTGACCGCCGCGCAGGCGCAACAGAATTCCACTGAAGCGCGTCCCGGTGCGACGGCGCTGCCCGCAGTCTCAGTCGAAGCCACGAAGAAAAAACGCCGTGCGGCCCGCGCCGCTCCCTCGCGCGAGTCCGCTCCCGTCGTCGCGCAGCAGCCGCAGGCGAAGCCGGCCGATACGCACGACAACCGCACCGGCACGGTCGGATACTACGCCAACTCGACGGCGGTTGCGACCAAGACCAATACGCCGTTGCTGAACATCCCGCAGTCGGTCAATGTCGTCACCAAGGATTTCATCAAGGACTCCGGTGCGCAGCAGCTCACCGACGTGACGCGTTACATTCCCGGCGTCGCGATCCATCAGGGCGAAGGCAACCGCGACGAGCTCGTCATTCGTGGCGTGGACTCCAGCGCCAACTTCTTCGTCAACGGCTTCCGCGACGACGTTCAGTATTTCCGCGATCTCTACAACACCCAGAGCATCGAGGTGCTGAAGGGGCCGAGCGCATTGACGTTTGGCCGCGGCGCGGGTGGCGGTCTCGTCAACCGCACGCTGAAGGAAGCCGACGGCCAGCGCATCTATGAAGCCACCGCCCAGACCGGCTCATACGGCGACCGGCGCATATCGCTCGATGCAGGTCAGGCGATCAGCCAGGATTTCGCGGTTCGCATGAACGCGTTCTACGAAGGCTCCGACACGTTCCGCGACTACGGCAAGCTCGAACGTTACGGCATCAACCCGACCGTGACGATGACGCCGAACGACACCACCAAGATCAAGCTGAGTTACGAATATTATCACGACGAGCGCACCAACGATCGCGGCAATCCGTCCTACTCGCCGCTCGGCCTGCCGCTGACCGGCCCGGCCGCCGCCGTCAATGCGGCGACGATGCGCAACAATCCCGCCACGCCATTCGCACCGAACGGCGATCTGACGACCTTCTTCGGCAGCCCGTTCTTCAACGTCGCGGCATCGGACGTGCAGACGACAATGGCGAAGATCGAACACGATTTTGAAAACGGACTGACGGTGAAGAGCCAGACGCTTTATGCCGACTACAATCGTCACTACCGGAATATCTATCCGGGCGGAGGTGCGCTGGCCGGCGCGGTGAATCCGGCGATGACGGGTGTCAATCTGTCGGCATACGAAAACACGACAAATCGTGAAAATCTCTTCAACCAGACCGACTTTACTTACAAGGTCGCGACCGGACCTATCGCCCATACTATCGGCTTCGGAACCGAATTCGGGCGGCAGACCGGATTGTCGCTGCGCAATTCCGGAATCTTCTCGGCGACGGGCACGAACACGGTGGTCGTCAATCCGTTCGCGCCGACCTATTTCGGCAATGTCATCTTTTCGCACCTCGCTTCGGATGCGAACAGCAAGTACCGGCTCAATATCGAGTCCGGCTACGCGCGCGATACCATCGAGATCACGCGGTGGCTTCAGGTCATCGGCGGCGTCCGTTTCGACCGCTTCGACCTGAACGCGCTCGATATGAACACGAACACCAATCGCGGCCGCATCGACGACAAGCTGTCGCCCTCGGCGGCGGTGATTGTGAAACCGGTGGACAACGTGTCGGTCTACGGCATGTACAGCATCTCGTATCTGCCGTCATCGGGCGATCAGTTCAGCGCGTTGAACAATGGCACACTGATCCTCGTCCCTCAGAAATTCGAGACCGAAGAATTCGGCGTCAAGTGGCAGATCAATCCGCGGCTGCTCTACACTGCGGCGGTCTACAATCTCAATCGCACCAACCAGCCGGTGAACGATCCGACCAATGCCGGCTTCTTCCTGCCGAACGCAACCTCGGCCACCAAGGGCTTCGAGACCACGCTCGCCGGTTACGTGACGTCGCAGTGGCAGTCGCAGCTTGGTTACGCCTATACGGATTCGCACATCACGCGCGACGTGAGCGCGACGGTGGTCGGCGGCAACCGCGTTCAGCTCGTGCCGTTCAATCAGTTCTCCTGGTGGAACAAGTATCAGATCGACGAGCGGTGGGCGGCTGCGGCCGGCGCGATCTACTTCTCCGATTCCTACGCGTCATCGGACGACACGGTGAAGCTGCCGAGCTTCTGGCGTTTCGACGCGGCGGTCTACGCCAAGATCGACGAGACCTGGCGCGCGCAGCTCAATATCGAGAACATCTTCAACACCGGATATTGGGCGTCGGCCGACGGTAACAACAACCTT
>JAFKKP010000320.1 GCA_017305515.1 Hyphomicrobiales bacterium
GGATCGTGTGCAGCACCGGATAGGCGGCAAACACCGCGCCGAGACCGAAGCCGATCACGGCGGCGAGAAACGAAAAGCCGAGCGTGACGCCCGCGACATGCGGCAGCGTGCGACGGAAACCGTAATTGAGACCCGACACCATCAGCATGATGTTGTTCGGTCCCGGCGTGAACAGCATCGCCGCCGCGAAAACAATGAAGGCAATCGTGAGTTGCTGGGAGACCATCGTCACTCCCCGCCCGCGATTTCAGGCACGTCGCGCGGCCTTGCGAGCAGCACCATGATCGCAATTCCAATGACGACGGTGAACATGCCCGCGAGACGCAACGGCCCGAACGTCTCGCCGAACACGACGGCGGACGACGCAGCACCGATGAACGGAACCAGCAACGCGAAAGGAACGACTTGCGCGGCGGTGTAATCGCGCAGCAGCGCACCCCAGGCACGATAGGCGAGGCTTGTCGTCACCGCGCCGATCAGAAAGATGCTGATCGCGCCCGTGAGCGAGATGTGCGTGAGCGATTGCCACACGCCGGCGAATCCTTCGGTCGCGAACGACAGCATGAAAAGCGGAACGGCGGCAATCAGACTGAGCCACGAGAACAGTTCGAACATCGGCGCGCCGCGCGCCTTGCGCAACAGCAGATTGCCCATTGCGAAACTGATCGGCGAGATCATCAGGATCGTGAAGGTGCCGACGGTGAAATCGTAACCCACCGTGAGACAGATCATCAGCAGACCGAGCGTTGCCACGACGATTCCTGCGATCTGAACTTTTGTCGGAATTTCGCTGAACGCGAGCGCAGCGAATGCAACCGTGAACAGCGCCTGGCTCTGCACGACGACGCTGGTCAGGCCGACGGGCACATGATGCGCAATGCCGTAAGCCTGCGCGAGAAACTGCGCCAGAAAAAGAGTGACGCTTATATAGATAAGCGTCATCCACGGCACGTTCGGCCGCCGCAGGAAAACGCACGGTACCGCCGCGATGCCGAAGCGCATTGCCGTCATCAAGACGGGCGACAGGTCATTCAGCGCAAGCCGGCTCGCGACGAATCCCAAACCCCACGTCACTGCGACGCCGATCGCCAGAAGAATGTCCTTCGGCTTCATTTGAAGTCACATGCCATCCGGCCCGCGCGAAATGGCGGCGACGCCGGTGCGGGAGGTTTCAACGAGACCGAGCGGCACCATCAGCGAGATGAACTGGTCGATCTTGTCCGATCCGCCGGTCAGTTCAAAAATGAAACTTTCCGTCGTAGCGTCGATCACGCGTGCGCGAAACGCTTCAGCGAGGCGCAGCGCCTCGATGCGTGTATCGCCCATGCCCTTGACCTTTATCATCGCCAGTTCGCGCTCGAGCGACCGGCCCATCGTCGTCATGTCGACAACACGATAGACCGGGATCATGCGGTCGAGCTGATGCTTGATCTGCTGGATCACCATCGGCGTGCCGGTGGTGACGATCGTGATGCGCGACATGTGCTTGGCGTGTTCGGTCTCCGACACCGTGAGACTGTCGATATTGTAGCCGCGCCCCGAGAACAGTCCGATCACGCGCGCAAGCACGCCGGGCTCGTTCTGCACGAGCACGGACAGCGTATGCGTCTCGTTCGGATCGTGACGCTCTTCGATGAAATAGGCCGAAGCGGGCTGATCTGCGGTATCCTGTTTCATCGTTACACCAAAGCCTTGCCGCCCGCGAATGCCGCAGCGGTCGATTCATCATTGGCTTCCGCAGGCAGAAGCATTTCGTTGTGCGCCTTGCCCGACGGGATCATCGGGAAGCAGTTCTCCAGCGCCGCCACGCGGCAGTCGAACAGCACCGGCTTTTTCACCTTAATCATTTCCGTAATCGCGCCATCGAGATCGGCGGGCTTGATCGCCTGCAAACCGACGCAGCCATACGCTTCCGCCATCTTGACGAAATCGGGCAGCGCCTCCGAATACGAATGCGAGAGGCGGTTGCCGTGAAGCAATTGCTGCCACTGGCGCACCATGCCCATGTACTGGTTGTTCAGGATGAAAATCTTGATCGGCAGTTCGTACTGCACGGCCGTCGACATTTCCTGCATCGTCATCTGCACAGACGCGTCGCCGGCGATGTCGATGACAAGCGCGTCGGGATGGGCGACTTGAACGCCGAGCGCGGCGGGCAATCCGTAACCCATCGTTCCGAGACCGCCGGACGTCATCCAGCGATGCGGCTGCTCGAAGCCGTAGAACTGCGCTGCCCACATCTGATGCTGGCCGACCTCGGTCGTGATGTAGGTGTCGCGGCCCTTGGTCAGTTCGTACAGGCGCTGGATCGCATACTGCGGAAGAATGATGTCGTCATTCTTCTTGTAGGCGAGCGAATTGCGCGAGCGCCAGCGGCCAATCTCGAACAGCCACGGATCGATCTTCGGCTTCTTCGCTTCCGCTTTGAACACTTGCAGCAAATCGCCGAGCACATTGGCGACATCGCCGATAATCGGGACATCGACGCGAATGTTCTTGTTGATCGACGACGGATCGATGTCGATGTGAATCTTCTTCGAGTTCGGCGAGAACGCATCGGTGCGGCCGGTGATGCGGTCGTCGAAACGCGCGCCGACGCACAGCATCACGTCGCAATCGTGCATCGCCATGTTGGCTTCGTAAGTGCCGTGCATGCCCAGCATGCCGAGCCAGTTCTTGCCCGACGCCGGATAAGCGCCGAGGCCCATCAGCGTCGACGTGATCGGGAATCCAGTCACGTCGACCAGTTCGCGCAGCAGCTTCGACGCGTCAGGACCGGAATTGATGACGCCGCCGCCGCTATAGATGACAGGCCGCTTGGCCGACGCCATCAGCGCGACGGCCTTGCGGATCTGTCCCGCATCGCCCTTCACGCGCGGATTGTAGGAAATATGCACGTCCGACTTGCGCGGCGGATGATAGGTGCCGGTCGCGAACTGCACGTCCTTCGGCACGTCAACGACCACCGGACCGGGACGGCCCGTCGTCGCAACGTAGAACGCTTCGTGCAGCACCTTCGCCAGATCGTTGACGTCGCGCACCAGCCAGTTGTGCTTGGTGCAGGGCCGCGTGATGCCGACGGTGTCGCATTCCTGAAACGCGTCGTTGCCGATCAAATGAGTAGGAACTTGTCCGGTGATGCACACGAGCGGAATGGAATCCATCAGCGCGTCGGTCAGCGGCGTCACCATGTTGGTCGCGCCGGGACCGGATGTCACCAGCACGACGCCGGGTTTTCCGGTCGAGCGCGCATAGCCTTCGGCCGCGTGACCCGCGCCCTGCTCGTGGCGAACGAGAATGTGCTCGACCTCAGACTGCTGGAAAATCTCGTCATAGATCGGAAGCACCGCGCCGCCTGGATAGCCGAAGATGTGCTTGACCCCATGGTCGGCCAGCGCGCGAACGATCATCGCGGCGCCGGTCATCTGGTTGGGGTCGTGGCCTTCACTTTTCTTCTGGTCGCTCATGGTTCGCTCCGGTGCGCCTTTGGCGCGGGTGGATCGGGCTCTCTCGCCAATAAAAAAGGGCCCGAGAGAGAGGCCCTTGCACATCGCCTTGTCGCGGGTAGCGGTCAGCTACCCCCGGCGATGTGCCAGGATACGACAATAAGAAGTTTGGTAATATTGTTTCGCATCTTGTTCGGACAATTTCCAAAGGTTGCGCGGGTTATACGGCCCAATGGCCACAAGTCAACCCTGCATCGGTTAACTGACCGTAGCGTGTTCCAGCGCATCCGGCGAGAGCGAAAGCGCATGGGAGAGCCACGCGGCGGCCTTATCTGGCGCGACCCATTCAAATTCCGGCAGTTGATGCCTGAACCAGGTGAACTGCCGCTTCGCATAATGGCGTGTATCGGCACGGCCGATGTCGATCGCTTCGTCGAGCGACATCTCACCACGCAGATGATGCATCAGCGCCGGAACACCATGCGCCTTCATCGCCGGCAGCAGCGGATCGAGCTTGCGCGCAGCCAGCGCCGAGACTTCATCCAACGCACCGGCTTCGATCATGCGGGAAAACCGCGCGTCGATCCTCTCATACAACTCGCCGCGATCGGGATTGAGAAAAACCGCAAGGGCTTCTTCGGGACGCAGCAGCGGCGGCAAACCGTCGCGATGCCAGTCGCCGAGAGAGCGTCCGGTCGCTTCGATGACTTCCAATGCGCGCGCAATACGCGAACGGTCGCGGACTTTCAGTTTGCCGGCGGAGTCCGGATCGCGCCTGGCAAGTTCGGCGTGCAATGCTTCGACACCGTCGCGCTCGAGCCGCGCGCGCACGCCGTCTCTAATGTTTTGGGGAATCGGCGGCACAGCCGACAGGCCGCGCGTCAGCGCCTTGAAGTAAAGACCAGAGCCGCCGGTGAAAATCGGCAGACGCTGTTGGGACTGCGCCTCTCGCAAGACGTTGGCCGCCTCGGCAATCCACGCGCCCGCCGAACAATTCACCGCAGCATCGCAATATCCGTAGAGCCGATGCGGCACCCGCGTTTCTTCGTCAGGTGTCGGCCGCGCCGTAATGATCCGCAGATCGCGATAGACCTGCATGGAGTCGGTATTGATGACGGTGCCGCGCGATGCTTCGGCCAGCGCAAGCGCCAGCGCCGACTTGCCGCTGGCCGTCGGCCCTGCGATAAGCACCGCCTTGATCTTGCTGCCCGTCAGCGCGTCACTCATTTCAACCGAATGCGCATGTCTCTCGTCGCCACACTGATCTGCAACCCCGCCGAACCCGAACTCGACAGTACGGCGATCGATGCCGCACGCGCGGCGTTGCCGTCACCGGAGCAGGCCGAGTGGCTGCTCGAGGGCGTTGCCGCCGACATCCGCTTTAGCAGCAACGACGACATGCGCACAATTTCGGATGTGCTGCGCGAGGCGCTGAAAGAGCTGCGCGTCGATGCGGTGGTGCAGCCCGTCGCCGACCGCCGCAAGAAACTGCTGCTGGCCGATATGGATTCCACCATGATCGGCCAGGAATGCATCGACGAACTGGCGGATTTCGCCGGATTGAAAGCACATGTCGCCGCCATCACCGAGCGCGCGATGCGCGGCGAGATCGAGTTCGAGCCGGCGCTGCGCGAACGCGTTGCGCTGCTGAAGGGATTGCCGGTCACTGTGGTCGATGAGGTTCTGAAAAGCCGGATCACGCTGACGCCGGGCGCGGTCGAACTGGTCCGCACCATGCGCGCACATGGCGCCTATACCTGCCTCGTCTCCGGCGGCTTCACATTATTTACAAATGCGATCGCCGGGATGACCGGATTTCAGGAAAATCGCGCCAACACACTGGTTGTCGAAAACGGCAAGCTGACCGGCGAGGTCATCGAGCCAATTCTCGGACGCGCCGCGAAGCTCGAAACGCTTTACGACCTGCGCGAGTCATTCGACCTCGACAATCTGGATACGCTGGTCGTCGTTGACGGCGCCAACGATCTGGCGATGATCCAGAAAGCGGGCCTCGGCGTCGCCTATCATGCAAAGCCCGCAGTCGCCGCTGCGGCCGCCGCGCGGATCGACCATGGCGATCTCACCGCGCTTCTTTATGCGCAGGGCTATAAACGCTCGGACTTTGTGAGCGCGTAGCTTATTTCACCGCCAGCGCGACGAAGCGCAGTTCGCCGTTGCCGTTCGAGACCAGCAACAAAACGGACTTCTTGCCGTCCTTCTTCAACTGATCGATGCGCTTCTTGACGTCGCCGGCATTGGCGACAGATTCCTGCGCGACTTCGACGATCACATCGCCTGCGCTCAGGCGCTTTTCAGCGGCGTCCGAGTCATTGTCGACGCCGACGACGACAACGCCTTTCACATTGTCCTTGATCTTGTATTTCGTCCGCAGATCCTTGCTGAGACCGGCGAGGTCGAGGCCGAGCGCCTTCTGAGTCACAGGCTTGTCGGCTTCCGGCGGCGCGGTGGATTTCAGCGAGGCCTCGACCGGCTTGTCGCCATCGTCGAGACGGCCGAGCGTGACCTTGCGCGTCTCTTCCTTGCCCTTGCGGATGACGACGACATCGACCGCCTTGCCGACAGCCGTATCGGCGACAGCGCGCGGCAGATCCTTCATCTCTTTGATGTCCTTGCCGTCGAACTTTATAACGACATCGCCCGCTTCGATGCCGGCTGGTTTTGCCGGACCTTTTTCATCGACGCCGGCGATCAGCGCGCCGCGCGGCGGCTTGATGTTGAGGCTTTCGCCGATTTCGTCCGTCACCTGCTGGATGCGCACGCCGAGCCAGCCGCGGCGCACTTCTTTGAACTGGCGCAACTGCTCGACAACACCGACCACGGTTTTCGACGGAACGGCAAAGCCGATACCGATCGATCCGCCGGACGGAGAAATGATCGCCGTATTCACGCCGATCACGTCGCCGTCGAGATTGAACAAGGGGCCGCCCGAATTGCCGCGATTGATGGCCGCGTCGGTCTGGATGTAGTTGTCGTAGGGACCGGAATTGATGTCGCGGTTGCGCGCCGAGACGATGCCGGCGGTTACAGAACCGCCGAGGCTGAACGGATTGCCGATCGCAATCACCCATTCGCCGAGACGCAGCTTGTCGGAATCGCCGAACTTCACTGCCGTCAGCTTCTTCTCCGGCGGCGTGAACTTGAGCACGGCGAGATCGCTCTTCTTGTCGCGACCGACGAGTTCAGCCTTGATCTTGGTGCCGTCGTTGAGAATGACGTTGATTTCGTCCGCGTCCGCAATGACGTGATTGTTCGTCACAACAACGCCCGAAGCGTCGATGATGAAGCCGGACCCGAGCGAATTCACCTTGTGCGCGGAATTGCCCTTCGAGTTCGGCCCGCCCCGGCGATTCTTGAAGAACTCGTCGAAGAATTCGCTGAACGGGGAATCCGGGGGAAGCTGCGGATTCGCGCCGCGCTTGCTGCCGCGATCCTGACCGCCTTTGCTGTCGTCGCTCTTGTCGTTATCGGACGTCTTGGAATCGACGTTCTGCGACGTGGAAATGTTGACAACGGCATCGATCACCTTTTCCGCAACATCCGCGATGCCATCGGGTCCGCGTGCCTGCGCCGGCGCGGCAATCACGACAAGACCGATCGCCGCAGCAAAGGGCAGCAGGCGGCGGGTCAGAGTTTGAATCGCGTCGGACATCGTCAAATGGTCTCCGAAGTAAGGCCTGAATTGTTGAGCGTAGAGTGCGCCCGAAAAGGATACGGACGCAAGCGCCGCATGGTTCCGATTAGTTCACGGAATGCGGCGGAAACGCGGTTTCGTGCATAACATCCTCGTCAGCACCGCGAACTATCGCCGCAGCAGCCATATCAGGATCAACCCCGCGACCGCAGAGATCAGTCCGACGGCGCGCAGAAAATTGTCGGGCGAGGCCATCGCGGATTGCATTGCCTTGCGCATTGCGTTCGGGAATGCGGCGAACAGCAATCCTTCGAGCACCAGCAGCATGCCGAAGCCGACCAGAAAATCGTGAAATCCGACGGATTTAATCAAACGGTTTTTCCCGGCGCTTCAAAGGCGCGAATTCTCATTTCGATCCGGCCGGTTTGCCCGATGGATTGGCGAAAAAGCGGAAGAATTCCGAATCCGGCCGGAGCAGAAACCGCGTGTCGTTGCCCTTGAGGCTGTTCTCATAAGCTGACATCGAGCGATAAAACGCGAAGAAATCGGCGTCCTTGCCGTAGGCTTCCGCGAACAGCCGGTTGCGTTCGCCGTCGCCCTCGCCGCGAATCTGCTCGGCCTTCGAGTTGGCTTCCGCCACCACGACGGTCGCTTCACGATCGGCCTTGGAACGAATCTCCTGCGCCTTCTGAGCGCCCTGCGCGCGGAACTCAGCGGCTTCGCGCTGACGTTCGGTCTGCATGCGCTGATAGACGGCCTGACTGTTCTGCTCCGGCAGATCGGCGCGACGGATACGAACGTCGATCACCGAGATTCCGTAAGTCGCGGACTCCCGATCGAGTTGATCGCGAATCTTCGTCATCAGCGCATCGCGGTCGTCACGAACGACCGTAATAAATGTAACCTCGCCCAGTACGCGGCGCAAAGATGCGTTCAGCAGCGTCGTGAGCTGAATGTTGGCAGCCTGAATCGAGCCGATGCTCTGGTAAAAGCGCAACGCATCCTTGATGCGATAGCGCGCGAACGCATCGACGACGAGGCGCTTTTGATCGGAGGCAATGACCTCCTGCGCCGGATTCTCAAGATCGAGAATTCGCTTGTCGATAGTGATGATCGTGTCGATGAACGGTGCCTTGAAGTTCAGGCCCGGTTCGGTGATGACGCGGATCGGGTCGCCGAGACGCACTTGCAGCGCCTGATCGGTCTGATTGACGATGAAGACCGAGCTGTAGGCGACGACAATCGCGACGAGCAAAATGAACAGTGCGACGATACCTGCGAAACCGTTTCTCATCAGTTGCCTCCGCCCTGCTTTGCCGGTGGCGAGCGGCGACCCAACTCATTGAGCGGCAGATAAGGTACCACGCCTTGTCCCGTCGATCCCTGATCGAGAACGAGCTTTTCCGAATTGCCGAGAACGTGCTCGAGCGTTTCTAGATAGATACGCTGACGGGTCACGTCGGGAGCCTTCTTGTACTGATCGTAGACCGCAAGGAAGCGAGCGCTTTGGCCCTTGGCTTCGGCAACGGCCTGCTGCTTGTAGCCTTCGGCGGATTGCAGGATCTGCGCCGCGCGACCATTGGCTTCGGGCACGACGCGATTTGCATAGGTCTGCGCTTCGTTCTGCAATCGCTCGAGGTCGGCGCGCGCGGCCTGCACGTCACGGAATGAATCGATCACCTGCGACGGCGGATCGACCTTCTGCATCTGCACCTGCTGAACGAGAATTCCCGAACCGTAATTGTCGAGCGTCTTCTGCATCAGTTCGAGCACGGCGGCTTCCGTCGTCGTCCGCGCGCCGGTCAGGATCGGCTGAATGTTGGAACGGCCGATCACGTCACGCATCGCGCTTTCGGCGACGGCTTTCACCGTGCCTTCCGGATTCTGAATGTTGAAAAGGAAATCGCCGACGCCGTCGGGCTTGATGCGCCACAACACCGTGAAATCGACATCGACGATGTTCTCGTCGCCGGTCAGCATCAAGCTCTCCTCAGGCACGTCGCGAATTGTCGTTCCGCCGCCGCGCCGCGAGTCGTCGATGATGCGCATGCCGATGCTGAGAGTCGAAACGCGCAGCGCCTTCGGCAGCAGCACGGTCTCGACCGGATAAGGCAGATGATACTGCAAGCCGGGGCCGACGGTGCGGACGTGCTTGCCGAAGCGCAGCACTACGCCGAGTTCTTCCGACTGCACACGGAAGAATCCGGACAGCCCCCAGATCGCAAGCGCGGCGACCACGATCAGCGCGATGCCCATGCCGCTGAAATTGCCGCCGGGCAGAAACGTCTGGAGCTTGTCCTGTCCGCGACGAAGCAAATCTTCAAGATCTGGCGGCCGCGATCCGGACGGCTGCGGGCCTGAGCCCCAAGGTCCTTTCGGACCGGAACCCCACGGGCCTCCACCTTGATTCTGCCACGGCATCGTCAGTCTCCTCCGTGCGGGCTTTTGCCTCGCAGCATTTGCAGGGCTTTATAGGGGACGGTTCAGATCGTTACAACGCGAGTTGTAGCTCACGAAAGAGCTATGGTGCGGGGCAAATATGTCAATGCAAACATCGGCGAACGCGGTTAATGCCGCGCTCTGCGACGATAGGTGACATAAGAATAGTCGGCGCTTTCACCCTCGGCCTTCGCGTGCCGTTCGCGCGCGACTTCTTGCCATTTCGCCGCATCGACAAGATCAAGCCGCGTATCGCCGTCGGGCCTGGCGTGAACTTCCGTCACTTCGAGCCGGTCTGCGAATTCCATCCACTGCTTAAAAATTTCCGCGCCGCCGAGCACCATGATCTCAGTGACGTTTCGCCGCAGCGCGTCTTCGATCGCAAGATTGCGCGCTTCGGCAAGCGATGCGGCAACGACAATGCCGTCAGCTTTGAAACTTCTGTCGCGGGTGATGACAATATTGGTGCGGTCAGGAAGCGGCCTGCCGATTGACGCAAATGTTTTACGGCCCATGACGACGGGTTTTCCGATCGTCATTTTTTTCAAACGTTGAAGGTCGGATTTAAGACGCCAGGGCAGCGCATTGTCGCGGCCGATAATTCCATTCTCGGCGACAGCGACCACGAACACGATTTCAGGATTGATCTCGGAAACGGCGTCAGCGGTCACACCGCGACCTCAGCCTTGATGTGCGGATGCGGATCGTAATTCTCCAGCGTGAAATCTTCGTACTTGAATCCGAAAATATCCTTCACGGCGGGATCGATCTTCATCGTCGGCAAAGGCCGCGTCGGACGCGTCAATTGCAAGCGAGCTTGCTCAAGATGGTTGGAATAGAGATGCGCGTCGCCGAGCGAATGCACAAAGTCGCCGGGCTTCAATCCCGTGACCTGCGCGACCATCATCGTCAGCAGAGCGTATGACGCAATATTGAACGGCACGCCGAGAAACACGTCTGCCGACCGTTGATAGAGCTGACACGACAGTTTTCCGTTCGCGACGTAAAACTGAAACAGGCAATGGCACGGCGGCAGCGCCATCTTGTCCACTTCGGCGGGATTCCATGCGCTCACGATCAATCGTCGCGAGTCTGGATTCTTGCGAATCATCTCGATGACATTCGCGATCTGATCGATCGTGCCGCCGTCCTGCGCCGGCCATGAGCGCCACTGCGATCCGTAAACTGGACCAAGTTCGCCGTTCTCGTCGGCCCACTCGTCCCAGATGCGCACGCCATTGTCGTTCAGATATTTGATGTTGGTGTCGCCGGCGAGAAACCAGAGCAGTTCGTGAACGATCGATTTCAGATGCAGCTTCTTCGTCGTCAGCATCGGAAATCCAGCATTCAGATTGAACCGCATCTGATGCCCGAAAACCGACAGCGTTCCGGTGCCGGTGCGGTCGTGCTTTTCAGCGCCATCGCTGAGAATTCGCTCGAGAAGGTCGTGATACTGGTTCATCGGGCCGCTGGGATGGAATGCGACGACTCAGGGCGCCGCTGGCAAAAATATACACCCCGAAAGATGGCTTCGTGCAGCCCAAACGACAAGGGCGGGACCCTGGTCCCGCCCCGTTATCAACGCTCTTCATAAGGCCGATAAATCAGTTGGTTACAGGCTTCAGAACCGGTGTCCATTTCGCGATTTCGCTCGTGACCAACGCGCCCAAAGCTGCCGGGGTGCGTTCCGCAGGCGACGGGATCACGCTGCCAAGTTCAAGCAGGCGCTTGCGAACACCCTCGTCGTCGAGTGCCTTGCTAAGCGCCGCGTTGAGCTTTGCGACGATCGGAGCCGGCGTGCCTTTCGGCGCGAAGATCGCGTTCCATGCCTGCGCCTGGAATGCAGGCAAACCCGCTTCCTTCGTTGTCGGAACATTTGGCAGCGACGGATTGCGCTCCGGCGTTGCGATTGCATAGGCCTTGATCGTGCCGCCCTGAATCTGCGGCACCGCGTTGACGATCTGGTCGCACATATAATCGACCTGTCCGCCGACCAGCGCGTTCATCGCAGGCCCCGTGCCGTTGAACGGCACGCCCGTCGGCTTGATGTCGAGAACTGCGTTGAGCAGCTGGCACGACGTGTACGACACCGAACCGACGCCGGCATGCGCGACGTTCAGCTTGTCGGTGTTCGCCTTCACATAAGCGACGAATTCCTTGAGATCCTTCGGCGGGAAATCCTTGCGGCCGAGAATCAGGATCGGGGTGCCGGCGATCAGCCCGACCGGTTCGAAGTCCTTCGAGGGATGATAGGCAAGGTTCGGATAGAGCGGCACCGAAGCTGCGTGCGTGCCCATATGGCCGGTGATGAGCGTGTAACCATCCGGCGCGGCCTTCGCAGCGCGGGTCGATGCCGTCGTGCCGCCTGCGCCGACGACGTTTTCGATGATGATCGGCTTGCCTAAAGTCTGCTCCATGTGACCCGACACGATCCGTGCGATGACGTCGGTCGGACCGCCCGCTGCGAACGGCACGATCATCGTGATGTTGCGGGTTGGATAGTCCTGCGCCTGCGCAGAGGAAATTGCGGCAAGCGCGGTCAGCGCACCCGCCAGAAAAACTCGTCGTTTCATTGTTGTCCCCATTCTTGTTGGTTCTGGACCTGCTTTAGCGGACCGTGGAGCACATCAATACCGGTCTTAACGCCGCACCGGGTCATTCGGGTCCGGACATTTCAGCGAGTAGGTGCGCAGGATGTCCCAGCCTTTAGCCCGTTCGAGACATTCCGGGGCAGACTTGGAATCCATCACATTGACGAATGTGACGAAGGCGATGCCGGCCACGAAACCGGCGAGCGCCGATCGAAGCGGCGGCCACCCGACGAAGGCCGAGAGGATCAGGCCCGCCAGCAAACCCAGATATCCAAGCCAAGTGTACCAAATGTCCATCAGTCGAATTCCCTGCGAACGATAGCCGGCATCAGTTTTCCGATTCCACGAATACTTCATCGCGGCGCTTGCGCATGTTCGGAAGCAGCGAAACGACCAGCAACAGAATTGCGATCTGCAACAGAATGGCCGACAGCGGCCGCACGGTGAACACCGTCCAGTCGCCGCGCGAGATGAGCAATGCACGCCGCAGGTTTTCTTCCATCAGCGGACCGAGCACCATGCCAAGCAGCAGCGGCGCGGGCTCAAAGTCGTGCTTCACCAGCCAATAGCCGAGAAGCCCGAATGCGCCTGCGAGCACGACGTCCATCGGAGCGTTATTGATCGAGTAAATGCCGATGGCGCAGAAAATCACGATTGACGGGAACAGCAACCGATATGGTACGCGCAGCAGCCGCACCCAGATGCCGACCAGCGGCAGATTGATGACGAGCAGCATGAGATTGCCGATCCACATCGACGCGATCATGCCCCACACGAGATCGGGCTGCTTCTGCATCACCTGCGGTCCAGGCACGATGCCGTGAATGGTCATCGCGCCGACCATCAGCGCCATCACCGCGTTCGGCGGGATGCCGAGCGTGAGCAGCGGAATGAATGAGGTCTGGGCCGCAGCGTTGTTGGCGCTTTCCGGCGCAGCCACGCCTTCGATCGCACCGCGACCGAAACGCGATGGGTCTTTCGCAATTTTTTTCTCGAACGTGTAAGCCGCGAACGAAGCAATCACCGCGCCGCCGCCAGGCAGAATGCCAAGAATCGAACCGAGCACGGTGCCGCGTGCGATCGCCGGGGCCGAGTCGATCATGTCCTTCCTGGTCGGCATCAGGCCGGTGATCTTCTGCTGAACCAGGTCGCGATCCATTTCCGCGCCCGCATCGAGATTGCGGATGATTTCGGCGAAACCGAACACGCCCATTGCGACGGTCGCAAAGCCGAGGCCGTCGGCCAATTCAGGAACGTTGAAGGACATGCGCGATGCGCCGGTCTCGATATCGGACCCGACCATCGACAGCAAAAGGCCGAACACGATCATCGCAATCGCCTTCAGAACGGACCCCTTGGCGAGAACAACCGCGAAGATAAGACCGAGAACCATCAGCGAGAAATATTCGGCAGGTCCGAACGCAAGAGCGAGCTTCGTCAGCGGCGCACCAAGCACGGCGATCAGGACCGTTGCGACACAGCCCGCGATAAACGAACCGATTGCTGCGATGGCCAGCGCCGGGCCGGCGCGGCCGCGCTTGGCCATCTGGAATCCGTCGAGCGTGGTTACGACGGATGTCGCCTCACCGGGAATATTGACGAGGATCGACGTCGTCGAACCGCCATACTGAGCGCCATAATAAATTCCGGCGAGCATGATGAGCGCGCCGACCGGCGGAAGCCCGAATGTGATCGGCAGCAACATCGCTACGGTCGCAATCGTGCCGATACCCGGCAGCACACCGACGAGCGTTCCGACCAAGGCGCCGATCAGGCACAGCAGCAGATTGATGGGCGACATCGCGACGACGAAGCCATGGGCGAGGTTTGCAAAGAGTTCCATTACGCCCTCACCGGAAGATACGCGGGAAAAGTTCGAGCGGCAGCCCGAGCGCATAAGGGAAGAGAAGACTGCAACCGATCGTCAGCAGAATTCCGACGACGATTGTCTCGGTCCATTTGGTTTCCGCCGTTCCTATCGCCGCGATCACGAAACTCAGCATCGCCGAAACGACGAGCCCGAGCGGACGGATGGTCAACGAGAACGACAGGATTGCAGCGGTGACAAAAAAGGGTCCGCGGATTCCATATTTTTGGAGCGGCGGGCCGTCTGTCAGCAATCCCGTCACTGCGACGCCCATTCCGAGCAGCAATAGCAAGACGCCGAACATGCGCGGTGCCGTTCCGGGCCCGAACGAGAATCCCTTCATGCCTTGCAGGTCGCTCGATGCCCAGAGCGCGAACAACGCGATCGCCATCAGGACGACGCCGCCGAAGTAATCCTGCGGGGCGCGCAACTTGACCAGCAGCGTCAGCAAAGCCACCGCGAGCAACGGATAAGTGTAGATCAGCGCCAGGAGCACACTCGATCCGAGCGATGCCAAATGATCGGGCCCGAATTGCGAGACTGTAAATTTTGTCAGGTTCGGCAAAGCAAGAACGAGCGCAGACGCGTGATCGGTCACAACCGTGATCGGGCTGCGCGCGGATGTATGAAAGAACAGCGCGCCGATCGAACCAATGAATTCAAGAATCTGCGGCGCAAAGGCGAGAAGAACCACGGCGAGCGCGCCGCGTTTATTCGAGCCCGACGCCTGCGACTGGTCAGCCGCATGCCCCAACGTGTCCGCCATTGCCGCCCTCCCCCGCGACCGGTTCCGGTCTGCATTTTTTCTGGCCGGATTTTTCCGGCTGCTTTCAGTCTTGCCTAGCGATTTTTGTCAGAGAACGCCAGCGAAACCAAGAAGGCCGCCTGCGGCGAGCGCCCAGATCGGGTTGAGACGTGTTGCGATTGCGAGAGCGGCGGCAATGAGCGTAATTGCGGCAGCAACCCATGAGCGGTCAGCCGTTAATGTCAGGATTAACCCGCTGGCGCACATCAGACCAATTGATAAGGGCACGAGCGCCGCCTGAAGAAGCGCCGGCCAAGGCGAGTGGCTCGAACGCATCAAAAGATTGCTGACATAATAGGCAAGAAAGGCGGAAGGACCGCACATTGCGAATGTCGCAATCAGCGCGCCAACGACGCCAGCGACATGAAAGCCGATCAACGTGACGATCAGCACGTTCGGCCCCGGCGACAATTGCGAGATCGCAAACATGTCGGCGAACTGGGTATCGTTCATCCAATGATTCACGTCGACCGCAATGCGGTGCATTTCGGGGATCGTCGAGTTTGCGCCGCCGATGGCGAGCAGCGACATCAGCCCGAACGTCCACGCCAGTGTGAAGAGCATCGAGACGGGCGAGTTCATGCTGCGCTCCTTCGCCGCATCGCGTAGGTGATCGCAATGCTGAGCGGGACTGCAATCAGGAGCACCCACGTTAGCGGCAACCGCAGCAATCCAGTTGCAATAAAGACCGCGACCAAGAGCGCCATCTCGACGGGATTTCGCCGCTTCAAAAGCGGAATCGTCATACGGAAAATAACTGCGAGAAAAAGACCGATCGCCGCGCATGACACACCGGCCAGCGTCCGCTGGAGTGTCGGCACATTTCCATAGTGCGCGTAGATCGCAGCGAGGATGATGACGAGCACCATCGGCGGCCCGAGCAGACCAAGGAAAGCGGCGATCCCGCCGGCGAGCCCGCGAAAGCGCGAGCCGAACACCATCGACAGGTTGACGATGTTAGGGCCGGGTAAAAAATGACAGAGCGCGAATGCTTCGTTGAACTCGTCCGCCGTCATCCATTTATGCTGATCGACGATGGCGCGGCGCGCCCAGACCAGAACGCCGCCGAAGCCCGCAAGCGACATCTTCGCGAAAGCCCAGAACAGCTCGAACAATCCCGGCGGCGCTGCTTTCAGATCGGATTGCGAGGATAAAGGGGCTGGAGAAGAATCGGAGGCCATGATGCTGAATAGAATGGCGGTTCCGCCGCGCCAACCTCCAATCACAGTTGCTGCATATGTATGAGAGGCAATTCCACCGGAATCGGCGCCGGACGGCCCGAAACCAGACCTTTTTTCGTTAGCTTTTGCAGCCTATATTGAGCGTGCCGGCTTGCCGGCTATGGAAATAAATTGCCGTCGCAATAAACCATTCGGACCCGGGGGCAGCACCCGGCGCCTCCACCAAAGCCCGGACTTGCCGCCAACATTGGCGGGCTTCGGCGGGGGCGAAACAGGATCGACGAGGGCGTAAAGGGCGTGTTTTTTCCCGGTATTGTTCCGCCGTTATCGGGCTATGCAATAGTTGCAAACGACAACTATGCTCCGGTTGCTCAGGCTGCGTAACGCAGTTTGAAAGACCAAGTCTAAAGTCCTGATGGATTAAGCCCCGTCAGGCGGGGTTCGGAGGCACCTGGCAACAGAAGCCTCCACTTTCATCTCCGCCGGGAAACTGTCTGATCTGCGCCCTCGCCTGCTGACCTTGCCGGTCCGGCGGGATACCATTGCCCAAGCGGCGCGAGTCGCGACTTTGAGGCTGCGCAGCAATTTCATTCGGCAGAATTGGCCTGCCCGAGGACAGCGAATGGCGACCGATCTTATCCGTTATGATGTTCTTGCGCGCGATGCGCTTCGCGGCGTGCTGCGTCAGGTTTTGAAGGACGCCGCAGAGAATGGCCTGCCGGGCGAACATCACTTCTACATCACCTTTCTCTCGACCGCGCCCGGCGTGAAGATTTCACCGCGCCTGCTGTCGCAGTATCCGACGGAAATGACCGTCATCCTCCAGCACCAGTTCTGGGATCTGATTGTGACCGACGATCGCTTCGAGGTCGGCCTGTCGTTCAATGGAATTCCTGAGCGGCTGGTGATCCCGTTCAGTTCCATCAAGAGCTTCTTCGATCCGTCGGTGCAGTTCGGACTGCAATTTGAAACAGCGGACGATTCTGCGGAAGTCACGCCGCCCGCCGAACAGCTTGCGGTCGCAAAGACCGCCGATGAGAGCGATATGGCATCCGGCGACGCTTCGCAAAAGGGCGAAGGCGCAGAGGTGGTGCGCCTCGACCGGTTCCGCAAAAAATAATCACGTTCAGTCGATCTGGTGACGCCTATTATGTTGCAGCGGTTGCGCGCGGCAACCACGCAGTCATAAGCTCCGCCGTCGAGGTTTATCGCGGGTAGCAGCATGACCGATTCAACGAAACCGACACGCACCGAAACCGACACGTTCGGCCCGATCGAGGTCGCATCGGATCGCTACTGGGGGGCGCAGACCGAAAGGTCGCGCAGCAATTTCAAGATCGGCGTCGAGACGATGCCGATGCCGATCGTGAAGGCACTTGCGATCGTCAAACTCGCATCCGCAAAAACCAATCTCGACTTGCGCCTGATCGACGACAAACGCGCGCGCGCGATTTCCCGCGCCGCCCGCGAGGTGATCGACGGAAAGCTCGACGATAATTTTCCGCTGGTGGTCTGGCAGACCGGCTCAGGCACGCAGACCAACATGAATCTGAACGAGGTGATCGCCAACCGCGCCAGCGAACTGCTCGGCGGCGAACGCGGCAGCAAGAAGCCGGTGCATCCGAACGATCATGTCAATATGAGTCAATCGTCGAATGACTCGTTTCCAACCGCGATGCATATCGCTGCGGCTGAACGCATCGTTCACGATCTGGTTCCTTCGCTGACAATCCTTCTCAAGGCACTTCGTCAGAAAGAAAAAGCGTTTGCGAAAATCGTCAAGATCGGACGGACGCACACACAGGATGCAACGCCGCTCACGCTCGGGCAGGAATTTTCCGGCTATGCCGCACAGGTCGAAAGCGGAATCGCGCGCATCCAGTCGGTGCTGAAAGAGCTTTATCCTCTCGCGCAAGGCGGCACAGCCGTCGGAACCGGGCTTAACTCGAAGCCGAAATTCGCAAAACAATTCGCCAAGCACGTCGCCGCGATTACAAAGCTCCCCTTCGCCAGCGCGCCGAACAAGTTCGAGGCTCTCGCGTCAAACGATGCTTACGTGTCCGTGCATGGCGCAATCAACGCGATGGCGACGGGACTTTTCAAGATTGCCAACGACATTCGTCTGCTCGGCTCCGGTCCCCGCTCAGGACTGGGCGAACTGATTTTGCCGGAGAACGAGCCGGGCTCGTCGATCATGCCGGGCAAAGTCAACCCGACTCAGTGCGAGGCTGTCACGATGGTGTGCTGCCAGATCTTCGGCAATCATACCGCGATCACGGTCGCAGGCAGTCAGGGCCACTTTGAATTAAACGTCTACAAACCCGTGATGGCCCACTGCGTGCTGCAATCGATCCGGCTGATGTCGGATGTTGCACGATCATTCACAGAGCATTGCGTCTTGGGAATTCGCGCAGACGAAAAACGTATTCATGAGTTGATGGAACGCTCGCTGATGCTCGTTACCGCGCTTGCACCGAAGATCGGTTACGACAACGCCGCGAAGGTCGCAAAGACCGCGCATGCCAACGGCACGACACTTAAGGAAGAAGCGGTGCGCCTCGGTTTCGTTTCTGCTGGCGAATTCGACAGACTCGTGCAACCGGACAACATGACGCATCCCGGCTAGTGAGATGCGGCGAAATTTCCGCTAAGAATTTTCATTGCCAAAATTTCATGTTGCGTTCCGTCTAAAGACTTAGATGGAACGTCTAGGATGCGCCGCGTGACGCGTGCTAGTTGAATTCTGTGCCACTGAATCAGACATAACGGAGCGACGGTGGGCGACCTGGTAAATTTAAAACGATTCAAAAAACGCGCGTTGCGCGATCAGGCTGGGAAGAACGCAGAAACCAATCGTGCGCTATTCGGTCGCACCAAGGCTGAGAAGCAGCGAGACGAATTAGAATCCGGTTTCGCAAAAAAATCCCTCGACAACCATCGCGTCGATAAGGGGGCCTCGAAATGAAGTCACCCGTCGTCAAACGATCCATCGTCGTCGCAAGCCATAAGACGAGCGTGAGCCTCGAAGAGGCCTTCTGGAACGGGATGAAGGAAATCTCGTCGGCGCGAAACATGACGCTCTCCGAATTGGTCGGCGAGATCGACGGAAACCGGCAGCAGGGCAATCTGTCGTCGGCGATACGGCTGTTCGTCCTCGACTACTTCCGTTCTCGCGCATCCGGCTCGCTGCACGGCGAGGCTTCGCGTCATCGCGCCGAAGAACATCGTCAGTAAAATACCTGACCGCATCCATACGATCGTGACTCTGCCGTAGGTTTTCGACCGAATACCGCCGGCAGCCCCGATCAGTTACTATGTACCCGTGACTTGGCGAAGAATGCGCTGAGACATGGCGCGCCGAAGCGCGATCTAGGATTCCAGAAATGCATGCGAACCCATCAGCGTTGGGCGACGCCGCCACTCGCGTAGGAATCGCACGCGCAAAGGAGAAAACGATGCTGATCGATCAGACTGGCTGTGCGAACGAAAACTCAAGCGTGAAGGAATACGCCGTGGTAAAACGCTCCGTCGTCGTCGGCGGCCACAAGACGAGCGTTAGCCTTGAAGATGCATTCTGGACGAGCCTCAAGGATATCGCGACGCGACGCGGCATGACGCTATCGAGCCAGATCGACACAATCGACCGTGACCGCAAGACCAACAATCTATCGTCGGCGATCCGGCTTTTCGTGCTGGATCATTTTCGCACGCGCGCGATCAGCACAATGTTCATCGGCGAGCGCCGAACTTCCCCGAGCATCGTTCCGGCGGAATAGTCTAGAACGACGAAGTCCCGGCCACCGGCGGCATCAGCACAACAGGGGGACGGGGCTTCGCAGCGCCGGGTGCCGGCCTGATCGTTGTTGCGGGCGGCAAAGGCGCAACAGCGGTCGGTGCCGACGGTTGTTGCGGGGATGCATTCGGCGATGCCGATGATGACGAGCTTTTCACATTCGCGCTGCGCCGCGGATCGCGCTTCGGAATTCTTACCTCGCCCTTCGGGATAGGCTCGACCTGCGGCAATCCTTCGTCGAGCGACATCGGCTGCGGTTCCGGCCTTGAAGAATCGCCACTCTCCAGCCGATCGAGTTGCTGGGTCTGACGATCGATCGCACGCATGACCAACCATGACGACAGCGACGCGACATCGACGGATCGCATCGGATTATCGGGCGAGCCGTTGAAATCGATTCGGATTTCGGGTCGGCGTGTCGCGGGCTTCAACACGGCTGCCGACAACACGATACGCGCATCCATTTGATCGGCAGCCAGATCGAGTCCGCCGGACACTGTCGCGCGCGTTCGCGGCGCATCGAGCGATGTCGGCTCGACACGCACTCGCCCCTCTTTGATCGTGAATGGAATTTGGCCGGCGGGAATTGCGAGCGATCCATTCGTTAACACCGGTTCGACAACCGTTTTCAGATTGACATCGTCCGTGGGCTGCCCGCTGTCGCTCGCACGAACCGCAGCCTCGAATGCGCGAGGGTCGAGCCCAGCAACGCGCAAATCCTTCAACGTCACGACGCCGGCACCGGACAGCGCCCCGCTCAATGCTGCGGAACTGCGGCCCTGTGTCGTGAACGACACCAGAAACGATGCTTTGCCTTCGGGGAACAGAAGACTTCGATAACGCAGCGCAGAACCATCGACATCCGTTGCATTCGCACTCGCGCGGATTGACGTTCCCTCAGACGTCTGACGCGCATCGGCATTCGCTGAAATCTCTCCGCTGCCGAGACTACCTTTCCCTTCGAGCGCGAGCGATTGGCCGTTCGCGCGCAGCTTTCCGCCGAAATTCTGAACCGCGCTGCCGCCAGGCAGATTTATGTTCGATGCCTGAAAGGACATCAAACCGCGCCAGCCAGTAAGAAGTCCCCGACCGGATGGATCGGTTGCGCTTCGCCCCGCAATTCCCAGCGCAGCCGCAACAACCGGCGAAAGGTCGAGTGCATCGATGCTTAGTTCGCCATCGACGTTCAAATTGTCGCCACGGACAATCGCGATCTTCCCGCGTGTCCGTGAACCGCCGAACACCGCATCAAGGTCTTCAAACGCAAATGCCTTTCCCGCCACACTCAGACGCGACGACAAATTCTCGATGCCGACGCTGGCCGGCTTCAGATCGAACAAGGTCGATGGGTCCGCCTTGCGAAGAGCGAGACCCAAGTTTGCCTTCGGAGCATCAAGCCAGGGATCGATTGTACCGTTGACATCACCGTTGATACCAGCCGCCAATAATCTCGCGTTCACCCGCAACGGCCTGTTCAGCGCGCCGCTCAGCTTTGCATCGAATTTTGCTTCGCCATCCTGCGCTGAAAGAATCCGATCGAGACCAAGCAACGACAGCATCGTGGACGATTTGTCCGATGCCAGCTTGATGTCCAGATTTCCGTCGCCGCGCAGCAGTGCTGTCAGATCTATATTTCGCGACGCCTCGCGAGACTGCTTCGATTGCAATGCTATCGTGCCTTTAATCTGCGGGGCCTCCACGTTGATAGCAACGCTCGCATTGGTCACAGCCTGATTTTGCTCTGGATTGAGACTCACGGACATCCGAACGCGCGTATCGCCTTGCGCTTGTGGCACCGACTTTATTCGCTTCGCAATTTCTGGAACCCAGGGCGCAAACGCCATTCCGATGCGATCGAGCGATTCCGCGCGTGCATCGAGCGACAGCTTGCCGCTTCCGCCCTCAAGATCGAGCAAGCCGGACCCCGTCACGCTGACGGATTTGGCGTCTCCGATGTTGAGCCGGTTGAGCGAAATTGATCTGGCACTCGTTTCCAATTCAAAAATGACCGGTCGTACATCCAGACCGGCGAGAATTGTTCTTCCAATATCGACAGAGATTTTCGTCTCATCCGGCCACTTCGATCCGGTCTCACCGATCAGACCCGCGATTCCGCGACCTTCATCGAAATTGAACCCGTCTGACTTCAGTGCGGCATCGACCCGCGTTTTTCCGCCTGTCAAATCCGAAACAGCAACGCTGCCCGTCACAACTCCGCCGCCGAGATCGGCATTCGTGTCCTCGACGGCGATC
Organism: Hyphomicrobiales bacterium; assembly: GCA_017305515.1. GTDB lineage: Bacteria > Pseudomonadota > Alphaproteobacteria > Rhizobiales > Xanthobacteraceae > Afipia. Next base: position 22,028 of record JAFKKP010000320.1, read on the forward strand.
CGATCGGCGGCAATCTTCACGGTGCCGCTCAGCTTGAAAGGTTTATGCGGGTCAAGAGATGCATCGGCGCGGCCCTGAAGCCACGCAAAGAACGAACCGGGGTCGGACGATTCCAATGCAACCGGTCCCACAAAGGATGCAGCAGCGGTGCCCGCCGACGAAATTGTGCCCGTTGCCGCAATCTGGGTCACGCCCGGCGCGCGCATCTCGAATTTTGGAATGGTCCATCTGCTCTTGTCGGAGCGCAATTCCACGACAAGATTTTCAATCGGACGGCCACCAAGCGCCGCCTGATCCACATTGGCTTCAAGCTGCGTCGCAATCGGTGCGGCCGGTACGAAGCGAAGAGCACGGCGCAGTCTTGAGAGCAGATCAATCGACTCTGCGCTCATCGTTTTTGCAAGCAAACGATCCACATCGAGCTGGCGCGTGGAGAGAGCCAGATGGAGCAGCGGCGATACGCCGAAACGAATATCGCCGTTTCCAGAGAAACGCAGCGGGCTGTCTTCGGGGCCATAGACGAACTCAACCTGCTCGAAAGTTGCGGATGCCGGACTAACGGATGTCTTCGACGTTATCCGCCACGGAATGGTTTTCTCGCCGCCGCCATCCGCTGTTCGCGCGACCGTTACGGCTCCGTCGAATTTCGGAACCAGCGCATCGAAGCTCAATGTGCCGTCGAAGTCGGAAAACGGAGCGCGATCGCCAGGGTCGAGGCTGAGCCGCACCCGCGTTCCCTTGCCGTCGGTACTCTGCCCCGACGACACACGATAAAGCACCGGCGCGCCTGCAAAATTGAACGAGCCTTCACCACGCATCGTGCCGGCAAGCGCGCGAACATCGCCGCTGAACTTCAAATCGTCGAATTGCAGTGAGGCTCCGCTCGCGGCATCGTGCAGCTTCACTTGTCCACTCAGATTCAGGCGGTCAATAGTCAGCGCCCCGAAATTGAATTGGCTACTCTTCAGAGGACCTTCAAAGCGTCCCTGCTTGTCGATGCCGAAATCGATTGCGAAGCCGTCGATGGATAATTCGCTCGCGCGCCATTCGCCGCGCATTGCAGAACTCAAGCTGAATTCCACGTCGAACTTTTCGGCGTTGATTCTTTTCGGATCGTTGGGGCCGCCAACGGTAACCGACCGCAGATGCAGCGTCGGCGTCGGAAGCAGCCGCGCATCGAGCGATCCTTCGACGCGTACCGGCGCGCCCAGAACGCGACTGGCTTCGGCCTCAAACTGCGGGCGGAACTTATTCCAATCCACGAAATGCGGCCCGATCAGCGCCGCAACCAGCGCGATGATAAAGGCTATCGCCAATCCAAGCAGAGTCGTCTGCAAAGCGTTCTCCGGCGAAAATGTCTGCGTGCCGATGCTACGGCGACTTCGCCGTCAATTAAAGACAAGTGTGGCGAAGTCTTAGCAGTCCAAATGACCATCTAGGCCTGCGGCAGTATTTTACCCGGATTGAGAATGTTGTGCGGATCGAGCGCCTGCTTGAGCGCCCGCATGGCTTCCACAGCTTCCGGCCCAAGCTCTTTCACGAGGTACTTCTGCTTGCCCTGCCCGATGCCGTGTTCGCCGGTGCAGGTGCCATCCATTGCCTGCGCGCGCTCGACAGGGCGATGTAGAAAACCCTCGATGCGCTGCATCTCATCCGGATCGTTCACGTCGCACAGCAACGAGCAGTGGAAGTTGCCGTCGCCGACATGACCGACGATCGGCGAGACGAGTTTGCTGGCTGCAATATCCTTTTCGGTCTCAGCAACGCATTCCGCCAGCCGTGAAATCGGCACGCATACGTCGGTCGCGACCGCCTGCGCGCCGGGGCGCAGACCGCGCACCGCCCAATACGCATCGTGGCGCGCTTGCCATAGCCGCGTCCGATCTTCCTGCCTGGTCGTCCACTCGAACGCCCCGCCGCCGCATTCTCTCGCGATCTCGCCGAACATCTTGGATTGTTCCGCGACGTCCGCTTCGGTGCCGTGAAACTCGAGCAGCAGCAGCGGCGTTTCCGGCAGCGACAATTTTGAATAGACATTGCAGGCCGCGACCTGCGCCGCATTCAGCAATTCGATGCGCGCCAACGGGATGCCGGTCTGGATTGCCAGAATGGTCGCGTTGCATGCGCCTTCAACCGTCTTGAACGAACACGAACCTGCCGCAATGCTCTGCGGAATGCCGCGCAGCTTCAGCGTGATTTCGGAAATGATTCCGAGCGTGCCTTCGGCGCCGATAAACAGATGCGTCAGATCGTAGCCTGCAGAAGATTTCTTCGCGCGGGTGCCGGTCGAAATGATTTCACCGTCGGCGCGGACAATCTTCAGCGCGAGAATGTTATCTTTCATGGTGCCATAGCGCACAGCGTTGGTCCCGGATGCGCGTGTTGCCGCCATGCCACCGATGGACGCATCCGCTCCGGGATCGATCGGGAAAAACAATCCCTGATCGCGCAAATGTTCGTTGAGCGCCTTGCGGGTGACGCCAGGCTCGATCACACAATCCAGATCGTCCGGGTGAACGGCGATGATACGATTCATCTCACGCAGATCGATGCACACCCCGCCGGCGGGTGCGTTGACCTGACCTTCAAGTGACGTTCCTGTACCGAACGGAATGACCGGTATGCGCCGCTCGGCGCAAATCCGCACCACGTCCTGAATGTCTGCCGTCGATTGCGCCATCACCACCGCATCCGGCGGCTGCATCGGCAGCCACGTCGTCGTGTGGGAATGCTGCTCGCGCACGGCCTGCGAGGTTATGAGATTGTTGCCGAACCGCGCGGCAAGCGCCTCGACGGCGCTAGCGACGGCGGATGGCGCAGGACGCTTGAGAGCGGTATTGGAGAATGCCACGGCAGATTGCTTCTTGAAGATGATGTGGTGCAAACCGTCGCAAAGGTTGTATAGCGGGTCAAGTGAGCGAATGACTCCCTAAGGAAATGAAATGACGACGCAAGCAGGGAACGCGCCGCAACAAATCGCAGCACCCTTTCTGACCACGATCATGCAGATCGAACCGCAATGGATCGACTACAACGGCCATCTCAACATGGCCTACTACAACGTGCTGTTCGATCGCGGCATCGATCAGATGTGGGCCGAATTCGGCATCGGGCCGGACTATATGAAAGAGCGCAACTGCTCGACCTTCTCTGCCGAGGCGCATATCCGATACCTGCGCGAGGTTCATCTCGGCGATCCGGTTGTCGTTGCGGTGCATATGCTGGAAGCCGACGACAAACGCATTCATACATTCGAGGAGCTGCGGCACGCCACAGAGGGCTGGCTCTCAGCAACGTCGGAGGGCATGTCGCTTCATGTCGATATGCGCACGCGAAAAACGGCATCGTTTCCGCCTGACATTGCCGCGCGAATCCGGGCGATCGTTCAGGCTCACGGTGCCGTGCGGAAGCCGGACGGCATCGGCAGGCGGATCGCCATGCCGACGCCGAAAAGCTGAAGCGTCAAACCGGTCCCCGGCCGCGCGCGAGACCCACGACGGCCGAAATCAGGAACAGCACGATCGCGACGAAGAACACGATCTTTGCAATTTCAATCGACGCGCCGGCGATACCGCCGAAGCCCAAAAGGCCGGCGACAAGCGCCACAATCAGAAAAGTGACAACCCAACTCAACATGACACGCTCCTGTGTTTCGTTTGTTCTCTGAAGCGCCGAATGGATTTCGACGCCCGATACGCAGAAACAATCCGACTGCCGATTGAATGTTCCGCCCCGGTGCGGGCCGTGAAAGCCACAAAAAACCGCGGTTTCGGGGAACAAATTGCGGCGGCCATCGGGGCTGAGCTTAGGTCAATGTGCCTGTCGAAATGGCGCTGTAACGCCTATATCTCCGACGATCCTGTTATGAATGCTCCCTTTTGCGTCCCTCCGATGCCATCGTGGGATACAAGCCGAATCGCATGACCGAACCGAATAAACTGCCCCCCCTCGACGTGCCGAGCCATCAGCCTGCCGCTGGCGGAATCGCGGCCCGCGCGCGCGCGGCATCAGCTCCGCAATATCTAACCGCACTCAACCCCGAGCAGCGCGAAGCGGTCGAAACGCTCGATGGGCCCGTGCTTGTGCTGGCGGGCGCAGGCACAGGCAAGACACGCGTTCTTACGTCTCGCATCGCTCATATTCTGTCGATGGGTCGCGCGCGGCCGAACGAAATTCTCTCCGTCACCTTCACCAACAAGGCGGCGCGCGAAATGAAGCATCGTCTCGGCGAAATGCTGGGACAGGCGGTCGAGGGCATGCCGTGGCTCGGCACCTTCCACTCCATCGGTGGACGAATTCTGCGTTATCACGCCGAACTCGTGCAGTTGAGATCCAACTTCACAGTGCTTGATGTCGATGACCAGGTCCGCCTGCTGAAACAACTTCTTCAGGCTGAGAATATCGACGACAAGCGATGGCCGGCACGCATGCTTGCGGGACTGATCGACGGCTGGAAAAATCGCGGGCTGACGCCAAGTCAAGTCCCGTCCGGCGAGGCTGCCATCTTCGGGAACGGCAAGGGCGGAAAACTTTATGCCGCCTACCAGGAGCGGCTGAAAATTCTCAACGCAGCGGATTTCGGCGATCTGCTATTGGAAAACATCCGGCTGTTTCGCGAACACCCTGATGTGCTGCGGCAGTATCAGAACCGATTCAAATTCATTCTGGTGGACGAATATCAGGACACCAACGTCGCACAATATCTCTGGCTGCGGTTGCTGGCTCAGGCACCCTCCTCTCCTGTGGCAATTGCGGACAGCGCATCGCCCCCCACGCTGACCGCGCCCAAAAACATCTGCTGCGTCGGCGACGACGATCAGTCGATCTACGGCTGGCGCGGCGCGGAGGTCGATAACATCCTGCGCTTCGAGCACGATTTTCCCGGCGCGAAAGTCATCCGCCTCGAGCGCAACTATCGTTCAACCGGCCACATCTTGGCGGCAGCTTCGCATCTGATCGCGCATAACGAAGGCCGCCTGGGCAAGACTTTGCGGACTGAGGATGTCGATGGCGAGAAAGTCACCGTTACCGGCTCGTGGGATTCGGAAGAGGAAGCGCGCGGCATCGGCGAGGAAATCGAACAGTTGCAGCGCGCGGGCAGCAAATTGAACGAGATCGCCATTCTCGTGCGCGCCTCGTTCCAGATGCGCGAGTTTGAGGATCGCTTCGTCACGCTGGGCATGCCGTATCGCGTGATCGGCGGACCAAGGTTCTACGAACGCGCCGAAGTGCGCGACGCGCTCGCCTATCTGCGCGTCATCAACTCACCGGCCGACGATCTCGCATTCGAGCGCATCGTCAACGTGCCGAAGCGCGGCCTTGGCGATGCAACACTTCAACTGCTTCACGACATCGGGCGAAAGCGCAAAATTCCACTAATGGAAGCGGCTCGCTCGATCGTCGAGACGGATGAATTGAAACCGAAACCGCGCAGCAGCCTGCGCGAGGTCGTGGCGAATTTCGACCGCTGGCGCGCGCAGCGCGATGTGATGCCGCACACTGAGCTGGCCGAAATCGTTCTCGACGAATCCGGCTACACCGAGATGTGGCAGAAGGACCGTTCCGCCGATGCCGCTGGCCGCCTCGAGAACCTGAAAGAGCTTGTGCGCTCGATGGAGGAATTCGAGAACCTGCATGGATTTCTTGAACACATTTCATTGGTGATGGATCGTGAAGGCGGCGCGGACGAAGATGCCGTGTCGCTGATGACGCTGCACTCCGCCAAGGGACTCGAATTCGACAACGTGTTTCTTCCCGGTTGGGAAGAAGGCCTGTTTCCGCATCAGCGCGCGCTCGACGAACAGGGCCGCGCGGGGTTGGAAGAAGAACGTCGCCTCGCTCACGTTGGAATCACGCGCGCGCGCAAACGCGCCAAACTGTTTTTCGCCGCCAACCGCCGCATTCACGGTTCGTGGTCCACGACAATTCCATCCCGCTTCCTCGACGAATTGCCCGCCGACAATGTCGAGATCACTGAATCCAAAGGCGGTTCGGGATGGGGCGGATCGGGAGGCTACGGCGCCTCGCGTTTCGACAATGTGGAGTCGTTCGGATCGAGCTATTCGACGCCCGGCTGGCAGCGTGCGCAGGCCAATCGCGGCCGCGGCGGCTTCGATGAAACAGGCGGGCGCTACGACGCGGGCGGACGGAGCGCCCCTGGTGGCCGCAAGCCGATGACGATCGAGGGCGAACTGATCGCGAAATCGACCGGCACGGAGTCGGATTTCGTCCTCGGCGACCGCGTGTTCCACCAGAAGTTCGGTTATGGCAGCGTGGCAAAAATCGACGGCAACAAGCTGACGATCGCCTTCGAGAAAGCGGGCGAGAAGAAGGTCGTCGATAGTTTCGTCACAAAAGCATAGAAGCTGCGCGTGGGCGAAACGCCCTTGTGCACGGCGGTTTGCGCCGCTATCTGTGCAGCCCTTCCCGCATCAGAATTGTCATGCCCATTATCTCCGTTTCCAATCTGACCAAGGTTTATGCGTCCGGGTTCACCGCGCTGAAGAACATCAATCTCGACATCGAGCGTGGCGAAATTTTCGCGCTGCTCGGTCCGAATGGCGCGGGCAAGACGACTTTAATTGGAGCAATCTGCGGTCTCGTCATGCCGAGCAGCGGCACGGTGACGGTCGGCGGATACGATAACATCGAAAACTACCGCGAAGCACGCTCGCTAATCGGACTTGTTCCTCAAGAGCTTCACACGGATGCATGGGAATCGCCATTCGCGACGGCATCGTTCAGCCGCGGTCTGTTCGGAAAGCCGAAGAATTCCGCGCTGATCGAAAAAATTCTCAAAGATCTTTCGCTGTGGGACAAGCGCAAGAGCCAGATCATCACGCTGTCCGGCGGCATGAAGCGCCGCGTGATGATCGCAAAGGCGCTGGCGCATGAACCGCAAATTCTATTCCTCGACGAGCCGACCGCAGGCGTAGACGTCGAATTGCGCAAGGCGATGTGGGACGTGGTGCGCGAATTGCGCGACGCCGGTGTCACGATCATTCTCACGACTCATTACATCGAAGAAGCCGAGGAGATGGCGGATCGCGTCGGCGTCATCAACAAGGGCGAGATCGTTCTGATCGAAGACAAGAAGAAACTGATGCAGAAACTCGGCAAGAAACAATTGAGCCTGCACCTGCAACAGAAACTCGCGGCAGTCCCCTCGTCCCTCGCAACATACGGACTCGAGCTTTCGCAAGATGGCCACGAGCTTGTCTACACCTACGACACCAAGGGAGAACGCACCGGCATCACAACGCTGATGAACGATCTGCGGCAGGCCGGCATCGCCTTCAACGATCTCAACACCAAGCAGAGCTCGCTGGAAGAAATCTTCGTCAGCCTGGTGCACGCATGAATCTTTACGCCGTCCGCGCAATCTACAAGTATGAAATGGCGCGCACGCTTCGCACGCTGATGCAAAGCGTGGCCTCGCCTGTGATTTCCACGTCGCTATATTTTGTAGTGTTCGGCGCAGCCATCGGTTCGCGCATCACTGAGATCGATGGGATCACCTATGGCACGTTCATCGTGCCCGGCCTCATCATGCTGTCGCTGCTGACGCAAAGCATCGCCAATGCTTCTTTCGGTATCTACTTCCCGAAATTCACCGGTACGATCTACGAACTGTTGTCAGCGCCGGTTTCGTCGTTCGAGGCAGTGCTGGGTTACGTCGGCGCGGCGGCAACCAAGTCGATCATTCTCGGTCTGATTATTCTTGCGACGGCGGGCCTTTTCGTGCCGCTGAAGATCATGCATCCGTTCGTGATGCTCACATTCCTGATCCTTACGAGCCTGACCTTCAGCCTGTTCGGATTCATCATCGGCATCTGGGCGGACGGCTTCGAGAAATTGCAGGTGATTCCGCTGCTCGTCATCACGCCGCTGACGTTTCTTGGCGGCAGCTTCTATTCGATCAACATGCTTCCGCCGATCTGGCAGACCATCGCGCTGTTCAATCCGGTTGTATATCTCATCAGCGGATTCCGCTGGAGCTTCTTCGAGATCGCCGATGTCAGCGTCGGCATCAGCCTCGGCATGACATTCGCTTTTCTCGCGGTGTGCATGATTGCCGTGTGGTGGATCTTCAAGACCGGTTATCGGCTCAAAACCTGAAGCCAAACGAACCACGCCCCGCGAGCGGGGCGTGAGACGATCGATCCGAACTCGAATTCTTACTGCGGGTGATAGACACCCTTACTGTCGAAATATCCCTGATTCGACGGCGGTGGCACAGGAACGGGCTCGACAACGCGCTCGGTCGTTCCAACCACGCCATTGACCGTTCCGCTCACTGCACCGAGACCGGCGCCGAGCGCGTTTCCACCGCGACCGCC
>JAFKKP010000084.1 GCA_017305515.1 Hyphomicrobiales bacterium
AAAACTGCGCAGTTCGCTCCTCAGCGGCGGAACATCGATTTTCGCGCTGACATCCTTGAGGCGATTATGAAGCCGGGGGTCGGGCTTCTCGTTCTCCGCCCACACCACCGCCGTCACCTCACGCGGGCCCAGCGGCACGCAGACGACATCGCCCGCCTTCAGATCGGTGTCGTCAGGCACGCGATAGGAATAGGTCTGGTTCAGCGCGACCGGCACCAGAACATCGACGACGCGCCTCACCATGCCGGAACGGTCCAAATTTAGGATGGGGTAAGGAAAAGGGTGCGATAAACCGATTCCTGTCAACGGGACATATGATGTCTAAACCCGCCACGACAAGCGAATCTCCCGGCGATCCGCGCCTGACCTGCGCCGCTGCCGACCTCCGGGCTGAGATGGCGCGCTGGCTGACGCATTTGCGCAGCGAGCGGCGATTGTCGCCGAAGACGCTCGATGCCTACGAGCGCGACCTGCGCCAATGCCTGATCTTTCTCGCGGATCATTGGGGCAGCGCAGTTACGCTGAAAAAATTTGCGGCCATCGAAGCAACCGACGTGCGCGCGTTCATGGCGGTACGCCGCAATGATGATATCGGCGGACGCTCGCTGATGCGTGCTCTTGCAGGCCTGCGCTCGTTCGGACGATTTCTGGAGCGTGAAGGCAAAGGCAAGGTCGGTACATTGTCGGCGATCCGCGCACCCAAAATCGGCAAGAGCCTGCCGAAACCTATTCACGCCACGTCCGCATTGAAAATGACTGACGCGGACATTCGCGCCGGCGATGCGCGCGAGCCATGGATTTGGGCGCGCGATGCCGCCGTTATGGCGCTCCTTTACGGATCGGGTTTGCGGATTTCGGAGGCGCTCGGATTGAACCGGCGCGACGTGCCGCTTCCCGGCGAAGGCGACGTTCTCACTGTCACCGGCAAGGGCAACAAGACGCGGATGGTGCCGGTTCTCCAGAATGTGCTGACTTTGATTCAGGACTACGTGAAGATGTGTCCGCACGACTTGCCGCCGGAAGGACCGATGTTCATCGGCGCGCGCGGCGGACCTCTCAGTCCCCGCATCATTCAATTGACAATGGAGCGCCTGCGCGGCGCGCTTGGACTACCGGATAGCGCAACGCCTCATGCGCTTCGGCATTCCTTCGCGACCCACCTTTTGGGGCGCGGCGGCGACCTTCGCGCTATCCAGGAATTGCTCGGTCACGCGTCGCTTTCCACGACGCAAATCTACACGGGCGTCGATGCCGAGCGTCTGCTCGATGTCTACAAAACCGCGCATCCGCGCGCCTGAACTTCATTTTTGCTGAGCGACCTCACACAGCGGATGCTTGGCGATGCACTTTGCCTGCGCATCCTTGCCGGTCTCTGTGCAAGTCGTTCGCGTGAAGGATTTACAAAAACCTCAATCCCGGCCGCACGCAGAAATTCTATCTTTGCGCTTGCGCAGCCCGTGCCGTTCGGTCAATCGTGGTTCCATCATATTGGGGAGGACGACAGGATGAGCGCGCATGAAAGCATGGAGCATGCCGAACACGCAGAGCACGCGTCCGGCGAAAACAAGAAGATCGCATTGCTGATCGCAGTGATCGCGCTGTTTCTTGCGCTCTCCGAAACGCTTGGCAAAGGTGCTCAGACCGAATCGATCAGCAAGAATGTCGAGGCATCCAATCTCTGGGCTTTCTTTCAGGCCAAGAGCATTCGCAGGACCGTCGTGGAAACCACGTCCGATCAGGCCAAGCTCAGTATGGGAACGATAGGCGACGACGCAGCGAAGGCCGCTTTGGCCAAGCAGATCGACGCATGGGGCAAGACAGCGGCGCGTTATCGCTCAGAACCCGAGACTGGCGAAGGCTCCGAACAATTGGCCGCGCGCGCGAAGAAAGCGGAGGAGGAGCGCGATCTCGCGATGGCGCGCTATCACCACTATGAGGTTGCGTCGGCGGCCTTCCAGATCGGAATCGTGCTGGCATCCGCGACCATCATCACCGGCATGATTGCGCTTGCCGGCGTTGCAGGGGTTCTGGCTTTAGCGGGAGTCGCCTTCACGGCAATCGGGCTGTTCGCGCCGCACGCCGTACATTTGATGTAAGGCGGACTACCGGAACATGTGGACGCGCCTGCGCAGGCGCTCCACAAACCGCGACGACGAACGCATCCGAAACTGCTGGCGGAATTGAATCAGCGCGGCCTTGATGGGCGCCATCTGCGCTCTGGACCATTCGCGCGCCGAAAGCAGGAATTCATAGAGCCTGTTGAACCAGCGCATCTGGAGCAACTTCTCGCGCGTCACGTCGAATACGAACGCGGTGATACCCATACCGAGCAGCTTTGCGAAAACGATCACAAGCACCGCACTGACGAAGTATTTGTGCGCGAGCAGCCAAAGTCCGATCATCTTCAGCGGAAACAGCGGAATCAGCGGGACGACAAACACGATCAGTGTCGCTCCGGGCGACAGATGATCGATCTTGTCGCCGAACCAATCCTTCATCGCTTTCAGCGGAATGCGGTCGACAAACCACGCGACGATCGGCTCAAGCCGATCCCAAAGCCACGCTTCGATCAGGAAGACCAGCGCAAGCACGACCCATAGTGGACGAAGCAGACGGCGCATTCTGCACTCTCGTTCGTCGAGGTCCGGCGCGGGGCCGGATCAGTCACATATGAATAGCACGTTTGCCGACGGCAAGGGCTGCTTCCTTCACAGCTTCCGAACGGGTTGGATGGGCGTGACAGGTCCGGGCAAGATCTTCGGCCGAACCGCCAAATTCCATAAGCACAGCAGCTTCATGGATCATTTCGCCTGCCTCAGCGCCGATGATGTGCGCACCGAGCACACGATCCGTCTTCGCATCTGCGAGAATTTTCACGAAACCATCGGTCGTCTGATTCACTTTCGTGCGTCCGTTGGCCGTGAAGGGAAATTTGCCGACGTTGTATGCCACACCCGCCTGCTTGAGTTCCTCTTCGGTCTTTCCGACCGACGCTACTTCCGGAAACGTATAAACGACTCCGGGAATTACATCGTAGTTGGTGTGACCCGCCTGACCGGCGAGAATCTCGGCGATGGCAACGCCTTCGTCTTCAGCCTTGTGCGCGAGCATCGGACCGGCGATCACGTCGCCGATGGCGTAGATACCTTTGACGTTCGTGGCGAAGTGTCCGTCGGTCTTGATGCGTCCGCGCTCGTCGAACGCAACACCCGCTTCCTTCAATCCCAAGCCTTCGGTGTACGGCACGCGGCCGATCGCGACGAGCACGACGTCCGCTTCGATCGTTTCTGCCTTGCCGCCTGCGGCGGGCTCGATATTCGCCTTCAGCTTCTTTCCCGATGCATCGACGCCCGTGACCTTCGCGCCGAGCTTGAACGTCATGCCCTGCTTTTCCAGGATGCGCTGGAACGAACGTGCAACTTCGCCGTCCATACCCGGCAGGATGCGATCGAGGAATTCGACGACCGTGACTTCCGATCCAAGACGGCGCCACACCGATCCAAGTTCGAGGCCGATGACGCCCGCGCCGATCACGAGCATCTTTTCCGGCACCTTGTCGAGCACGAGCGCACCGGTCGACGACACGACGCGTTTCTCATCAATGTCGACGCCCTTGAGTTTCGTCACGTCCGAGCCTGTCGCGATGACGATGTTCTTCGCGTCAAGCGTCTCGGTCTTGCCGTCGCTTGATTTCACTTCGACCTTGCCGGCCGAGACGATGCGTCCGGTGCCGACATAGGGCGTGATCTTGTTCTTCTTGAACAGGAAATCGACGCCCTTGACGTTGCCGTCGACGCCATCGGTCTTGAACTTCATCATCGTGGCGAGGTCGAGCTTCGGCTTGCCGACGCCGATTCCCATCTTGGGAAGCATATGCGTGACTTCTTCGTAACGTTCCGAGGCCTGCAACAGAGCCTTCGAGGGAATGCAGCCGATGTTGAGACAAGTGCCGCCAAAGGTCGGCCACTTCTCGACGACGGCAACTTTCATGCCGAGCTGCGCCGCGCGAATGGCGCAGACATAGCCGCCGGGGCCGGTGCCAATGACGACGAGATCGAAGGAAGCCATGATTTATATCCTGTAACTGGTCGTGTGGCGTATCAGCGCCCGCCCGACACATCGAGAATTGCGCTTGTGACGTAAGATGCGTCGTCCGACATCAACCAGACGATAGCGTTGGCGATCTCGTCCGCGGTGCCGACGCGCTTCATCGGAACCATGTGACTGAGCCGGTGAGCGCGATCCGGCTCGCCGCCGCTGGCGTGAATGTCCGTATCGATCAATCCGGGGCGAATAGCCGCGACGCGAATTCCTTCGTTCGCGACTTCGTATCCGAGTCCAACTGTGAAGGAATCGATCGCGCCTTTCGATGCGGCATAATCGACATAAG
>JAFKKP010000085.1 GCA_017305515.1 Hyphomicrobiales bacterium
GGGCCAGACATACATCAGCACCATGCAGACAAACACAAACAACATGTAAGACAACATGCCGGAGAAAATCTGATTGAGCGTGACGTGCTTCGGCGCGACGCCCTTGAGATAGAACGCCGACATCGCGACCGGCGGCGACAGGAACGCCGCCTGCAAGTTCACGAACACCAGCGTGCCCCAGAGAATCGGATCGATGTTGCAGTGCTTCAGCATCGGCAGAAAGATCGGCACAAAGATCACCATGATCTCGGTCCACTCCAGCGGCCAGCCGAGGATGAAGATGATCGCCTGCGACAGAATCATGAACTGCACGGGCGTCATGTTCAGCGACAGAACCCAGCTCTCAAGCAATGCCTGACCGCCAAGGATCGCGAACACAGCCGAGAACAATGCCGATCCGACAAACAGCCAGCACACCATCGAGGTCGTCTTCGCCGTAAGGAAGACCGCTTCCTTGGTGCGCTTCCAGTCGAGCGTGCGCGCCTGGAAGGCGAGCAGGAATGCGCCGGCCGCACCCACCGCCGCAGACTCGGTTGCCGTCGTGATGCCGAGCAGAATGACCGCAAGCACGACGACGGTGAGAATGCCGAGCGGCATGGTCGATGTCGTCAGCAGCCGCAGAACCTCGAACTGCTCGGCGCGCATGGTCCAGTAGTAATAGAACAGCAGCAGCGCGAAGATGGCGCATGTGAAAGCGAAATAGGTGTAGAATTCCGGTGGCGGTCCCGCCTCCGACGGCGCGGCCTTGACCTGGTCGCGCAGATCCGCGCTGCCCATTTGCTGCAAAACTTCCGGTTCGTTTGAATCCGCCGAATCCGATTTCTCGACCGAACTGCCAAGCTCCTGCAATTTTTCTTCTTGCGGTTCAGCGACCGTTGACGACGGTTGCGATCCGGCTTTCGCGCGCTCGGAGGCCGCCGCAACGACCTGCGACGGCGCATCCGCCTGCTGGTGAATGACGACGTACCACCAGGCGCCCCACAGCGTGGCAACAGTGAGTATGAGCGGAACGAGCGCGAAGCTGAGGTTTTTCAGAAGCAGCAGATAGCTCACCCGCACGCCGTCCGCGGTAATCCCCAGGGCCTTCGCAGGCGACAGCATAGCGGCAAGCAGCGCGGGCAACATCTTGTCGGAATAGTCGCGCTGAAGCTGCGTAATCCACGGCCGCACCGGAACGCGCGTTTCGCTCTCCGGCAATTTCGGCGCGATCTTCGGATTCAGCACCGCCCAGCCGATGATGTAGACGAGATAAAGGAACGACAGGAAAAATCCGGGAAACATCGCGGCGGCATAAAGTTTCACCACCGACTGCCCGGCGACGGCCGCGTAGACGATAATCATCACCGAGGGCGGAATGAGAATTCCGAGCGTGCCTCCGGCCGTGATGACGCCTGAGGCGAGCTTCACATCGTATCCGGCCTTCAGCATCGGATTGAATGCAATGACGCCCATCAGCACGACGACCGCGCCGACAAGACCCGATGCAATTCCCCAGAATGTGCAGACGATCAATGTGGCGACCGCCAGCGATGCCGGGACGCGGCGGAATGCAAGCTGGATCGAATAGAACATCTTGTCGACCAGCGCGCCGCGCTCCATCACGTAGCCCATCAGCACGAACAGCGGGATGGAAATCAGCACGTCGTTGGTCATAGCGCCGTAAGTGCGCTGGACCATCAGATCGAAAATATGATTGGCGTCCCATGTTTCGCCGGCGCGGTGATAGGCGAAGAAGCCGAAGAACATGCCAAGCCCCATCAGCGTGAACGCCGTGGGGAAGCCCATCATGATGACGACCACGATGAGAACGAGCATCAAAAGACCGAGTGCGGGATCGCTCATTTCTGCAAGTCTCCGCCCATGCCGCGCTGCCGGGCGCTTTCCTCGATGTCCTGTGCGTGTTCGATGGCGATCTTCTTCGACTCTTCGTCGACATACTCGCTCCCGGCGAGCTGCTCCTCAATGACATCGATCTCGGAGACGTCCTTGAGACGGCTCGGCCATTCGCCCGTCCGCAGGCAGACCACGCAGCGCACGATTTCGGCGGCACCTTGCAGCAGCAGCAGCACGCCCGCGAGCGGGATCATGAATTTGAACTGGTAAACCGGCGGCCCGTCGGCGGTGACGTTGGAATGCTCGTTGATGCGATACGAATCCAGCGCGTAGTCCCATCCCGCATAGGCCAGAGCCGCGATGCCGGGAAGGAAGAAAACGACGTAGAGCACGATGTCGAGCGTCGCCTGCGTGCGCGGCTTCATCGAACTGTAGAGGAAGTCGCCGCGCACATGCGCGTTCTGCGCCAGCGTATAGGCGCCGCCGATCATGAAGAGCGTGCCGTAGAACATGTTCGAGGCGTCGAAGATCCACGCCGTCGGCATGTTCAGGATGTAACGCTTGAAGACTTCGGCGCAGACAAGACCCATCAGCCCCATAATGAGCCAGGCCGATGCCTTGCCCATGAACGTGCTGACGCCGTCGATGGCATGAAGAAATCGCTGGACGCTCATGATAGCCGCTGGTGCAGGGTTCAAATCGGAAATGTCTTGTCAGCAATGCAAGGCAACACCCGGGAGAATGGTCCCGGATGTTGCCTTACTTGACCTAGTAGAATCAGGTCTTCTTCTTCGCGTTCGGCCCGAAGTAGTGGTTGTAGGCCATGCGGCGGTTGACCACCGTGTCCTGCTCCCATTGCGTTGCGCGCTTGGCGAAAGCCATTTGCGAATCGACGATCTTCTTGAACAACGGATTGTCGGCGGCCTTCTTCGTTACGACCTCGTCGTAGACTTCAAGCTGCTTTTGCAGAAGCGAGTCCGGCGTCTTGTAGAACTTGACGTTGTCCTTGGTCTGCATCTCCTCATAGTCCTTGGAATAGCGGTCGATCGCTTTCCATGCCATGTCCTGACCCGCAGCCTCGGTGGCGTTTGCGATGATCGCCTTCATCTTGTCCGGCAAGGCGTTGTACTTGTCCTTGTTGAACATGATCTCGAACTGCTCGGCATTCTGGTGGTAGCTCTGCAACATGCAGACCTTCGAGACGTCCGGGAAGCCGAGGATACGGTCGGATGAGGCGTTGTTGAATTCCGCCGCATCGAGCAGGCCGCGATCCATTGCAGATACGATTTCGCCGCCGGGGAGCGCGTTCACCGCAGCGCCCAGACCGGTGAACACGTCAATCGAAATACCGACGGTGCGATACTTCACGCCCTTGAAATCGTCGGCCTTGGTGACGGGCTTCTTGAACCAGCCCAGCGGCTGCGTCGGCATCGGCCCGTAAGGGAACGACACGACGTTGGCGCCGATCGACTGATAGAGTTCGGCGAGAAGCTCCTTGCCGCCGCCGTATTTGTGCCAGGCGAGCAGCATGTTGGCGTCCATCGCGTAGCCCGGACCGGAACCCCACAGCGCCAGAGCGTTCTGCTTGCCGTAGTGATAGACGAGCACGCCGTGGCCGCCATCGAGCGTGCCTTTCGACACAGCGTCGAGCAGCCCGAATGCCGGCACGACCGCGCCGGCCGGCAGCACTTCGATCTTAAGATCGCCGCCGGTCATGTCGTTGACCTTCTTGGCGAAGTCGAGCGCGTATTCGTGGAAAATATCCTTCGCCGGCCATGTGCTCTGCCAGCGCATGCTGATTGGACCCGCAGTCTGCGCGATCGCGGGCGCAGCGACGGCCGTTGCCGCAGTTGCGGCTGCCGCTTCGAGGAAGCGGCGGCGCGTCGTAGCCTTGTCTTTCTTCGATGTCGTCATGACGTTCTCCCCTTTATCCCGGTCCTTGGCGGACCAGCCCTTTTGATTGGGCGCAAGACAAAGGGTTGGGGACGTGATTTGCAACAGCGATTGAACGGATGCGACGCTTGGACGCGCCGGGAATGAATCCGGCGTGCGACTTTAGGATGGGAGATGCGATTGCATCGCAGCAACGCGACGCACGAAAATGCGACGCTCTTTAGCGGCGAGCGATACGAAACATCGGCGACCGGTCCGGCTGCGTCGTCACCACGCCGACCGGCGTCACCGGATCTCTGTCGAGCAATTCGACACAGAACGCATTCACAAGTTTTGCCAGCGCCAGCGTTGCCTCGGTGAGCGCAAACCGTGCCCCGATGCAAACGCGCGGGCCGACGCCGAACGGCAGATACGCGAAGCGATCCGGCGGCGTATTGCCCGGCATGAACCGCGACGGGCGGAATTCGTTCGGAGCATCCCAGAGTTTTTCATGACGGTGCAGCAGCCAGGGTGAAATCATCACCACGTCCTTCTTGACGACCGGCATCCCGGCAATCGCGTCCGCACC
>JAFKKP010000321.1 GCA_017305515.1 Hyphomicrobiales bacterium
CGCGCTACTCGCCGTAGCCAACAGAGAGACGCGAGGCCGCCTCAAGATTTTTCTCGGGGCGGCTCCCGGCGTTGGAAAAACCTACGCGATGCTGACTGCCGCCCGCGCATTCCGGGAGGACGGCGGGGATGTCGTGGCTGGACTTGTCGAAACTCATGGACGCCGTGAAACCGAAGCATTGATCGCGGGGTTTGAAATCCTGCCCCGCCATTCAATTGTCTACCGCAATCAGGTGATGAAGGAGTTCGATCTGGATGCCGCGCTCGCACGTCGGCCCGGACTGCTGCTGGTTGACGAATACGCGCACACCAATGTCCCCGGCAGCCGGCATCCGAAACGCTGGCAAGACATTGAAGAACTGCTCGACAATGGGGTCGATGTCTGGACCACACTGAATATCCAGCACCTTGAGGGTCTCAACGACGTCATTCAAAAAATCACCAAAGTCCGCGTGCGCGAGACCGTACCCGATACGGTCTTTGAAAAAGCGGACGAACTCGTTCTTGTCGATTTCCCGCCGGATGAGTTGCTGAAGCGCCTCGCCGAAGGAAAGGTGTACGTTCAGGAAACCGCCGCGCGCGCGGTCGAGAGTTTCTTCAAACCGCAAAACCTCGCAGCACTGCGCGAACTGGCCCTGCGGCGCGCAGCCGAGCGCATCGACGCCGCCCTCGTGTCGCGAATGCAGGCGCAGGCCATCGAGGGCCCGTGGGCCGCGGGCGAACGCATCGTGGCCTGCGTCGGGATCGAACGCGATTCGGAAACCATCGTTCGCACCGCCAAGCGCCTCGCCGACCTGATGGATGCTCCCTGGATAGCGATCACGGTCGAACGCCCCAGCGTCGAATTGAGCGAGGAGGCGCGCCGGTCGCGCGACGACGCCATGCGGCTGGCCGAAACGCTGGGCGGAGACACCAAGACCCTGGTCGGCAGCGACATACCCGACGAGATTCTGCGCTTCTGCAAATTCGAGAATGTCACTCAGATCGTCATCGGTCGCACTCAGTCGCGTTCGCCGTTCCGCCGGTCTTTGCAGGACGAGATTATTCGCCGCGCGGAGGATATTTCCGTTCACGTCGTAACGGGGCGCGCCGGGCCGCGAAGAACGCGTCCAAAGGCAACCCGATTCCAGTTTGCACTGATACCGTACATCTGGTCGGCACTCGCCGTTGCGACCGCCGTCGTTATCGGACGCGCGCTCAGCACGATCACTCCGCTTCCGAATCTGTCGATGATATTCCTTGTCGCCGTACTGATACCCGCAGTGACGTTCGGTATCTGGCCTGCGATCGTCGCGTCGATTCTCTCATTCCTCGCTTACAATTTTTTCTTCATCGAGCCTCTTTATCAGTTCACGATCGCGGAACCTTATGAGCTTCTCGCGCTCGTCATTTTTCTTTTCGTCGCGATCACGACATCGGCGCTCGCCGGACGCGTCAAAGCACAGGCTCGCTACGCCGCAGATCGCGTTCGTGCGACGCGGCGCCTCTATGAGTTTACCAAGCGGCTGTCGGGACTTGCGACCGTCGGCGACATTGCAGAAGGCGCGGCCAGTGAAATTCACGCCAGCCTTGGATACCCCGCAATCATCCTGCTCGGCGCCGATGAATTGCATGTGGAAGCGGCCTGGCCGCCGGAAGATGCGCTCGACACCGCGTCGTGGTCGGCAGCGCGGTGGGCATTCGAGCATCGTGAGCCTGCAGGCCGCAATACCTCGACGCTGCCGCTTGTTCCGTGGTTCTTCGTACCGTTACAGATATCGGGACGGGCGCTTGGTGTCGTCGGCGTCGCTTTGAAAGGCGAGCGTCCGATGGATTCCGAAATGCAGGCGTTGTTCGATACCCTCGCCGAACAGACCGCAGCCGCCTTTGAGCGCGCGATGCTGTCGAAGGAGATGGTCAGCGCGAATTCCGCCATCGAAGCCGAACAGATTCGCAATACGGTGTTAGCATCTATCTCGCACGATTTTCGCACGCCGCTGGCGTCGATACTCGGCTCTTCGACGAGTCTGATCGAATTCGGCGAGAAAATGGATGCGGCGGGGCGAAACGAACTGCTCGGTCACATCAAGGACGAGGTGCTGCACCTCGACAATATGGTGCGCAACCTTCTGTCGATGACGCGCATCGACGCGGGCGCCCTCGAATT
This sequence comes from Hyphomicrobiales bacterium, assembly GCA_017305515.1. GTDB lineage: Bacteria > Pseudomonadota > Alphaproteobacteria > Rhizobiales > Xanthobacteraceae > Afipia. The sequence goes on from JAFKKP010000321.1 coordinate 2,146, forward strand.
ACGGAAGGACTGGATCGACCTGCGTGAAATCGCGCATCGCGTGGTGCACGCCGCTCAGCGGCGCGGCGCAGTCCAGAAAATCGACATTCGATTTCCGCCGGACCTTCCGCTTGTAAAGGCGGATGCGCTGCTCGCCGAACAAGCAATCGGAAATATCGTCGGCAACGCCGTCAAGCATACGACGGACGGCTCAACGATCGTCGTCAGTGCGGCGCCGAGAGATAGCGAGATCGCGCTCACGGTGGAGGACAACGGGCCTGGAATTGGACGCGATATTCTGCCTCGTGTCTTTGAAAAATTTGTCACGGCCCGCAGCGATTCCAATACGAGTGCCAACAAGGGCGAAGGGACTGGCCTCGGCCTCGCGATTGCCAAAGGCATCATGAAAGCTCACGGCGGCGAAGCGATTGCCGAAAGTCCCGTCAGCGACGGTAACGGAACGCGGATCACCCTCACCTTTCCGCGCGAGGGCGCATGACATTGAAGCCGAAAGTCCTCATCGTCGATGACGAAACGGCAATCCTCAAGTTCCTGAGACCGGCGCTTGAAGCGAACGGCTACGACGTCGAATCGGCCGGCACCGTTGCCGACGCTAAACGGCTGATCGCTTCAGGCGCGCCGGACCTCGTGGTGCTCGATCTCGGTCTGCCTGATGGAGACGGCAAGGACGTTATCAGGGGCGTCCGCGAATGGTCTGATACGCCGATCATCGTTCTCTCTGCCCGCGATCGCGAGGCCGAGAAAATCAGCGCGCTCGATCTTGGCGCAGACGACTACGTCAACAAGCCCTTTGGCGTCGGTGAATTGCTGGCTCGGATACGCGCTGCGACCCGCCACCGCATGCAGCGGCAGGATGAAACCGCCGTGCTGAAAATCGGCGACCTCGAAATCGACAGTGTCCGGCACCGCGTTCTGCGCTCCGGATCTGAGGTCAAGCTCACGCCGAAGGAGTTTGAACTGCTGTCGTTCCTCGCCCGCCACGCGGGCAAGGTCATTACTCACCGGCAAATTCTTACGGCGGTGTGGGGGCCGGCTCACACGGAAGACACGCAGTATCTGCGGGTCTATGTCGGGCAGCTACGGCAGAAGATAGAGACGCAGCCAGACGACCCGCAGATAGTTCTGACCGAGCCGGGGATCGGATATCGAATTAAATCGGAGTGATCTATCGCGGAAGCGGCGGGATCTTGCGCCCACCCCAGCTCTGCAAATTTAGTTCAACAGCTTCTGCATTTTGGACAGCTTCAGATTTGAAGATCCAAGACGCTTGAAGTTGATTTCCGCAACCTTCTGCACAAGCCGATGTCCCTTCGCCGTGAGCGTGACGAGGACACGCCGATTGTCTTTTGCATCGACCGATCGCCGCAGCAGCTTGAGCTTGGCGAGACGATCGACAAGTTCGACAACCGAATGGTGCTTGACGAGCAGGAGTCGCGCAAGCTCTCCAACATACATCGCCTTCTGCGAGGAAAGGCCCTTGATTGTCAGGAGCGCCTGATACTGTTGCGATGTCAGTCCGGCGCTTTTGGCGCTCGCATCGGCGAACGCAACGAAAACTCTTAGCCGATAGCGGAATTGCGCGAGCGATTTGAAATTGACGCCTTCGTTTCTAATGCTTTTTTTCGATTTCTTTGCCGGAGTATGCGGCCGTTTTGGCTTTCGCCGATTTAGCCTGATCACATTGACGTCCTTGTATCGCTCATGCGGGACGCTTCAAAATTGAAAAAAATTGCTTCCGTGTAAAGACCAAAAGTCCCGATCTACCCTGACGGTCTGCATCGCGTGTCGATCGAAAGGCCGATCCTGGGCGATTATCCTCCCGACGAACTGATGATTTGCAGAAGTATCTGCTGAAGCGCGACCGGGATTTGCGTGTTTCGGCGACGTGTCGAGGTTTCCAGCGCCGTGACGATCTCCGCCTTCGAAATTTCGCCGGTCGAAAATTTTGCAATCGTATCGCCCCACAAGGCAGAGAGCGAGCGCCCCGCGAGCGGCAATCGCTTGATCGTTTTTCCCCTCGCCTGTGCCCATCGAATAATTTCCGCAGTCGTCCGGGGTCCGCAATTCCTTGCGATCGAAAGATGCCTGTATGTCAGCTTCTCAAGCAGCCTTTCGGGCGGCGTCCATTTGCCCTGAGGCGGCGTTTCGCCCATCAGTTCCACCGCAAGAATCTTCAGCACGTTCTCCGCACGAACACTCAACGCTTCGGCGGGCCCGGATCGACCGGCCAACGCGCTCGCACTTTGCTGCGCGCGCGGCTCCGCTTCGGGCTGTTCGGAACTTCGCATTGTGTTCGTAGCTTTCATGTATCGGCCCATCAGGAAGGGGAAGATGCATTTCAACACAAATGGCTTTTTTAAAAAGGCACGCGATCCGAATTTACGCCCAAAACACAAAATGTATCGCATTACGATATATTATCAGGCGGCTAATTCAACCAAAGTCAAATTGACCCCCGATAACGTTAAATGAAATCCTCCGATAAATACCGCACTGCGAGATCGAAGCCCGACTCTGCCATGCGAAAAATCAAATACTCAGGGAGGATAAGCGATGACCAAGAAGCATTTTGAGAACATGAGTTCGTCTGTATCGCGCCGCACCTTGCTGCAAGGTGGCGCGGGCCTCGTCGGCGGCGCAATGCTAGCAGGGGGTGTTCCCCTTCCCGCGATGGCCGTCGGTCAGGCGCCGATCGGTACCTGGCCCGCCGGATCGGAAGGCAAGACGGTGTTCATCGGCGCGTCCGTGCCGCGCACCGGCACCTATGCCGTGCAGGGCGAAGATGAACTCAAGGGCTATCAACTCGCCGTCGAGCAGATCAACGAAGGCAGCGATCTGGTCAAGATGATCTCGCCGAAGACAAAAAAAGGCGTGCTCGGCAAGCAGTTGCAGCTCGGCGTCGCCGATTCTGCGGCCAAGCCCAACGAAGCGGTGCAAGCGCAGCAGCGATTCATCTCAGAAAATAAGGCGGTGATGATCACCGGCGGAACATCGAGTGCCGTTGCGGTTGCGTTGAACAAGCTGGCGCAGCGTGAAAAAGTATTGTTCGTTTGCGGCATTTCCGGCTCGAACGACACCACCGGCAAAGACTGTGTTCGCTACGGCATCCGCCAGAATTTCTTCGGCCAGACGGCAGCGGCCGCAATCGCGCCTGTTCTTATCAAGGAGTTCGGTAAGGACAAGAAGGTGGCGTACATGACGCCCGACTACACTTACGGCCATACCGTTACGAAGTCGATGCAAGACAATACGGCAAGCGCCGGATGGACAACGGTGACCAACCAGATCTCGCCGCTCGGCGCGCCGGACTTTTCGTCCTATCTGCTCAACGTCGCCAATTCGGGTGCCGACGTTCTCATCAACGTCAACTGGGGTCACGATGCGGTTCTCTCGATCCAGCAAGCCAAGCAGTTTGGCGTGCTCGACAAGATGAAGCTCGTCGTTCCGTACCAGGTGCCGTTCCTGGCGCGCGAAACAGGCGGCCTGATGCAGGGCGTTTATGCCGCGACTGACTACTGGTGGACGCTCGAAGACAAGTTTCCGCTGGCCAAGATGTTCAACGCGGCCTTTGAAAAGAAATTCGGCTACAAACCCGAATGGGGTGCCGAAAACGCCTTTATCAGCTTCGTCCACTGGGCACGCATGGTCGAAGAGGCCGGCACGTTCTATCCGCCGGATGTCATCAAGGTCTACGAGAAACAGGAAACAATCCCATCTCTCGTCGGCGATGTGCATTACCGCAAGGAAGATCACCAGTGCGTGCGCCCCGTGATTATCGTCAAGGGCAAGCAGCAGAAGGATATGAAGGGCAAGGAGGACTACTACGATATCGTGGAAGTCGTGCCCGGCGAAGGCATCATTCAAAAGCCCGATGCCTTCGGCTGCAATCTTGGCGACTACACATAAGATCGGAAGAACCGTGGCGTCGCGGGCGGATCGCTTTCGCCCGCGGCGCCATTCTTGTGCGTCTTAATTCTTATGCTTCTTATCGGAATTTAGTTTGAAGGCCGCGAATATGCGCGACATCCCGACATGGTGAATTGGCCAAATTTCGTATCTCAAGTGTTCAATGGATTGGCGCTCGGTGCCCTGTTGGCGCTGATCTCATCGGGCCTGACGATCATCTACGGCACCTTGGGCGTGCTGAACCTTGCGCATGGCGCGATGTTCATGCTCGGCGGTTACGCCGGCTACGTTGCTTACAGCTATACGGGGTCCTTCACTGTAGCTGTAATTGCCGGATCGCTCTTCGTCGCAATCGTCGGAATTGCGATGGAACGCATCATCATCCGCAAATTCTACGATCGGCCGGATGAGGATCAACTCCTGGTAACTTTCGGACTCGGAATTGTCTTCGTCGAACTCGTGCGCCTCGCGTTCGGAAGCCAGTCGCAACTGGTGCCGCCGCCGCCGCCGCTGGCCGGCATCACCTCGCTCGGATTCATGTTTTATCCGACCTACCGCCTTGCGGTCGTGGGGATCATCGGAATCGCGCTGACGGTGCTGTTCGTCATCCTTTATCGCACGCGCATCGGCATGATCGTGCGCGCCGGTATCGAAGATGCATCGATGGTGGACGCGCTCGGCATCAACGTCTATCGCGTCTTCATGATCGTATTCGGAATTGGAGCGATGGCGGCGGGTTTTGCCGGAATCGTCAACGCGCCGGTAGTCTCGCTGACGCCTGGGATCGGCGACGACATTCTGGTCCAGACTTTTGTCGTCGTCGTGATCGGCGGCGTCGGCTCTTTTCCAGGAGCCATTCTGGGCGGCCTGATCGCAGGGGAAATCATCAGCATCACCTCGATGTTCAATCCCGGTTACGCATACGTCATGTTGTTCGCGGCGATGACACTCGTTCTGGTTCTGCGGCCCTACGGGTTGCTCGGCAGCCGAGGCCGCGAATGAAGATGTTCATCCGATGACCAGACACACACGCTACATCATCGAATTACTGACTGCAATCGGCCTGATCGCGGCGCCGTTCGTGCTGCCGCAGCTTGGCTTCGCACCCAATACCGTCAATCGCATTCTGGTCTGGGGCCTGTTCGGAATCGGCTTCGACATTTTGTTCGGCTACACAGGGTTGTTGTCTTTCGGCCAGTCGGCATTCTACGGCACCGGCGGTTTCGTCGCCGCGTATCTGTTGACCCGCATGGGCTTTCCGAATGTTTTTCTGGCGCTCATCATCGGAATGATCTCGGCCGCCGCAGTTGGGTATCTGGTCGGTTTGATCGCACTCCGGCGTACCGGCATCTACTTCGCCATGATTACAGTGGCGATTGCCGAGGTGTTCTTCTTCGTCGAGTTCAATCCGCTCGCCGCTTTCACCGGCGGAGAGAACGGCCTGCCCGGCGTGCCAACGCCAAGTTTCAATCTTGGCTTTACGACCATTCACTTCACGACGGGCTGGTCCCTCTATCAATTCATCGCAGTTTGCTATTTCGTCGCTATCGTACTTGCATTGCGGATCGTGCGTTCTCCGGTCGGTGCGGTGCTGAGTGCCATCCGCGACAATCCGCTCCGGGCGCAGGCAGTCGGCCACAACGTTCACAGCTACAAGCTAACTGCCTTCGTCATCGCGGCTGCATACGCCGGCTTTGCGGGCGGCTTGCTCGGCGTGTTGCAGGCTTTCATGCCGCCGGACGCCTTTATGTTCGAGACCTCGGGTCAGCTCGTCATGCAGACCGCGATCGGCGGAATCGGAACATTGTTCGGCCCGCTTCTCGGGGCTGCGGTCTGGCTGTTTCTGCAAGATTTCCTCCAATCCGCGCTCGGACTGGGTGCAGCCTGGAAGCTCGTACTTGGCACCGTCTTTGTGCTTCTGGTCACGTTCCTGCGGCGTGGCATCATCGGCGGCATAAAGGACGTGTATGAACTCGCGACCAACCGAAAAAAACCGAAAGAGCCAACCGAGGCAGACTCGCTGCTCGACTTCAGTGCACCCGTCGACGTGACCAAAACGGCGATGACATCGCGCAGACGTGCAGGCGACCACACCAGCGGACCGATCCTGCAGGCCAGCGGGTTGACAAAGCGTTATGGCGGGCTGCTTGCGAACAGCGATATCGATTTTACCGTCAACCACGGCGAATTGCGCGGCGTGATCGGGCCGAACGGAGCCGGCAAGTCGACCTTCTTCAAGATGCTGACCTGCGAAATCCCGCCGACCTCAGGCAAGATCTTGTTCGAGGGACGCGACATCACCGGCAAGAGCGTCACCGATGCCTGCCAACTTGGCTTGACCAAGAGCTATCAGGTCAATCAGCTCTTTACGCAGCTGACCGTGCGCCAGAATTTGACCGTGGCGGTGCTCGCCGACTTGCGCGGCAAGTTCAAGCTGGACCCGTTTCGCGATCTGGAGTCCATCGCCGGCCTCAAGGAGCAGGTTGAGGAGACGATGCGATTGGTGCGGCTGTCCGGCAGACCGGACACCAAGGTGTCGGATCTGGCCTACGGCGAGAAACGGCGTTTGGAAATCGGACTGGCGCTCGCCACGTCACCCAGCCTCTTGCTGCTTGACGAGCCGCTCGCGGGCATGAGTCCGCAGGAGCGTGTGGAGACCGTCAAGCTGCTCAAATCGATCGGCAAGGACCGCACCATGATCGTCATCGATCACGACATGGACGCGTTATTCGAACTGGCAGAGCGCGTGACGGTGCTGCAGGAGGGCCGCGTGCTGGTGGAAGGTACACCGGCGGAGATCAAGGCCAATCCGGCGGTACAGGACGCCTATCTTGGCGGAGTCCTCGAATGAGCTTACTCGAGGTTTCGGGCCTTAATGCCTACTACGCCGATTCTCACATCCTTTTCGATGTTGCGATGCGCGTCGAACGCAATGAGGTGGTCGCATTGCTCGGGCGCAATGGCGCCGGCAAGTCGACGACGCTCAAGAGTCTCATGGGGCTCGTGACACCGAAAAGCGGCAAGGTCGTGCTCGACGGTGTCGATCTTGCCGGAAAGAAGAGCCACGTCATCGCTCAGGCGGGCATGCAACTGGTTCCGGAAGATCGCCGCATTTTCGGAACTCTCGATGTCGAGGAAAACATCATCCTCGCCGGATTGACGGCCACCAGCAAATGGCCACTGGAACGCATCTACGAAATGTTTCCGCGCTTGAAGGAGCGCCGCGGCAGCAGCGGCACCGATTTGTCGGGCGGCGAGCAGCAGATGCTTGCAATCGCTCGCGCGCTTGTCCGTGACCCAAAAATCATACTTCTCGATGAACCGTTCGAGGGACTGGCACCGGTCATCGTCCGCGATCTGGTCAAGGCCTGTCGGGACCTTGCCGCGGCGGGACAGACGATTGTCTTGGTAGAGCAGAACCTCGCTGCAACGCTGGCGCTGGCGAGCCGGGTCTACATTATCAACAACGGCCATATCGTGCATGAAGGACCGGCTCAGGAAATCAAAGCCAAACCGGATGTTCTGCAACGTTATCTGGGCGTTTGATCCACGCGCGCGAGACTTCCTGATCGAAAGAAAGCCCGCCGTCGGCGGATCTTTCTGCCGTCTCGGAAGGAAATGCTTGAGTTGTGCGACGGGGTGGCTGGACGGTCAGTGGACATCGGACGGTTCTCCGCGCCCGTTTCCCTGCTAACAGGGAATTTTTCAGCGAATAGCCCTCTCTGAGGTAGCCTAACCTATCAAAGTCTCTAGGAATTGCTGCAGTTTCGGTGAAAGGCCTGCTCGCAGAACAGGGAATACTTCGAAACGGAACAGGCAAACTTTTTGGGCAAATCGGACTTTGGACCCACATCAGCGTGACGGTCCCGGACGCCTGCCTGCGCGTGTAGTTTCGCTTGCACTAAGCCATGGGTTGCGCTTGGATTGCTTGCGGGTCTGGGGAGGCCACTATGCGTAGAGTTGGAGTTGCAGCACTTTGTGCTGCGCTGGGCGGGTGCGTATCCACTGAGACGGTCCAGTTTAGGGCGGCAAATTCTCAACAACAGGCGCTCATTCGAGACGGACAGGCAGCCCTTGTTTCGCGACAAAAGTTTTCTTTGGTTCTAGTTCGACCGGGGTCCCGCCAATTGCAGTCGGGCGGAAGACCGATTTTCGTCGTCAACATGAACAATCTGGGCCGGACCCCAGTTGATTTCCGCGTCGGCGAAGTCGTCGTCAACCAAGTCGTCGGAGAGAACGAATTTCCGATGACAGTTGTCACTTATGACATGCTCGTGCGGGAAGAAAAAAGCCGGCAAGTAGCTGCCGCAATTGTCACCGGACTTGCAGCAGGAGCAAATGCCTACAACGCATCGCGGGTTGGATACGGAACTTACACAACGCCCAGCGGACGCTCAGGGACGTTCTATAGCCCTACGGCAAACGTTATAGCGCAAGGCAATGCTGCCGCGCAGAATGACGCAATGATCGCAGGTACAATCGAGCAAGGCCAGCGCAACATGGCGCAGCTCGAACAAACTGTCATAAAGGACAATACGTTGATGCCGGGCGAGTGGTACGGGGGTGCACTATATCTTTCACCACCGACAACTCCGCCCTCTGGTAACCAGAAAAATTATACCATCGTCATTTCAGTCGGCGCCGACCGACACGTTATTCAAATTTCTCAGGCACCAACGGGGGCATAATTCGTAGCGTTCAATCAATTGAGATTGGAGTTTAGAATTCGTGTTTTTTAACCCTGCTTAGTTCTCTGCACTTAAGAGGCTAAGCAATCGATCCTAAAGCATTAAGTGGAGCGAGCGCCGACGCAAATTCTGTGTTGAATTTCTACACCGGCTCTAGCGACCGACGCAACGTGCTGCCAATCCCTACAGCGCCAAGCCCTACTACGTGTTGTTCTACACCACCAAGCGCGTCGGCGGCGGCATGCAGGACTTCGACGCCATCAAGCTGATGAAGTTCGCGGTGAGTTGACGGCATTCAATCAGGACGGACTCAACCGGGCCCGTCCGCACGTCGTTGCGAACTAGTGTGTGTTCGGTCTTCCGGGATAAGAGAAGCACCTGTCAGGGCGCGCGTCTTTATGGTCGTTGCCGCAGCCGCCTATTTCCATCTTGAAGTCGAGTGCCTGGCAGGAAGTGCCGGTCATTGTGTACCGAAATTCGTATTTTGCCTGACCGCCGCGCGGGTTAGTTCCGAGCATCGACAGACTCAATTGATCGCCGCTCATCTGAGCGGTGGCATCATAACGATTGCTGCCGACCCTGAAATTTTTTGTCTGACTGCCCGCCCGCAACTGGTTCGTCGTGAAGCGCAAGCCGGTGTCGTGGTCGAGGTACAGAAACACGTCACGCCCGTTTGCACCGATATACGTGTACAATTTGGTTCGTACGTTTACACCCGTCGGAGTGCCGCAAACGTCTCTCGAGCTCAGTCCCTCGAATTGATAGGTGTAACCGGGAAGAAGTTCTGCCCGCGCAGCCGACGCACCGAGCACAAGGCCAATAAACATTGCAATGATCGAACCGCGTGAATGAATATGCATTCCAAACTCCCTGCCTTCCAAATTTAATTGAGTAGGGACAGATGCGTGTCGCCGTCATCGCCGCGCGATTGTCGCTTTCACTGAATCGTGCACGACAAATTCGAGTATCGGAAAACGCTGTAGGTGGCGTTCGCCTTCAACTGAAGGCTCCATTGCATGTATTCCTTGAAGCCCGGCTTGAGCCTGTTCACCATCTGAAAGGTGCAGGATTTTCCGTTCACGGTAATGGACGCGATGATGTCGTTCTGCGGCGCGCTGACGCGATAGAGCAGCCGGTTGGGGCCGCCGACGCGCCAGCCGTAGGTGTTGCCGCTTAGGCTGGTTTGCGCGCCGAGCGTGGTGCTGCCCTGCATCTGCACGCGCTCGGAGCCGACGCTCATGTCCTTGCTTTGCTCGATCGAGTTTCGTCCGTTGAGCACGAGCGTATCCTGATTAGAACTCGTGATGACCTGCTCGGGGCCGGGAGACGTGCGGATGGAATAAATATCGTATTTGATCTGGATCGTGGTTTTTTCCGCGGTCTGAGCCAGCGCGGGCATTGCGGAGAGCAGAAAAATCGAAAGCAGGGTTTTGAAAGCCATTCGACAACCTCGCTGAAAACCAATCCTTCCAAAGCGGTGAAAATCGCCGAGTCAAAACTTGAAATAGCAGGCTACGGCCGGACAGACCTTATCACCGCCGTCAGCGCCGCGCGATCCCAGAACGGATCGGTCTTGCGAACGATCCGCACGAGCGCGATGACATAATAGATCAGCGCGGGGGCCATCAGCACGAAGGCGGCGGCGATGTAGTGATACTTCGCCATGTCTTCCGCCGTGGTGCCGATGGTTCGTGCGAGAATAAGCATGATTGCTGCCGTGACAATGAACGGCCCAAGCAGCACGGTGTAACGGATCGTCATCTGCTTGAGCGGCGGCGGCAGATTCGTTTTAAGCGAATCGTCAACCACCGAGATCTTCGTTGCGCGGTCGCCGAGCGTGCCGCCCTTGCGCAGCTTGAGCGCGATCAGATAGGCGAGCATCACCAGATACGCGGGCCACTCCAGCCCCCAGGCATTTATGACCTGGTCGTTGCGGTCGAGCGAATAGCTTTCGGAAATTCTGTAAGTCGCGTTGCCGTCTTTGGTGACACGCGCCACCGTCAGCCGCCGCGCGGTTTCCGCGCCGAACACGAAAGTCTTGCACACCTGCGCGACGTTGAAATTCTTCGGCGGCGGCGGATTGAGATCGTTCGGAATGCCGGTCGCCTTGTAGCAGACCGTGGTGTTGATGCCACCGCCCGCGAACTGAATGTGACCGGACGTCAGCGCGAACAGGACTGCGGCTGCGATCTGAAGCGGAATGAAGACGATCATCGCGTCGAGAAAAAGGGAAATGGCTCTGCGCCAGAAACCGGCGCGCAATCGTTCGGCTTTCATATGATGCCTGCAAATGCCTGAATGAAAATTTGAACGTGCAAATGTTTCCGATTCGCCACCGGAACGGTTCGGCGGCCCATCGCGTTTCTCCACAATAGAACGTGATAGCGGGCTGCTTCAATGCCGGCGCAGCGCGAGATAGGTTGGCGCGGGAGATTGCCATGACTGGGAAAATGAAACTCATTCTCGCGTTGCTTGCCTTCGCCGGGCTCGCGGCGTTTTCGGCGGCACCGGCCCTGGCGCGGGGAGGAGGTGCGAACCTGCTCAATTCGCCGGGCTATCAGCGCGCGCTGGAAGAATCGCGCAAGGCGCGGGTGCAGGCCTACACCACGCCGCCCGCGGTCTATACGGGGCGCAAGTGGCGGCATCGCCGTCATCATCATTGAAACTCAGAACGCCGCGCCCCATTCGCGCGCGGTTTTCACGATCCAGTCTTTATAAAGAGTGAGAGGCGTGACGCCGGTAAGGCCGCCGCAGCCGTCGCTATTGTTGGGTCCGGTGGACCAACTCACGACGCCGGCGATCACGCTTCTGCCGTCCTGATCCTCGAATGCGGGCGCGCCGGAATCCCCGGTGCATGCGCCCATGCCCGAACTTTTATTCTGCGTGACCGGATCGACCAGGCGCATCTGCAACGTGCCGGGATTCCCGGTGACGGCGAGACTCGCGGCGCGAACGGTGCCGACGCCGTCATCGCCGCCGGATGTCGTGACGCCGACGCCCGCGACTGTGAAGCGCGCGCCTTGTTGGATCGGAATGCGCGGTGCGCCGATAAGGGCCGGCGATTTGTTCGGCACGCTTGAAGGAAGCTGCAACAGCGCGACATCGGCGGTGGCGCGATGCGCCAGCATTGTCTGCATGTTGAATTGCGGATGCGCCACGGCCTTCTGCGCAGTGATCAGCTTCGGCGGCTGCGTCGAAGGATCGATCACGCGGTAGTTCGTATTCGGTGCGACGCAATGACCCGCGGTCAGCACGATCTTCGGCGCGATCAGCGTGCCGGTGCAGACCGTGCCGCGCGAGCCGATGATGGTGACGACCGAGCGCGCGACAGCCTCCGCCGGCGCGGAGCGCGTGCCGGTCATCGGTAAACTAGGCGCCAGGCTCGAAAGCCAGAAAGCGAACGTTGCTCCTGCACTTAGAAGGTTAGTTCTCACAATATCAACCGAGGCAAGAGATTCGCGAATCAATATGATCTTAACCGAAGTGCGCAGGACGAATGGGTGTTCTTCTCATGTCTGGAAAAGGACCATCCATAACCAATGTGATGAACGTATCTTTCAATCCGGCGATGAAGCCTGGGTAGGATCGTTCTAGAAAATCAGCAATATTTGCATTGCTAATTAGAGGGAAAAGGAACTTCCATGCGACGACAAAAATTAACACGGCATCCGCTATTTCGTGATCTGATATGATTTCCGCGGACGGACCTACATAACGACAAATACAACTAGGTACAGAAGTTATTTTTTGACTCAAAAGCAAATCCGCAAATTCCCGATTTTCAATAATGGCCCTTGTCTGCACCAGCGTTTGAGAAATTTGCAATCGCCGAGCCGCTTGGCGTTGAATTGCGAGTTTCTTTCTCAAGTTTCGTTGCAGTTGTGCTCGTTGCGCTAAATATTCACGGGTTTTAGTCATGAAACGTCCTGAAGAGCTTTTCGCTCGCAGAGAGAAAACAGTAAATCCATAGTTTTGAAGCGATAGATTTTCATTTTCTCCAATCTTCGTTTGGTTACGCTTAGCCAACTTTCATTCGGAAGTAGAAGTAAAGGTATGAATAGAAACTCAATAACTTCAGCAGTTTTATCGTTGACCCTCGCTGCGACTAGCAAATCCGGCCGATTGAGCGAGCGTCGCCGAAGATGCCATTGATTTTTTCCGCAAGCAGGATCTGAGCAACCGGCAACAATTGCAATTTCTAATTCATCGTTGACGCAGACCTGCATACAGTCTCGATCCCTGGCGATGCTGCCTCCGCGCTTCATGATCTCGCTGGACACTCTTTCCAGAATATCTTTTCGCATTTGTGGCGCTCGCCCGCGCTGAAAATTTCCGCAATATCCTATTTTGCGATACGCCGGAACAACGCCGCCGAAATGCTCTTTATAGGTGTTGACGCACGGCGAATATCTGTCGTTCTCAATAGTGCCGGCGTTGAGGCGACCTTCTCTGCACCAAAGCGCAGTTAGAGAATCGAGCAATTCTGCTTCGGTATAGGCTCTCGAATTATTCTTCAGTTGCCTTTCTGCATCACGAAAGCGCTCTACCGAAACAAGACCCTCGAACGCTCCTTCTTTCACGATCCATTCGGAGCGAGCGCGCTTGACCATCTTCGTTTTAAATTTCCGCGCTGTACGTGCATAGACAGCAGAACCTGCGTATTTTGGATTGGTCAAAATTTCGCGAATCGCTGGCGATTGCCATTCTCGGCCAGACGAATTCAGGATTCCGCGCGAGTTGAGCGAACGGGAAATTTCATTCATCGACAACTTTTTGTCGATGAGCATGTCGTAGATTTCATGAACCACTCGAACTTCTTCTGCCGGTCCCGGCACAAGTATAGTTCGATCCGTGGTAATTGCCTTTCGATCGCCAGCCTTTAAGGCCATTCGCGGCCTTCCCTTATCGTCAATCACAAACCGGCGAAGGGCATATCCAGGAGATGACCCGACATAATGTCCATTGGATGCACTTCGGCAGAGCCCGGCAAAGACTTTCGTCGACAGGTCGCGGCTAAACTCGGCGGCCATAACGCGCTTGATATTCTTGAGAAGCGTGGATACCAAACTTCCGTCATTGGCAAACTGCTCAGCACAATACTCGACAGCTACGCCTGCGTCTTTACATAAATACTCGTAGTACGCGCTCTCGTCCGCGTCTTGAAATCTTCCCCAGCGGCTGACGTCGTAGACGAGTATAGTGCTGAAATCCGCCATACCCGATCGTACGTCCCGCATCAGAGATCGCAGCGCTTCCCTGCCCTCGATGCCTATTCCGCTTTTGCCTGCATCTTCATAAGTCCGGACAATCGTCAGCCCGCGTCGAGCTGCGTATAGTGCGATTGCCTCCATCTGATTTTGAATCGAATAGATCTGCATGCCCGTCGACATGCGGACATACTGCGCTGCCCTATTCTCCCACAACAACATGCCTTATTCACGCTGCTAACTGTCAATCCTTTGCAAAGACAACTGCAAAACTTTTCACTCATTTTAGAGATCCTTATTTGAAAACTAGCCGACACGTGACGATGCGCGTCACGGTAAAAACAATCTGCAAGCATGATGATGTGCCGAACCATGCTCTTCAGTTGCTCACTCCCGCAATTTTGTTGACCGGCGTGAATTCGGCGCACACGCGCCGACGCAGCTCTAGAACCGCTGTTACGCGTTCAAAGCTTTTGCCGTCTGCGGTCCTAAAAAAATACGATCAGAGAAAAGCTCGGTTTACTTCGAAGATCGTCGGTAGATAGAAGGCGGCGCCGACACGGCAGATGAATTTTTCGAAAGACTTGTTTTGGTTCTTCAGTTCGATATTTGAGCCGCCATGTGATGGTTCGCGAGTGACGTAAATCCCGGATGGCCTTTGCCGGCATCTGGACCAACTGGACTTCCGAGCGGAAAGCCAAAGAAGGTGAAGTGAACGCAAATCTCTTTGCTTTCCTGACTTGCGCGTCGAATTTAGTTGTCGCGCCAGTTCACCCGAAGGCGATGCCGGTGGTCCTACCGACCGAGCGAGAACTCGATCTGTGGCTGACCACACCGTGGGACGAGGCAAAGAGTCTTCAATAAAGCCTGACGAATGAATATCTGAAGATAGTGGGATAGTGAGCTTTCAAATTATCCCCTTGCGATCAAAAAATTACCGTCGGTCATCCACAGGGGCAGCAGAACGTCGCATTGAAACCCGCGGCGAATCACGACGATGCTACGGCGCCGGCAAGGGGGAAGGACGAGATGGCGGTTGCCAAAAGTCCATATTTCGATTTGCTGCTTGGGACGATTGAAGACTTCAATCGTTGCGAGACACCCAACGCGCTTACGGAAAGATTGGTCAGTTTCTCCTCGCACCTCGGGTATAATTTTGCGGCTTACATTGCGAGTCCGACTGTAGCTCCAACGTTCAAATCGCGGCTTGTACTAGGAAATTGGCCGAAAGACTGGGTAAACCAATACACCCAGCCGGGCTGGAATCAACGCGATCGGGTCGCTCACGCGCTGCGGATGAACAAGAGGGTATTCTCTTGGTCCAGCGTGAAAATTCCGACCGACGATAAGAAGGCGCAACGCGTGATGGAGACGGCCGCGCGCGACTTCAAGATGTGTGCTGGAGTCTGCGTACCGATCCACGACCAAAACAGTTATCGGGCCGGTTTCTCATTTAGTGGGTTGGAAGCCGATCAGTCGGATGAAGCGCTGGGTGTTCTACAGATGGTTTCTCTGTTTGCTGAGAGCCAAATCCGTCTGTCGAGGCCTACTCTCGATTGCCAAAAAAAACTGACGCCACGCGAGAGAGAAGTGCTGACGTGGGCCGCTGCCGGAAAGACAGCTTGGGATACTGGCGCGATCCTCAATATCGCCGAAGGAACTGTGAACAGGATTGCTTTCAATGCAATGACGAAGCTGAACGTTCACAACAAAGCGCAAGCTATCGCCGAAGCGATTCGCATCGGCGAGATAAAACCTTAAAAGTCAATTCATAGCTCTATAAATTTTTCGGTCGTTAGAACTTTCACAAATTGCCTCCGTCAAGGAGGCAATCATGATCCGAGTGATCGATCGCTTAAACTGCAATCGCCATCCCGACATTATTGACCAGATATTTAAGTTGCGCAGGCGAGTCTTCGTGGAAGAGCTTGGCTGGACCCAATTTGACGTCGACGGTGTCTATGAACGCGATCAATACGACGACGACCACGCGATCCATCTAGCCTCCCTGAACTTCAAAGGCCAAGTCGTTGGCTACTGCCGACTCTACCCAACGACGCTTCCGCACATGCTCAGCGAAGTATTCTCCAACTTTGTCGCGGGTCGCGTTCCGCAACGATCGGATATCCTTGAACTCACGCGGGCCGCGGTTGAGCCAAATTATCGAGGCAAAAAGATTTGGGAAGAAGTTTTCATTGGCGCGCACGAATTCTGCCAAATGCACGGCGTGGGCGCGATGACATCGTTCATCAGAACCTTAAGAGTTCCGTACTTTCAAGCGGCCGGCATGAAGCTGACCCCGCTCGGACTTCCTGGCGACTGCAACGGCGAACAACTCAGCGCCGTCTCGCTGGAAGTAAGCGAAGAGGTGATTGAAAGTATGCGCAGGAGGTCCGGTATCGATCAAAGCGTTCTTGAATCCAACACGGAGCATCGCAAGATTGCTTAGTGACGCGCGCGCCTTTCCTTCACTTGCTTGGCAAACTGGAGAACAGCCAACTGTTCCTCGGTCGTCAGTTCACGAAACAATCGCATGAGTTCAAGAGCGTTCTTGATTTTATCGTTTTCGTTTTGGTCTTGAGACATGGCACACTTTGAGGAGATGGGTCTAGAAAAGACGCTATCACTAATCAACGAAGCGCACGAAGTCGCAGTGCGTGAAGGTGAAGACATGCTAGCTTATCTTCTTCGGATGGCATTCCTAGAAGCAAGCGAACGAGTCGAATTGAAATCGAACCGAGATTCGCAGAAAAATAATGACCAACATTAACATAGATAGTTCGGATTTTACTGACTCTAGTTCCGCACAGCGGAAAGCCGGCCACCGAAAGTACCTTCAGCTGCTGGCCTTGTTTGGCGCATACATCCTCAGCAACGTGTTCAGGACTCTGCCCGCCATAATGGCACCGGACATAACAGAAGAGTTTTCTCTTTCGTTGCAGTCCGCTGGCTATTTCCTTGTGGCGTTCAACTTGGCATTCGGAGGAATGCAGCTTTTCGTAGGCGTGGCGATTGATCGATTTCAACCCATGCGAACAGTTGCTGTCCTATTGGCCTGCACTGGCGCCGGAAGTATGATTTCGGTTATAGCCCCAAACTTCATGACGTTGGTCGTCTGCCAAATTCTTATCGGAGTGGGTTGCTCAGCAATCTTTCTGGCAACACTCGTATTTATCTCATCGCATTTTGCGTCAACTAAGTTCGCACGTTTGTCCGGACTCGCTTTAGGTTTGGGCGGCATTGGGATGATGCTTACGGCGAGCCCCTTGGCTCTTATTGTCGATGCGTGGTCATGGCGCGGTGCGTTCGTCGTTATTTCCCTCTTGGCGCTGATTTTGACGGCGGTCTGTTTCTTGTTGAGGGATGAAAGAGCATCAGCAACGCGCCCAAGTGAGACATTGATAGAATCTTTCAGTCTGTTAGTTCTGCTTTTGCGTCGTCGCGGAACGCTAGGCATATTATTTATGGGAGCTGTCGGATACGCCGCCATGATAGCGGTGCGCGGCTTCTGGATTGTGCCGCTTTTAACCAAACGTCATGGATTGTCGCTCGTGGACAGTGCTCATGTCGTCCTGCTGCTTTCCGTCGGCATGACGCTAAGCCCTCTAATCTATGGATGGGTTGATCCGGGCGACGTTCGGAGGCGGCGGCTGATCCTCGTGAGCGCGTTGACGATGGCGATCGCCATTTTTGCTCTTGGAAGTGAGTTATCTGAGTCATTTCCCGCAACGATTATTGCTATCGTTGCTATCGGAGCAGTTTCTGGCTTCACTATCCTGCAGTACGCGGACGTTAGATACTCGTTTGAGCCACAAGTGATTGGCCGCGCACTTTCGCTGCTGAATATGTCAGTATTTCTTGGAGCGGCTATCGTACAAATGCTTTGCGGCTTTGTGAGCGGCTTTGCGATGTCACTTAATACTGACCCACTTAGTCTTGCCTTTCTAACTTTGGGGCTGACGGTGACGGGCGGGTGTATCGCCTTTGCACTTCTGCCGAGCCCAAGACGGTCGGCTACCCGGACGATGACGCGAGATGGCACCTGAAGAGACCTGTGCATTTTAGCCAGTAAAAGCGGATTTTTTGAGAATGAGTCTAATTTTTCCTTTAATTACAGATACTTGCAGTTATTGGAGACGAACGGCTATTGGTGCTTACAAATTGATGTGGCTCTTTTAGTCTAGTTATGCAAGTAATTAATCGGAGAGGTGCTTGCATGAAAACCGTCGAAAAGCTCTGGGAAGATTTTAAACGCCCGATCGTGAACGCCGACGGTTACATCGCCTCGTTGAGAGGCCGCGCAATGAACGTCTATTTCATGGGTGAGCGTGTCACGGAGCCCGTGGACAATCCGGTTATCTATCCTTCCATCAATGCCATGGCGGAAACTTATCGGCTCGCGACTGAAAGACCTAACCTCGCATCCGTGATGAGCGACATCGCCGGCTGCCAGACCAACCGCTTTTTGCATGTCCCGGTTCAGGCAGATGACCTCGTCAACAAGCACGAAATGCAGCGGGAGCTCGGCCGCAGGACAGGAACCTGCTTTCAACGTTGCGTCGGCATGGATGCGATCGGCGCGTGCCACTCCGTAACGTTCGACATCGACGCTAAAAACGGCACGCAATATCACAAGAGGTTCCTGGCGTTTCTCAAACGTGCGCAGACCGCAAACATCGTGATTGGCGGCGCGATGACCGATCCTAAAGGCGATCGTTCGAAAGCCCCACACGAACAGGCTGACCCTGATTTGTTTCTTCATGTCACGCGCCGCGATGACGATGGCATCTATGTGTCGGGTGCAAAACTTCACCAGACCGGCGCGATCAACTCGCACTGGCTAATTCTGATGCCAACTATGCGAATGACTGAGAAAGATCGGGATTGGTCAATCGTCGCCGCAATTCGGGTGGACGCGCCCGGCATCACCTATGTGGTTGGCCGTCAGACCAATGATACGCGTATTCTCGACGGCGGAAAGTTAGACGCCGGAAACGCGCAGTTCGCCGGACAAGAGGCGTTGATCGTGTTCGAAGACGTTTTCATCCCCCATGATCATGTCTTTATGGATGGCGAGTGGGCATTTGCGTCATCGCTGGTCGAGCGCTTCACGACCTATCATCGCTCATCATACGTCTGCAAGACCGGCCTCGGCGACGTTCTGATCGGCGCCGCGGCGGAAGCCGCATCCCATAACGGCGTGGAATCCGTCTCCCACATCAAGGATAAGCTCGTCGAGATGACGCATCTCAACGAGACGATTTATTCGAGCTGCATGGCGGGCGCCTATCGCTCGAAGCCGATGGAGTCCGGCGCCTATCTCAACGATGAAATGCTTTCAAACGTTGCCAAACACAATGTGACGCGCTTTCCGTTCGAGATCTCCCGATTGGCCCAAGATATTGCCGGCGGCCTTGTGGTGACCATGCCGTCGGAACGCGACTTGCAGAACAATGAAATTGGCCCGCTGGTGCGCAAGTTCCTGAAGGGACGGAGCGATGTCGACACGGTCGATCGCATGCGCATTCTGCGACTGATTGAGAATATGACGATCGGTCGCAATGCCGTCGGCTATCTCACCGAGAGTCTGCACGGCGCCGGATCGCCGCAGGCCCAGCGTATTCAGATCGCGCGGGGTATGAAGGTCGAAGAAAAAAAAGCTCGCGCGCGCGCACTTGCAGGCACGAAGGACCCCACTTCAAAATCTTAAGCGATCAAGACGCTTTTGCCGGCGGGACAAGAATTTCGCGCAGCTTGAAGCGGAGAATCTTTCCCGATCCAGTGCGTGGAATCTCTTTCACGAAATGGACGGAGAGCGGCACCTTGTAGGAGGAGAGCCGTTCTCGACAATGATCCAGGACATCCTTGTCGACCAGCGAAGATCCTTCTCGTTTCACCACAAAAAGTGCCGGCACTTCGCCGAGATGCTCGTGCGGGATGCCAACAACGGCATTGTCCACGACATCACCTATCAAATTGACGGCTTCTTCGATCTCTGCCGGGGCAATGTTCTGGCCACCGCGGATGATTAATTCCTTGAGGCGGCCGGTGATGGTCAAGAAGCCGTCGGCATCGCTGCGCGCGAGATCACCTGTGTGATACCAACCTTTGCGCAGCGCGCTCGCCGTCTCTTGGGGTTTGTTGTGATAACCGCTCATCAGATTAGGACCGCGAACAATCAGTTCACCCTCTTCGCCAAAACTGACGTCTTCGCCTGTCGCCGGGGAAATAATTCTCACGGCAAGACCTGGGATCGGCAATCCGCACGATCCCATGACGCGCTCGCCCACTGGCCAGTTCATCGTAACCATCGTCGATGTTTCGGTAATCCCGTATCCATCGAGCAGCTTGACGCCAAATCGCGCTTCAAACTCGCGATTAAGTGTCGCCGGCATGATTGCGCCAGCCGAAATGCTAAGTCTTAGATTTGGCAGTTTCAGTCCCGGATCATCCTTGGTCGCCTCGAGAAAATAATGAAACATGGTCGGGACGCCCGGAAAGATAGTGTATTCCCCGCTCTTCAACATTTTCACGGCATCAGAGATTGAGAATTTCTCCATGATGAACTCTGTTGCGCCGGTCGCAAGAATACTGAGCACCGACAAATTCAGCGCGTAGGAATGAAACAATGGCAGTGGCGAAAGAACGACGTCTTTTTCTGAAAGCCCGCTGATCGGCCCCCAACAGGACGCTGCGATCCAAAGCATGCTGTGCACCGAAAGCAACACGCCCTTCGCGCGTCCGGTCGTTCCAGAGGTGTAGATGATGAAGGCGGGGTTGGTAATATCGGACGGATCGCGCGGCGCAGACTTTCCAGGCGTTGAGACCAGACGATCAAAACTGAGACCATCTTTAGCCTCACCCGTCAGGATAGTCAGCTTCAGCGCCGGAGCATCATTCTTCAGTTTCGCAACAAGCGGGGCACGATCGCTCGTGGTGATGATTGCCGAACAACCGGCGTCCTGCAGTCGATAGAGAACTTCGGATTCGGTCGCATCGTAGCTAATTGGAACGCCGACTGCAGACGCTCGGTTGATCGAAAAACAGGATTCAATCCAAGCGACAGAGTTGGGAAGGAATATAGCCACGGTGTCGCCTGCCGCGACGCCGTGATCGGCAAGTTGCCCCGCCAAATTGGCCGTTCGCTTGGCAAGGTCGGAATAAGTGACCGAGGTCGATGCGTCACGATACGCAACCTTTGACCCGCGCTCGCCGGCATGTCGGTTCAGAAGGTCCGGGATTGAAGCAATCAGTTTGGTCTGCAGCATCGTCGCTATCCTTTTGAGATCATCACACCATACTGAATCCGCCGCTGACACTGATCGTCTGACCAGTAATCCAGCCGCCGTGCTTTGATGCGATCAGCGTCACGAGAGGCGCGATGTCCGATGGAAAGCCAAGCCGACGAAGCGGGTAAAGCTTGGTCAGTTTTTCACGGTTCGCGTTTACCCAAGCCAAATCATGCGGGGTTTCAACCAATCCGAGCGATATCGTATTGGCTGTGACACCAAATCGACCCATCTCGCGCGCGAGCGATTTGACCAATGCAATCACTCCTCCGCGCGCAGCGGCGACGATCGCAAGACCGGATTCGCCAACGCGCGATGAATCTCCAACGAGCGCGATAATGCGTCCGTCGCCACCCTTTTCAAGGTGAGGTGCCGCGGCCTTTGAAATGTGAATTGCGCCGTAAAGGCAGATATCGATTTGCTTCTTCCATTCATCCGGGGTCGTTTCGACAAATCTGTTTCGAAGCGCAATACCGGCATTGTTGACGACAATGTTGAGGCCGCCGAGATCCTTCACGACCTCAGCAACCATTGCGTTGACCTCGTCGAAGTTGGCCACGTCGGCCTTATAGGCTTTCGCCTTGCCACCCGCCTTCTCGATTTCTGCAACCACCGCGGCGGCTCGTTCTTTCGAGCCATTGTAGTTCACCGCCACGGCCGCGCCCTCCGCCGCGAGCGAGAGTGCAATCTCGCGTCCGACGTCTCGACCTGCGCCGGTTACCAACGCCACTCTGCCCTTCAAATTCATATCCATTTTTTAGTCCTCAATGTACTTTCAACTTTGGTGTTCTTGCGGATTTTAGTCGTAAGCGTCGGCGCCTTTTCGAAGGCTTTGCCACTGCGCGTCATCATGGCCACAGATGATGGTCGCCCCCTTTGCCTCTATTCGTCGAATTTCAGCAAACGTTTTCAAAAAGAGATCGGCGTCTTTGGTGTTTTTCGGAACCGTGTTTTGGTCAAGGTTGACCCGGAGGCTGACAGCGTCGGAGGCAAGCAGAAACTCTCCACTGCGATCGAGCCTAACCAGCGCGCCCATCGTGCCGACTGTGTGTCCCGGAAGTGGAACAAGCGTGATGCGGCCGTCCCCGAAAATATCGTCCTGGCCATCAACCGTCTTCATGGCTTGGCCGTTCTCCCAGTCTGCCGGGACATAACCGGTCATCGTGCTCTCAGATGCCTTTGCGGCTTTGAGCTCTTTGGCATTTACGATGATGGTCGCCCTTTTGAAGAATTCATTGCAACCGCAATGGTCTGTGTGGAGATGCGAACAGACGACTACATCGATGTCGTCAGGACCAAGACCGACTGCCTTCAACCCACTGATGACATTGTCGTTTGGTCCCATCACAGGCGTCATGAACTTTGCGAGACCGCCCCACCGCTCCTCAGGATTGCTGGCAGCAGACGGATGACAACCCGTGTCGAACAAGACATTGCCTTTGGGATGACGCAGCAACATGGAGAGAACCGGCAAATCGATCATCTCACCCTTGTCTGCATCCGGAATATAAATGCTTCGCCGCATTCGGCACCGGCCGCCCGAGAGCACATGCATTTTCATTCTAATTCTCGCTTGCTACGTTCCACGGAAATCAGGCGAACGCTTTTCGGCGAATGCCTTGCGCCCCTCTTCATAGTCATTGCTGTCCGAAGTAAAATCGATGAGCGCATCGGCAGCCTCCAGGTTCAGCGCACCTTCTCCCATCGATAACCCGTTCAAAATCGTCTTCGCCCCCGAAATCGACAGAGGCGCTAATTGCGCAAGTTCTCGCGCAAATGACATTGCGGAAGACATCGGATCAGGCGAGATGTCGTCGATAAATCCCTGCGGAGCGTTGGGAGCGCTGTAGCGCTGCCCCGAGAAAAGCATTCGTTTCGCATGGCCGATACCAACCAGCGCAAGCAGGCGCTGCGTGCTTCGTACGCCGTACACAATCGACAGCTTTGCAGCGGGGATACCAATGGAAGCGTTGGAATGTGCGTATCGAAAATCGCAGGCCATCGCGAGATGACAGCCGCCTCCCAGGCAATACCCTTCGAGTACCGCCAGAACGGGTTTACCCACGCCAGCAATCGCATCGGATGATGCGTCGACTGCAACTTCGTAGGCTTTGCTTTGCGTCTTATTGGAGCGAACCTGGCCAAATTCTGCGACGTCAGCGCCGACACTGAAATTCCCTCCGGCACCGGTCAGAACGATCGCTCTGCAATCATTGTTTTGGCCAAGATCGTTAAAGATCCGGGCAACAGCTTGCCACATCGCAAGGGTCATGGCGTTGCGTTGCTGCGGCCGATTGAGAGTAACGACAGCAATTCGATCTTTCACCCTGACGTCGACGTCCGCCAAATCACTGCCCTCCCGGCGACGTTTTCGATTTCACCGTTTCAAGGCCTGCTTTGATCTCGCCCACGATTCCACGACGGAACAGCAGGACGCAGATCATGAATATGAACCCGATAATGATCGGCACTTTTGTTGAAAGGTCCAAAGCGAGCGGACCAAGCTGGATCGTTCCAAGGCCAGCAAGACGACTTTCGAGCCCGACAACAAAGATCGCGCCGATGATAGGTCCAAGCGGAGTACCAAGACCACCGAGCAGACACATCAGGATGACGTTGCCGGACTGAGTCCAATGCGCATCCGGCAAACCGGCAAAGCCAAGTGTGAGGGCCTTCATGCCGCCAGCCAGGCCGGCGACGGCTGCTGAAATTGCAAATGCTGACAGCTTGTACTGTTGCACTTCATATCCGAGCGAGATGGCACGCGGTTCATTGTCACGTATTGCAAACAGTACCTGCCCGAATGGTCCTTCCATGACTTTCTGAAGACCCCAGACCGCAGCAACAAGAACGACCAAGGAAAAAGCATACATCGAAAGATCGTTTGAAAGCTCAATCATCCCGAACAGCGGCCGGCGTGGAATCCGCTGCAGGCCGTCTTCGGCACCGGTAAAGGGTGCCTGCACACAAACGAAGTAGACCATCTGAGCAAGAGCCAGAGTGATCATCGCAAAATAGATGCCTTGGCGGCGGATGGCCATTCCGCCCATCAGAATGCCGAGTGTTGCACCCACCAGCATGCTGAGAATCAACGCTAACTCCGGCGTGAAATTCCAGGCCTTGGTTGCGTACCCCGCTGCATACGCGCCCATGCCAAAAAACGCCGCATGACCGATCGATAGCAGACCCAAATTGCCTGTAAAGAAATTGAAGGCAACAGCGAAGATCGACAGCGCCACGCATTTCATCAAAAATTGCGGATAGAGACCTGCGAGTGGAGCGATCGCGCCCGCGAGCAAGATCCCGATCAATAGTTTAGTCGATGGTTTCATTGATGACGTCATGCTTCACGTCCAAATAATCCGGCCGGACGAACGAGCAGAACGATCGCCATGACGATGAATACGATGGTCGAAGAGACTTCCGGGTACACCACTTTTGTGAGCCCTTCGATAACCCCGAGTGCCAGACCGGTCGCAATTGCGCCGGCGGTTGATCCAAGTCCACCGATCACAACAACCGCGAAAGTGATGATCAGAATGTTTGATCCCATCAGGGGTTGAACTTGATAGATCGGCGCGGCGAGCACTCCGGCAAAAGCAGCAAGCGCTGCACCCAGCGCATAAACCAACGTCACCATCACCGGCACGTTGATGCCGAGCGCCTGCACAATTCTTGCGTTTTCGGTACCGGCGCGGAGGTAAGATCCAAGGCGCGTACGCTCGATTAGAACCCAGGTAGCAAGGCAAACTGTCAAAGACGCGCCGACGATCCAGACACGATAGATTGGAAGTCGCATGAAGCCGAGATCAAATAGGCCCTGCAACGAAGGCGGCGTTGGATACGGCAAACCTGCCGAGCCATAAATATCCCGAAAAATTCCCTCGAGAACGAGGGCGAGACCGAAGGTAAACAGCAGACCGTAAAGATGATCGAGTCCGGTCAATCGTCGCAACAGCAAACGTTCGACCAATGCGCCGAACGCGCCGACAACAGCCGGCACCAGAAGGAGCGACCACCAATAGTCGATGCCGGCCTTTTGCATGGCGAGGAACACGCCAAACGCGCCCAGCATGTAAAGAGCGCCGTGCGCAAAGTTGATGATATTCAGCAGCCCGAAGATCAGTGCGAGACCCAAGCTCAAGATCGCGTAGAAGCAGCCGTTCACCAGTCCGATGGTGATCTGACCGAGGAGCACTTGTGAAGAAATGCCGAACATGGTTCTCTAGACCCCTAGCGCGCGATCGACCTGCTCAGCCTGTTTGGCAAATTCGGATGCCGAGAGGCGCATAATGACATCTCCATGCTCGACAACCAGAAACCGATCAGCCAAAGGCTCTGCAAAGTATTTATTCTGCTCAACAAGCAGGATTGTGTAGCCGCGAGAGCGCAATACCGTCAGAAGCTCGAACAGACGATCAACGATCACCGGCGCTAGCCCTTCCGAAATTTCATCAAGCAACAGCAAGCGAGCGCCGGTGCGCAGGATCCGGGCAATAGCAAGCATCTGTTGCTCGCCGCCCGACAAACGCGTGCCAGGCGTCTTACGACGCTCAGCCAGATTGGGAAGAAGCTCGTAGATTTCTTCCAGTGACATCCCGCCGGTCGATTGCTGAGGAGGAAGTAAGAGATTTTCCTCGCAGGACAACGACGCAAATATCGCGCGCTCTTCAGGGCAATAGCCGACACCGCAGCGAGCGATCAGATGTGGCGCTAAAGCTATGACATTTTTCGAATTGACTTCGATACGACCTTCTCTGCGATCGACCAGCCCCATGATGGCGCGAAGTGTCGTGGTCCTGCCGCTGCCATTTCGACCCAACAATGCGACCACCTCTCCAGCCTGCATCGCAAAGGAAATTCCGTGAAGAATATGAGACTCTCCATACCACGCATGGAGATGATCGATCGTGAGCATTGCCGATGTGTGAGTTTCCGTCGTCATCGGGCACGCTCCGCTCTGAGCGTTCGCGAACCAAGATAGGACTCGATGACCTGAGGATCGCAAGAGACCTCGTCATATGTCCCTTCTGCGATAATCTCACCGCGGCGCAGAACGCTGATTCGGTCGGCAATTTTCGCGACCATTTTCATGTTGTGCTCAACCATGACAACCGTCCTGCCGTTTGCCACCTGCTTGATCAAATCCGTGACCCGGTCGACATCCTCATGGCCAAGACCTTGCGTGGGCTCATCGAGCAGCATGATTTTCGGATTTGCTGCGAGAGTTGTCGCAAGCTCTAGCGCACGCTTGCGACCATAAGCGAGATCCCCAGCCCGGTGGTCGGCAAATCGGGTAAGGTCAACTTGTTCAAGCAAAGTCTCAATGCGTGCAGTCAAGTCGCCAAACCGCGAGTGCGATTGCCAGAACCTCATTGGCGAAACATGTCCGCGCTGTAGCGCGATTGCGACATTTTCACTCACCGTCAAATGACCGAATACTGCCGAGATTTGAAACGAACGAACCAATCCCAACCGCGCCAATTCGGCGGGCTGCTCGGATGTGACGTCGGCACCCTCAAGAAGAATTTGACCCGCGGTCGGCTTTAGAAATTTGGTGAGCAGATTGAAGACGGTGGTTTTTCCGGCGCCATTAGGGCCGATCAAGGCATGAATACTGCCCCGTCGTATATCCAGGTCGACACCGCCAACAGCGGCAAATCCTCGGAATTCCTTTCGAAGGTTGCGCGCCTGAAGCACAGCGTCAGCTCCTGATACCGCGTGACTAGTTACCGCCTGCACCGTTGTGGTCTCCCCATTGTGCGTCGCAATGCATTCTGCGCCGCCACGGCAGTTGACAGCATGACCACAAATTAGTCTAGTTATGCAAGCCTGTCTACAGGGCTCATAAGGAGGGAGGACTTGATGAAGGTATTTTCTATTGCTGCGCTGTTGGCTGCGACAATGCTGACACCCGCTTTCGGACAGACGGCTGGGATATCTGATAACGTTGTCAAAATCGGTGTTCTGACGGATATGTCGGGACAGTTTTCGCACGAGTCCGGCGAAGGATCGGTTACCGCGGTAAAAATGGCCGTCGAAGACTTTGGCGGAAAGGTTCTTGGCAAGCCAATTGAGGTGATTGTCGCCGACCATCAAAATCGCAACGAGGTCGCCATTGCCAAGGCGCGCGAATGGTACGATGTCAACAAAGTCGACATGATCGCAAACTTGATCAACTCGTCGATCGCATTGGCGGTGACGAATGTCGCTCAGGAAAAAAATCGCATTGCTATCGTCAACGGCTCTGGTTCGTCTCGACTGACCGGAGACGGATGCACACCGAACAGTATCCACTATGCTTACGACACCTACGCCCTTGCGCAAGGCACCGGCAAGGCGCTCATCAAGGAAGGTCTCGATTCCTGGTACTTCCTGACCGCCGACTATGCTTTCGGCGCTGCACTTGAAGCTGACACCACTGCGGTCGTCAAAGCGAACGGCGGAACTGTCGTGGGCTCGATCAAGTATCCGATCGACACCGCAGATCAT
>JAFKKP010000322.1 GCA_017305515.1 Hyphomicrobiales bacterium
GGTCACGGGCACGCCGGATGAAAGCCAGTGTCCGTTTTTCGGCTGGTCCATAGACCCGCCGCCCGTTCGCCGTGCGCGGCGGCGGCGGCAGCATTTTGATGCGCTCGTAATAGCGGATGGTCTCGATGTTCACGCCGGTATGCTTGGACAGTTCCCCGATTGAGATATTTTCGGCTCCCGAAGACGTGATCGTGCGCATGAGATAGTCCTTGATCCTGTAGTCGCTACAGGATGCATGGTTTACCCCATGGCAATCAATCAATCTGATCAAATTGACGACAATCGGCGGCAGCAAAATCTTATCGCGGCGGGTGGCCTGCTCGGAGCGCTTGCAGCTTCCTCTTGTTGCATCTTGCCCCTCGCCCTATTTGGCCTCGGCGTCAGTGGGGCATGGATTGGGAGCTTCACCCGGCTTGCAGCCTATCAGCCGTACTTTATCGCCGCGACGCTTGCGTTCCTCGTGTACGGCTATTGGCTAGTTTACCGGTCCTCAATGCGTGCCTGTGCCGACGGTGAGGCGTGCGCGCGACCGCTGTCGAGCCGCATCGTCAAGGCAAGCCTCATCCTCGCAACGATCCTCGTCGCCGCCGCCCTCGGCCTCGACTTCATCGCGCCGCTTTTTCTCAACTCATGACCGGAGAATTCTAATGAACAAACAGCTTCTGGCCGTCACAGCTCTTGCACTCGGCATCGTCGCGTCGTCATCGGTGATGGCAGCAGAGAAAACCCTCACGCTTGCCATCAAGAATATGGATTGCGTGGCATGCCCCTCTATCGTCAAGGGTAGCCTTGAAGCAGTGCCTGGCGTTGCCAAGGTTGCTGTATCCTTCAAGGACAAGACGGCAACACTCATCTTTGACGACGCCAAAGCCGATGTGAACCAACTGACATCGGCAACCATCAATGCAGGCTATCCGTCCGCGCCCAAGAGCTGATCCGATGCTTCTTCAATCGACCATCACCTGTCCGCACTGCGCCATCGCGAAGGCGGAGACAATGCCGACCGATGCCTGTCAGTTCTTTTATGAGTGCACAGGCTGTGGCGTAAAGCTAAAGCCGAAGGCGGGCGATTGCTGCGTGTTCTGCTCTTACGGCTCGGTGCCTTGTCCGCCAATGCAGACGGTACGCTCCGGCGAACCGGATGCTGCTTCCTGCTGTACGTAACGCGATGACCGTCTCGGCGACCGCTTTCGGTAAAAGGTGGACATGTATCTAGCAATATCGAGCAATCGACCCAGCGCGCAACTATCTTCGTGATAAGTTAGATATGGATGATTTGGTATGTTGCGCCATGAATCGCAGTGGTTCGATTCCGTTTGCAAAATATTTTTGGTATATTGATATCAGTGCCTAGTTAGTGCCTAAGAATTCACGTGCCTTGATAACTTATTGAAAAAACTAATGCGCTCGTAGCTCAGCTGGATAGAGCATCGGATTTCGATACTTTTTGCATTAAACCGCGCGCCGATGACGAACGGATTGCTTTCGGAAATTATCCAGCAAGTCCGCCCAGTCCTGCATTAGTTTAGTACGCTCCGCAAAATATTTCGCTCGATTGTAGACGCGACGAATTTCGTCTCCATCGACATGCGCGAGTGCTGCCTCGATTACGTCCGGATTAAATCCCCGTTCGTTCAAAATAGTGCTCGCCGATGACCGGAAACCGTGCGCCGTCATTTCGTTTTGAGCATAACCCATCCGCCGCAGCGCCGAATTCATCGCGTTCTCCGACAACGGTCGGCACCACGATCTGATCGACGGCAGAACCAACTCGCCGTACTCGGATAGCGGCCAAACATCTTCGATAATTTTCATTGCTTGTCTTGATAGAGGAACATCGTGCGGACGACGCATCTTCATGCGTTCTGCTGGAATGCGCCAGATCGCTTTATCAAAATCGATCTCACTTCGCTTCATTCCCCGGAGTTCGCCGGGTCGGGACATTGTGAGGGCGATAAGTTGAAGGGCCGCGCGGAGCGTCGGCCATCCATCGTAGTCATCAATCGATAACATCAAAACGCCGAGTTGTTTCTCGTCGGTAATAGCTGGGCGATGAAAGACTTTAGGCTTTAAAAGCGAACCTTTCAGAGCCAAGGTCGGATCGATCGTTGCGCGCAACGTTACAATCGCGTAGCGAAACACGCCGCCAATCTTTCCTCTGAGACTGGTCGCCGTGTCACGTCGCCCTCTCTTTTCAATTTTCTTGAGCAGATCAAGAATTTCGGCGGGTGTAATATCTGCAACTGGCCGCTTGGCGATCGGGGCGCAAAGCTTTTCAAGCATCCAGCGATTTTTATTCATCGTCGTCGCGGCGATGCCGTTCGCTTCCATGTTGGCCAGATGCTCGGCTGCAACGTCGCCGAACGTATTGCGCGCAGCGGTCGCGGCGGCGATCTTGTCCAGCTTTCGCTTCACGGATGGGTTGATGCCTGACGCTAGGACGGCACGAGCCTCTTCTCGTTTCGATCTTGCATTCGCAAGAGAGACCGCGGGAAATGCACCCAGGGCCAGCATGTTTTCCCGCCCGTTGAAGCGGTAACGAAGCCGCCACAGTTTGCTACCGCTGGGGCGTATCAACAGGTTTAGGCCGTGACCGTCAGCAAGCTTGTAGGGCTTGGGTTTCGGGCCAGCCTTAGCGATTGCAAATTGGGTGAGAGGCATGCGGGTACAATCCATGAAGTATGCATTGCGTACCCGCAAATGTACCCGCATTTCGATGCGAAGTCATGATTATTCATGAGTTGCCAAGACTCGAAAAACTGCAGGATTCACTGCGCTGCAGCCATTTATGAGAAGCTATGTAGTTCCATAAGAAAGGCGGCTGGCGCTCCCTAGCGGAATCGAACCGCTCTCTCCACCGTGAAAGGGTGGCGTCCTAACCGATAGACGAAGGGAGCGAAGCTCAGGCGAAGCGAGACCGGATGGCCGCTTCAGTTCGCTTTATAAAGTCCAATTTTCCTCATAAGATCAATGTCTTGTTCTGATCTTATGAAACCGGCCGGAATCGCGGGGCAAATCCGGTCAGCGCGCCGGAACGTATAATGGCGTTCGCGGGCGGCGGCAAGCGGTGCGCAAACGCCATGAAACCAGGCGGGATGGGTTCTGCCATAAGCACGAGCCTGAGAAGGCGGACGGAGGACGGACGATGGCGCGCAAATTGATCGACATTTCGGTGCCCCTTCAAAACGATGTGCCCGCCGACCCGCCGGGCAACCACCCGACCATTCAATACGTCGATCACCAGCAAGGCTTGCCTCGCATGCTGCAATTCTTCGACGGGCTGAAAGCCGAGGATCTGCCGGACAGCCAGGGCTGGGCGGTCGAGACCGTCAATCTCTCGACCCACAATGGAACGCATCTCGATGCCCCCTACCATTTTCATCCCACGATGAATCGCGGCGAGCGGTCGTGGACGATCGACGAAGTGCCGCTCGAATGGTGCTTCCAGCCCGGTGTCAAACTGGACTTTCGTCATCTGCCCGACGGTTACGTCGCGACAGCAGCTGACGTGGATAAAGAACTGAAGCGCATCAAGCATACGCTGACGCCGCTCGACATCGTCGTCGTCAACACCAGCGCCGGAAAGAAATACGGGCAGCAGGACTACATCACATCCGGTTGCGGGATGGGCTATGAGGCAACGATGTATCTGCTCGAGCGTGGCGTGCGTCTTACCGGCACCGACGGATGGAGCTGGGACGCACCGTTTATCTACACCGCCAAGAAATATGCCGAGACCAAAGACGCGAGCCTGATCTGGGAAGGTCACAAGGCCGGGCGTCACATCGGTTATTGTCACCTCGAGAAGCTGCACAACCTCGAACAATTGCCGCCGAGCGGCTTCATGGTGTCATGTTTCCCGGTCAAGATTGAACGTGCATCGGCCGGCTGGACGCGCGCGGTGGCCATTCTCGATGCCTAGCGCACGTTAAAATTGGTTACGCGACCGGTTGCGAGGCGCTAGATTTCGCACATAGCTCATTCGATTTGGAGAATGCCCATGACGATGCCCCACGAGGTCGAACGCCTTCAGGCGCGGATGCAGGCTGCTGTGAAGTCGAACTGGAAGGTATTTCTGATCGAAGGCATCGTGCTCACCATCCTTGGCCTTCTGGCGATCGCCATTCCGCAGATTGCGAGCGTCGCGGTCGCCATCTTCCTCGGATGGATGTTCTTGTTCAGCGGCGCAGTGGGGCTTTACCTGACATTCACGGCGAAAGGCGTGCCGGGATTCTGGTGGTCGCTGATTTCCGCCGTGCTTGCCATCGCGGCCGGCGTGATTCTGCTGGTGCAGCCGATCGCCGGGACACTGACGCTTACCATCGTGCTCGGCGCTTATTTCATTGCCGAAGGCATCGCGACCATCATGTACGCACTCGAACATCGCAAGGAATTGTCCGGCCGATGGGGTTGGTTGCTGGCTTCCGGTATTCTCGACTTGCTGGTCGCAGCTGCCATCGTCACCGGATTGCCGGGATCGGCCGCATGGGCCATCGGCCTCTTGGTCGGAATCAATCTGGTGTTCGGCGGAACATCCATGATCGGAATGGCGCTCGCCGCACGAAACGGCTGATTGAGGTCAGCAGCCCCGGCAGATGCTCTTGATCTTGCGGTCGAGAGCTTTCTCTTCCGGCGACAATTCCGCCGGGTTTTGCTGATTGCCGACATCGGCTGCCGTCGGCTGGCGGTGTCCGACAGGCGCGTTTCCGACCGCCCGTGTCGTTGCCGGCGAAGTCGAGGACTTCATCGCCGGGCCCGAACCGGTGTTTTGCGCGAGCGCGGCCGGCGCGGCGATCGACAACAGGGCGACTGTCGTTGCAATGAATTTGCGCATCGCGGGCCTCCGATATGAACCGACCTTGGTTGCGTTAAGTCTAGCGCGACGACGGCGGGATTTCCAACTGCGCGCAATTTCGCCTGCCCTGCGCCGCACAATCCTGAGTCTTGCGCAAATCGGCCATCGAACCGAGCAGCCACACGCCGCAAGCCACAAGGACTGCGAAAACGCCCAGCATAACGGCGTTTTCCACTGCGCGGCTGCGTTCGTCGTCCGGCGGCTCCGAACCACTCACGATTCAGCATCCGCTGGCGGATAGAGATGCACGTCTCCGCAGTAATCGGTCACACGATAATGTGCGATGCCGCTTGCTTCACCTTCGCGCGATACATACGCCGCCAAGGCAGGCACTTTTCCATGGCCGCCGGGAATGTCGAGCACGTAACCCGGCTGACATAATCCCGACACGCGGCCCCGCAGCGCTTGCATCAGCTTCTGCCCTTCCTCAAGCGACGTCCGCAGATGCGCGGTGCCGGGGGCCAGATCGCCGTGATGCAGATAATACGGCTTGATGCGGCACTCGACGAATGAGCGCATCAACGCCTCAAGAGTCGCGGCATCGTCGTTCACGCCACGCAGCAGCACGGACTGACTAACCATCGGAATGCCGGCATCGATCAATCGCGCGCAGGCGGCTCGCGCGGCTGGCGTGAGTTCGCGCGGATGATTAGCGTGGAGCGCGAACCATGTTGTTGCGCCTTTCACTTTCAGAGCGGAGACGACTTCATCCGTCACGCGCGCAGGATCGGCGACCGGCACGCGCGAATGGATACGGATGATTTTGACGTGGGGGATCGCTGCGAGATCGCTCATGATCTCGCACAGACGCCGCGCCGACAGCATCAAGGGATCGCCGCCGGTCAGGATGACTTCCCAGATTTCGGCGTGCGCGCGAATGTAGTTCAGCGCCGCGCCACAGGCAGCATCCGACATCGCCGTCTCTTTGCCCGGCCCGACCATTTCACGGCGGAAACAGAAACGGCAGTAAACCGCGCAGACATGCACCAGTTTGAACAATACTCGGTCAGGGTAGCGATGCACGATTCCCTTGACGGGCGAATGCGTGTCATCGCCGATCGGATCGGCTTTCTCGACTGCGGTCGACTCAAGTTCGAATTTGCTCGGCACATATTGGCGCGCAATCGGATCGTTGGCATCGGATGTATCGATGAGCGCGGCGACATCCGGCGTGACCGCCACTACATAACGAGCGGCCACCTTTTCAAGGTCGGCACGATCGCGCCGGTCGGCAAATCCATGCTCAACCAGCGCATCGATGGTTCGCAACGTCGTCCCGGAAACACTCATGTCTCACCCGCCGGTGGCGTCCAGACCACCTGATCGATTCGCGCCGCGCCTGCGGCCAGCATGACAAGCCGATCCAGACCGAGTGCGATGCCGCTTGCGGGTGGCATATAGCGAACGGCCGTGAGAAAATCCTCGTCGAGCGGATAACGCTCGCCGTAACGGCGCTGTTTTTCATCCATCGCAGATGCGAACCGGCGGCGCTGTTCATTCGCGTCGATCAGTTCGCCAAATCCATTCGCGAGTTCGACACCGCACGCATAAACTTCAAAGCGTTCGGCAACGCGAGGATCGGTGTCCTTGATCCGCGCCAGTGCGGATTCGGGTGCCGGATATTCGTACAAGACCGTCAGGCGCCCTACCCCAAGATTCGGCTCGACATGCTCAGTCAGAATCTTGCTGAAGATATCGGACCACGTATCGTCAGGCGTCACGCGAACGATGCTCGCTGCCGCCGCGGCTAGAGCATCGCGGTCGCCGTTCTTTGACTTCAACGTACCAAGCAGATCGAATTTCGCGAACCGCGTAAACGCATCTGCCACCGTCAATAACTCCGGCTCAACGAACGGATCGCATGTTTTTCCGCGAAAGGAAAATGTGCCGATTCCAGTCGCTTGCGCGGCATGCGCGACGACGACCACGCAATCGGCCATGACTGCTTCATAGCTCGCATCGGCACGATACCATTCCAGCATCGTGAATTCGGGCAAATGCAACGCGCCGCGCTCGCGGTCGCGGAACACACGGGCAAACTCCACGATTTTCGGCTCGCCGGCTGCGAGCAATTTCTTGCACGCAAATTCCGGCAAGGTGCGCATGTAGACGCGGGATTTTTCGCCGGCAGGCGACGTCAGTTCAGCCGGTGGCGCATGCAGATGCGTTTCGTTTCCCGGTGAGACTTGCAGAATCCCGGTTTCGACCTCGCAAAAACCCTCTCCCTCAAACCATGTGCGCAGGGCCTTCACGACGGCGGACCGGGCCTGCAAAAACGGCCTCCGGTCGCGGTGGCGGCTTGCCGTCCACCATGGCATGGGCGGGGTCTCGGCGATCATGTTCCGGGGGCCGGATTAGGCTGCAAAACGCTGGTATCCACGCGGCAAATCAGTATGTTGCAGCCCGAAACATCACCCCCGGAAGCCGGCCTGCCAAGGCAGCCCCACATCCGGCACTCAAGATTGGAACATCGATCCGTGAAAGTCATCGCCAGTTCAATTCGCAAGGGCAACATCATCGAGCAGGATGGCAAGCTATATGTCGTTCTGTCGGCTGAGAACATCCATCCCGGCAAGGGAACGCCGGTGAGCCAGATCGAAATGCGCCGTATCAGCGACGGCACCAAGGTGTCGGAGCGATACAAGACGACCGACCAGGTCGAGCGCGCTTATGTCGAGGATCGCGATTTCAACTATCTGTACGAAGACGGCGATGGCTTTCATTTCATGAACAATGAAAATTACGAGCAGCTTGCGGTCTCGAAAGACGTCGTCGGCGATCAGGCGCCTTACTTGCAGGAAAACATGACGGTGAAGCTCTCGATTTACGAGAACAACGCCGTGGCCATCGTCCTTCCCCAGCGCGTAACGCTCGAAGTCGTCGAGACGGAACCGGTGACAAAGGGGCAAACGGCGTCCTCATCCTACAAGCCCGCGATCCTGTCGAATGGCGTTCGCACCGGCGTGCCTCCGCATATCGGCGTGGGCACACGCATCGTTGTCTTGACCGAAGACGGGTCCTACGTCGAACGTGCAAAGGACTGATACGAAATCGGGGCTGCATTGACGCCGAGGGCCGCTGCGAAATCCGGGAAGTGGACGCGAATTTTTTCGCCGAAGAATTCGTTTGCCGCCCTCCTCGTCACATTCGGATCGTTCAGCTACCCTGTTTTTGCCGACGAGTTTAGAACTCCCGCGATCACCTATGTCACGCCCGACTGGAATGCTGTTGCAGCCCAGTTGAAGGCAGAGGTCGGCAGCCAGCCGCTCGCAGCGGATCGTTTTCGATTCACTCCCGGACGTCATTCGCGCCACGCCGACCCGTTACGCGTGGCCGCGTTCGCACAGATCAACGGCGTGACGTTGCCGAATTTTCCGGGCATCGACCGCAGCCCGGTGCCGGTGCTGCTGCCGTTCGACAGTGCAACTTACATCGCTGAGCGAAAGAGCGGCGTCCCGGACACCGTCACCGTCTCGCACTATCAGTCAGGTTTCCGGCCCGTCAGCATGTTCGAGGCCGGACCGAGCGGATATGACGCGTTGTTCGCGCTCGATCCGGGCGCAGGCGAAGGCCTTCCCTCACGCGTCTACTCTAAGCCTGTCGAAGTTCAGATCACGGCGTCGGCGCTGGTCTACGATCTCGACGATCCGCATCCCGCAAAGGGCGAATCGGTCAAATCGCTGGCAGCGGATTTTCCGGATCTGCGGCGGATCATCCGCGAAGGTTATATCCGCTATGCCTTCACGCGCTTCGGCGTTCCGTATGTTGTTTACATTCAGTGCCTCGACAGCAGCGCGCGAGCGCGGCGGCTGTCGTGCCGCGAGGCAACTCCGGTCGCCGAGCATTTCATCAGGGCGCTGCGCGTAGCCGGCGGCACGCCCGCAAAAAAGCCGGCGAATATTTTATCGCAGGCATCGCAGCGGCCTTCCAATTTCTCTCCCGACTTTACCTACCGCCGTCCCGGCGACATCATCACCAACAGCGGTTATCGCGGACAGAACGGCGTTAGCGACTATACCGTTTACGCGCGTATCCGGTTTCCCATCGAGCGCGCACCGGCTTTTGCAAACTCGCAATCCTTCATGAACTGGGGCGACTGCTATCGCACCGGCCGCGTGTCATGGTCGTCCACCAAAGGCGACGAATATCGCTGCAAGCGAAACGACAAGCCGCTGATCTTCGACGAGTCGGCGAAAGAGAACTACAGCTATCCCTGGCAGGACAATTTCTGCGAGACGCGCGACTTCGATGTCGGTCAGTGCGCGAACGGAATGGGGCATCAGGGTCAGGACATCCGGCCATCCGGCTGCCAGATGAAGAATGCGGAGGCCGATCGCTGCCTGCCGGATATTTTCCCCACGGTTGCGGTGCGCGACGGCGTTCTGATCCGCACGCCGACGCAGCAGGCCGTCTATCTCCTTGTCAACGCGCCGGGCGAGCATATCCGGTTTCGCTACATTCACATGAATCCTGCCAATCTGGATGCAGACGGCGTCGTACACGGGCGGCGCGTGCAGGAAGGCGACCGGATCGGCGTGGTATCGAATTATCAGGACCGCGTCGGCGGCACGACGAGCCATCTTCACTTCGATACGCAGGTGTTTACGCGCGACGGCTGGCTTTGGGTCAATCCCTACGCGACGCTGGTCTCGTCCTATGAACGACTGATCGGCGGGCGCGGACGTGAATACGAACCGCCGCCCTCGCTCGCACCCGTCGCGCATGCATTGCCGCTCGAATCTTCCCCAACAGATCGGGGCGACTCAGGCGACCAATAGCCGCTCCAGCCGATTGTGCTTTGCGCGTATTCTATTGCGGCAGTTAAACTGGCGGCATGAACGGTGGCGATTCTCCCGGCACACTCACACGGCGCTTCCTGCTGCAATCGGCATTGGGAGCGGGCGCGACGCTGATCGGCTCGCATGCGACGCTTGCGGCAGTTTCTCCCGCCTTCGCACAATGGCGCGACAAATTCCGCGCCCGCGCGCTCGCCAAGGGCATTTCGGAGGCGACCTATGCGCGCGTCATGGGAAACCTCGAACCCGACATGAGCGTGTTCGACAGGATCAACAAGCAGCCGGAATTCAACGAAGAGCTTTGGCAATACATCAACCGCCGTGTGTCCGACTGGCGGCTGACAGCCGGAAAGCAGGCCCTTCAGAAATACGGCGATCTGTTCGCGCGGATCGAGAAAGACTATGGCGTCGAGCGCGGCACATTGCTGGCGCTGTGGGGCGTCGAGACGGCCTATGGCGATCCCTTGGTTCAGCAGAACCACATGCGTCCGGTGTTTCCTTCGCTCGCGGCTCTGGCATGGAATGAGCCGCGCCGGCGCGCCTATTGGGAAGCCGAGCTCATCAATGCCTTGCGTATCGTCGACAAGGGTTGGGGCACGCCGGACGACATGCGCGGCTCGTGGGCCGGCGCGATGGGCCACACCCAATGGATGCCGGAAGTCTGGCTCAATGTCGGCATCGACTATGACGGCGACGGGCGCGTGTCGCCGTTCGGAAAACCGGACGACGCGCTGGCTTCAAGCGCGCGCTATCTCGTCGAGCGCGGCGACTATAGGCGCGGCGAGCATTGGGGATACGAAGTGCTCCTCAACAAATCGAAGAAGAAGGGCAATCACAGCTATGCCGACTGGGCCGCATCCGGCGTGACGCGCGCTGACGCAAAGCCGTTTTCCAGACCGAACGACAAGGCAAAGTTGTGGGTGCCAGAACCCGGCGGCCCGTCCTTCTTGTTGGGACCGAATTTCTACGCGGTGAGAAGCTACAATCCGTCGATGAACTACGCGCTCGCCATCGTGCATCTCGGCGACCGCATTCTCGGCGGCGGACCTTTCGTCAAACCCTTCCCCGGCTCGGAGCGCGCGATGACGCTGGCCGAACTGCAAGAGTTACAAACGCGGCTGACAAAAGCCGGTTTCGACACCGGCGGCACCGACGGCCGCGTCGGCAACGACACAATGACGGCCGTGAAAAATTTCCAGATAAAGTTCGGAATTGAGCCGGCAGACGGTTATGCGGGACTTCAAGTGCTCGCACGTCTGCGCCAGGGCGTGTGATCTAGCGGATCACTGCGGGCCCTGAATCGGGGACCGCAACGTCGGTCACGCGAAGCTGCACACGCTCCGACCCCTGCCAGTGATCCACCGCAAGCGATCCGGCGACATGCAAGGGCCGGCCGCGATTTTCGAGCAGCGCGTTGCCGAGCTTGCGGCCAATCGCACGAAACGCAATTCCGTTCACGATCGCTCCGTCGCCGGATTTGAAGCGCACGCGCAGATGCGCCTCGCCGACCTCATCGGCATAGATCAGTTGATGCGACGGCAGCGCGATTAGCGGCTCGGGATTGCCCGCGCCGAACGGTCCGGCGCGAGTGATCGTTCTGACGAATTCGGGCGTGATTGCGCGCGCGCTGACTGCGCCGTCGACGAACAATTCGTTGGCGTGGCGCGCCTGCGTCACGGCGTCGGCGAGATTGGCTTCGGCGAAAGCGCGGAATTCCGCAAGGCGCTCCTTGCGCAGTGTGATTCCCGCCGCCATCGCGTGCCCGCCGCCTTTTTGCAAAATGCCCTCGGCGACCGCCTGCCCGACGAGCTTGCCGAGATCGACGCCGGGAATCGAACGACCCGACCCCGTACCGATACCCCCGGGCTCCAGCGCAATCGCAAATGCAGGCCGCCCGAATTTTTCCTTCAAGCGCGCAGCGACCAGACCGACGACACCGGGATGCCAGCCTTCGGACGCGGTGACGATTACGGAACCTTTGTCGTCCAGACCCAGCGCCGCGAGCGCCTCGGCCTCGGCCTGCGCTTCCGCTTTCTGTTCGATCATGCGTCGTTCGGTGTTGAGGCGATCGAGTTCCGCGGCAATGCGCGCGGCTTCCGACACATCGCCTTCAAGCAACAACCGCACGCCGAGATCCGCACGTCCAATGCGCCCACCCGCATTGATGCGCGGCCCGAGCACAAATCCGAGATGCCACGCTTCAGGCGGCCCGCTCAGACGCGCCACATCCATCAGCGCGGTATGCCCGACATGATCGCGCCGCCGCATCGCGATCAATCCCTTGGCGACGAATGCGCGGTTGAGTCCCGTCAGCGAGGCAACATCCGCCACCGTGCCGAGTGCCACATGATGCAACACGCCAAGCAAATCGGGCTCCGGCCTTTCAGCGGTCCAGAAATTTCGGCGGCGCAATTCGCGATTGACGGCCACAAGCGTGACGAAGACAAGTCCGACCGCCGCGAGATGTCCCAGACCGGAAAGGTCATCGGGGCGATTTGGATTCACCAGCGCATCGACAATTGGCAGTTCAGCGCCGCATTGATGATGGTCGATCACCACGACATCCATGCCGAACTTTTTGGCTTCCGCGAGCGGCTCGATGCTGGTCGTCCCGCAATCGACCGTGACGAGCAGCGTCGCGCCCTTTCCTGCCAATCCGCGAACGGCATCGATATTCGGGCCGTAGCCTTCAAAAATGCGATCCGGGATATGGATCAGCGGATCGAGCCCGCAATGACGCAGATGCCAGGCGAGCAATGCAGCCGAGGTTGCGCCATCGACATCGTAGTCGCCGAAGATCGCGACCTTCTCTCCGCGCGCCGCAGCATCGGCAATCCGTCTGGCGGCGTCTTCCATCTGCGTGACGGTCGACGGATCGGGCATCAGCTCGCGGATCGTCGGATCGAGAAAGTCTTCCACCGCTTCGACATCGATGCCCCGGCCGGCAATGATCCGCGCGAGCATTTCAGGCAAAGCGTAACGCTGCGAAATCGCGAGCGCCTGAGCGGCACCGCGCGCATCGAGCCGGTCGCGCCAGACGCGATCCGTCGCGGAACGCGTCACGCCGAGAAAAGCGGGCGCTGTATCAATCGGCAATGCGGAGGCTGGAAGCGACATGGTGTCTTTCGCAGCTAGTCACAAAGCGCGGGCTTTCAATGATTCGCACTAGCAGCCCAGTTGACCGGCGAGATCGTTGAAGTCCCTTCCGACGAAATCCCATTTGCCGTCCGGCTCGAAATCGCGGACCTGATGCGGCCCGTATTCCGTCGGCCGCGCCACGAACGCGGTTTTCAATCCATACGATTGCGCGGCTGCGAGATCGTTGTTGTGCGCGGCAACCAGCATCACCTGTTCTGGCGCGAGACCGAGAATTTTGGCCGAGCCAAGATAGGTCTCCGCATCGGGCTTGTAGTGACCGAAGATTTCGGCGCTCAAAACCAAGTCCCACGGCAGACCTGCCGCTTTCGCCATGTTGGTCAGCAACGCGACGTTGCCGTTCGAGAGCGGCCCGATGATGAATTTCTTTTTCATGCGCGTGAGGCCAGAGACGCTATCCGGCCACGGATCGAGACTGTGCCAGCCGCGCGTGAGATAGTCGTAGTCCTCGGGCTTGAGGCCTTTGATCCCGAGCTTCGCACATAGCGGCTCGATGGATTGCCGTTGCAGCGTATCGAGAATGACGAAGCCGCGCTCCGGATGCTTGCGCACCTCGTCCATCGACGGCATGTACGCTTGGCGCCAGCCGTCGACCAGCGCCGTCCAGTCGCCATCGATGCCTTTCGCCTTTCCCCATTTGGTGAAATTCGCGATCAGGCTGGAGCGCCAGTCGACGACGGTGCCGAAGACATCGAACAGCAGCGCCTTGATGTTTGACGACATTATGCCTCCTCAGAAAATCTTGCGGTATTGCATGAAGCCGGAATTGTCGGCGACCTGATCGTAGAGAATCCGCGCCTGCGCATTGTCGTTCTGCGTCAGCCAGTGCACGCGGCTCGCACCTGCGGCTTTCGCGCGCTCATACACAGCCTCGATCAACGCACGCCCGGCACCGTGCCCTCGCGCGCCTTCGAAAACAAACAAATCCTGAAGATAGCAGTAATTGCCGACGGTCCAGCACGAACGGTGAAACAGGTAGTGGACGATGCCAGTCAGCTTTCCGTCCACATACGCGCCGAGCACGTACATCGGCTCATTGTCATCGTGAAAGCGTTTCCATGTGACGTCTGTGGTCTCCGGCGCAATCGTCGCTTTGTAGAACTTGAGATAGCCTGCCCATAGCGGCTCCCAGTCGGCGCGCTCATCCTCACGAACAGGGCGGATCAGCAGACGCTCGGACATGACGCTCACTCAGTCGAGGTGGAATTTCTCAAATTGACGGTGCTCGGCCTTGATGTAACGCACTGTGCCCGTGACGGAGCGCATTACGACGGTCTCGGTCTCGATGACGTTCTTGCGGAACTTCACGCCCGACAGCAGCGATCCGTCGGTCACGCCGGTCGCGGCGAACAGGCAGTCGCCCTTCGCCATGTCCTCGATGCCATAGACCATCTTCGGATCGGTAACACCCATCTTTTTGGCGCGCTCGCGCTTCTCGTCGGAATCGAGAATGAGACGGCACTGCATTTGGCCGCCGATGCAGCGAAGCGCCGCAGCCGCCAGCACGCCCTCCGGCGCTCCGCCTGTGCCCATGTAAATGTCGACACCTGTATTCGCAGGATCGGCGGTATGGATGACGCCCGCCACGTCGCCGTCGGTGATAAGGCGCACGGCGGCGCCGGTGCCGCGAACAGCATTGATGATATCGGCATGACGCGGACGGTCCAGAACGAGCGCGGTAATCGCGGACGGATGCACATCCTTGGCCTTTGCAAGACGGCGAATGTTGTCGGCCGGCGGCGCATCGAGGTCGATCACGTCTTTCGGATAGCCGGGACCGATTGCAATCTTCTGCATATAAACATCGGGTGCATTCAGCAGCGTACCGCCTTCGGCCATCGCCATCGTCGCAATCGCGCCCGGCATGTTCTTGGCGCACAGCGTCGTGCCTTCCAGCGGATCGACAGCGATATCGACTTCCGGCCCCGCCTCCGCGCCGACCTTCTCGCCGATGAAAAGCATCGGCGCTTCGTCGCGCTCGCCCTCGCCGATTACGACGGTGCCCTGAATTGGAATTTTGTTCAGCTCGCGCCGCATCGCATCGACCGCGGCCTGATCCGCCGCCTTTTCGTTGCCGTGCCCTCGCAGCCTCGCAGCCGAGACGGCGGCGCGCTCGGTGACGCGGACGATTTCCAGAGTGAGAATGCGTTCCAGCAAAAGCTGCGGCGGAACGGAAATCGTCACAGACATAAGTCAACTCCTGAAACGTAGACGCCGGGCATTGCCACCACGACGAGCCAATCTGTCAATTCTTCTCGATCCGGATCACCTGAGGACGCCCGGTTATCACCCGGTCTTGCTGCACGGCCTGCAACGCGCGGTGTACGGCATCCTCGGACGTTGCGTAAGTAATCAGAATCACGGGAACCGGCGCAGCCTTGCCGTTTTTTCCTACCAGATCGACTGCGCCATCCGGATGACGCTGCACGATCGATTCAATGGAAATCTTCTGTTCGGCGAGCCGGGTGGCAATCGTCGCTGCGGTACCGGCGAGATCGCGCGCCATCAGGCGGATGTAGTAGCCGCCCTCGTGACGCTTCATCGGGGCCTTGGTCGTCGCCTTCAATTTCTCCATCGGACGGCCGAACGGCAATGCGCGAATACCGCGCGCCACATCCGCAATGTCTGCGAGAACCGCCGACGCCGTGGCGGCGGCGCCTGCGCCCGGTCCAACCAGGGTGATCGGCGGCATGCCCTCGCCATCGATGGTGACGGCATTGGTGACGTCCATCACCTGCGCAATCGAAGTCGAGCGCGGCACCATCGTCGGATGCACGCGCTGCTCGATCCCGGTTTCGGTTTTGACCGCAACGCCAAGCAACTTCACGCGATAGCCGAGTTCTTCCGCCGCGCGCAAATCTTCAGGCGCGATAGACGAAATGCCTTCGACATAGACCGCGCTCTGGTTGACCTTGGTGCCGAAAGCGAGACTGGCGAGAATCGCAAGTTTCTGCGCGGTGTCGTGTCCGTCCACATCGAACGACGGATTGGCTTCGGCGTAGCCGAGGCGCTGCGCGTCCTTCAGACATTCGGCGAACGAAAGCCCTTCCCGCTCCATCCGCGTCAGGATGTAGTTACAGGTGCCGTTGAGAATTCCGTAGACACGATTGACGCTGGTGCCAGCCAGCCCTTCGCGCAGCGTCTTGATGACAGGGATCGCAGCTCCGACGGCCGCTTCAAAATTCAACGCGCCGCTATGCTTCTGGGCAAGTGCGGCGAGACGGGAGCCGTGCTTGGCGATCAAGGCCTTGTTTGCGGTGACGACCGACTTGCCGTTCTTCAGCGCGGCCTCGATGGCCGACAATGCCGGCTCGCCTGAACCGCCCATCAGTTCGACGAAGCAATCGATCTTGGGATCGTTGGCGAGCGCAAGCGGACTTTTCGCCCAATCTATTTTCGTCAGATCGAGCCCGCGCTTCTTCACCTTCGAGCGCGCCGTCACCGCGACGACGCGGACCCCGCGCCCGCAACGCGCGGACAGATTGCGGCTCTGGCTTTCGATCAAACGGACGACCTCGGCACCCACAGTACCGAGACCCGCAATGCCCACTTTGAGTGGTGCGACCATGAGATGAAAACCTGCC
Organism: Hyphomicrobiales bacterium; assembly: GCA_017305515.1. Lineage (GTDB taxonomy): Bacteria > Pseudomonadota > Alphaproteobacteria > Rhizobiales > Xanthobacteraceae > Afipia. The sequence goes on from JAFKKP010000322.1 coordinate 16,392, forward strand.
GGAAGAATTATCGCCGGTTGGCGAGAGGAACCACGTTGTGCAACGAATCGACGCCCGTTTCAAGGAAGCGGCGAATATTGCGCGCAGCCTGACGGATACGCTGCTCGTTCTCGACCATCGCGATGCGAACAAAGCCTTCGCCGTGCTCGCCGAATGCAACGCCCGGTGAAACCACGACACCGCATTTCTCAACCATCAGGGTCGCGAACTGCATCGAGCCGACGTCCTTGAATTTCTCCGGCAATGGTGCCCACGCAAACATCGACGCGGCAGGCGGCGGAATATCCCAGCCTGCACGTCCGAATGATTCCACCAGCGCCTCGCGGCGCTTGCGGTACGTGTCGCGCATTTCCTTGATGCAATCCTGCGGGCCGTTGAGCGCGGCGGTGGCCGCGACCTGGACCGGCGTGAACGCACCGTAATCGAGATAGGATTTGACGCGCGTCAGTGCGGCAATGATGCGCTCATTGCCGACCGCAAAGCCCATGCGCCAGCCCGCCATCGAATACGTCTTCGACATCGAAGTGAATTCAACCGTGACGTCCATCGCCCCCGGCACTTGCAGAACCGACGGTGGCGGCACGCCATCGTAGTAAAGCTCGGCGTAGGCCAGATCCGACAGGATGAAGATCTCGTGCTTCTTCGCGAACGCGACGAGGTCTTTATAAAAATCAAGCGAGGCGACATAGGCCGTCGGGTTCGACGGATAGCATGCAATCATCGCGATCGGCTTCGGAATCGAATGAACGATCGCGCGCTCCAGCGCGCCGAACAATTCCGGAGTCGGCTCGGCAGGCACCGAGCGCACCACGCCGCCCGCCATCAGGAATCCGAACGCATGGATCGGATAGCTCGGGTTCGGCACCAGCACGACATCGCCCGGCGCGGTAATCGCCTGTGCGACATTCGCAAAACCTTCTTTCGAGCCGAGTGTGGCGACGATCTGCGTTTCGGGATTGAGCTTCACGCCGAAGCGGCGCTCGTAATACGCCGCTTGAGCGCGGCGCAGTCCGGCGATGCCCTTCGACGCCGAATAGCGGTCGGTGCGCGGCTTGCCGAGCGTCTCTTTCAATTTCTCGATGACATGCGGCGGCGTCGGCAGGTCGGGATTGCCCATGCCCATATCGATGATGTCGGCGCCCGCATTGCGCGCGGCGGCCTTGGCTCGATTGACTTGCTCGAACACGTAAGGCGGCAGACGGCGGATGCGGTAGAATTCTTCCATAGATCGGGCTCCGATGACCGGCAAAGCAGCGTGAGAAATAGCGCGTTTTCCACTGCGGCGAAATTCGCCGCAGACGAGGAAATTGCGTTATTTCAGCATTTTACGCCAATTCTGGCACAATTGGCCGCCCCAATTCCCCGAAACGGCATCATTGCGATTGAATCGTGGTCTTTTTAGCACGATGCGGCGGGCAGATGCCAAGCTGCCATCGCTCAGTTCTGATCGCGAGCGGCCTTCTGGACGCCGGCTGCCTGCCGGTTTCGGGCGGCGACCAGATCCTTCTCGATCTTGTCCTGCTGCTCGGGCGTCAGGATAGCTTCGGCGCGCGCTTCCGGCACATCATGGACCGGAAGGTACTCACCGGGTGCCGCCGGACGCGGCGGCGTATTGGCCGGCAAACCGATCACCGGCATATCGGACAAAGGTATCGAGCAACCCGCCAGCACAACGGCCAGCAGCGCGGCACCGGCGACAATCGGCCACCGTCGTGCGCAATTATCGCTGGGTGAATCAACGCGCTTCACTTGTCCCCGGAATGATCTGATCGAACAGCGAACCTGCCCGCCCTGGAGGCATGGTGTGCCGAATGAACGAACATCGCTGAAATCCGTTAATTCGCAAACAACATTCGCGGCAGATAGGCGCGCAGGTAAGGCCTGATTATGGCCCGTTTCAGCAAACTGTCGCAGCGCAGCAAAGTTTTCGCCGACAGTTAACCCAATCGCCGCACGAGACAATAAAGCATCACAGCCCCGTCGAAATGTGGGTTTATAATAGCCATCATGAGTGACGTCGTACCGGACCCAAAAGCGGCGAATTCCGGAATCGCAAAAGGCTTCGACCCGGAGGCATTTTCGATCAACCTCGCGCGCGCGCTCGAAAACAGCGGCAAGGCGCTGTCGGCCTATCTCAAGCCGCGCGAGAACGGCGAGATCAAGGATCAGGCCGGCGAACTGACCGAGGTCGTCAAAACCTTCTCTTCGGTTGCAGATTACTGGCTGTCCGATCAGAAGCGCACCGCCGAGCTGCAAATGAAGCTCGGCAAGGCCTATCTCGATTTGTGGGGCAATTCGATGCGGCGCCTCGCCGGCGAACCGGCAAAGCCGACCGTCGAGCCATCGCCGCGCGACAAGCGATTCAGCGACCCGGAATGGCGGACCAATCACTTCTTCGATTTCATCATGCAGGCCTATCTGCTGACGACGGAATGGGCGAACGACCTCGTGAAAAATGCCGAAGGTCTGGATGCTCACACGCGCAAGAAGGCGGAGTTCTACGTTCAGCAATTCGCCAACGCGCTGTCGCCGTCGAATTTCGTTCTGACCAACCCTGAAGTGCTTCGTCAGACGGTCGCGACCAACGGCGACAATCTCGCGCGCGGCATGAAAATGCTCGCCGAGGATGTCGAGGCCGGGCGCGGCAATCTTAAAATCCGCCAGTCGGCTGCAAATCTCGAAGTCGGCCGCGACCTCGCGCTGACACCAGGCAAAGTGATCTTCGAGAACGACGTGATGCAACTCATTCAGTACGCGCCATCGACCGAAACTGTCTTGCGCACCCCGCTGCTCATTGTGCCGCCGTGGATCAACAAGTTCTACATCCTCGATCTGAACCCGCAGAAATCCTACATCAAATGGTGCGTGGATCAGGGCATCACCGTTTTCGTGATTTCCTGGGTCAATCCGGACAAGAACCTCGGCAACAAGACCTTTGACGATTACATGCGCGAAGGTCCGCTCGCCGCGATGGATGTCATCGAACAAGTGACCGGCGAAATGCGTGTCCACACGATGGGCTATTGCGTCGGCGGCACGCTGCTGGCCTCGACGCTGGCATGGCTCGCGGAAAAACGCCGCGTCAAGGTCACGTCGGCCACGTTCCTCGCAGCGCAAGTGGATTTTACCCATGCCGGCGACCTATTGGTCTTCGTGGACGAGAACCAGATTTCGCTGCTCGAACAGGACATGAAGCAGGCCGGAGTGCTCGAGGGCACCAGGATGGCGATGGCGTTCAACATGCTGCGGTCGAACGACCTGATCTGGTCCTACGTCGTCAGCAATTATCTGAAAGGCAAGGAGCCTGCCGCGTTCGATCTGTTGCACTGGAACTCCGACGCGACGCGCATGCCGGCGGCCAATCATTCCTTCTATCTGCGCAACTGCTATCTGGAGAACAGGCTTTCGACCGGATCGATGATCCTCGACAACACGGTGCTCGATCTGTCGAAGGTGAAGGTGCCGATCTACAATCTCGCGACACGCGAAGACCACATTGCCCCCGCTGAATCGGTGTTGTACGGGTCGCAGTTCTTCGGCGGGCCGGTGCGATACGTGCTCGCGGGGTCGGGCCATATCGCAGGCGTCGTGAATCCGCCTTCCCTCGGCAAGTATCAATACTGGACCAACGACAATATCCGCGACATGACGCTCGCCGATTGGGAAAAAGGCGCCGAAGAGCATAAGGGCTCGTGGTGGCCCGACTGGCGCGCCTGGCTCGAAACCATCGATGCAGAAACAGTTCCGGCGCGCGACCCCGGCACGGGACCAATGCCCGCAATCGAAGACGCTCCCGGCCGATATGTGCGGGTTCGCGCCTGACGCCCAAGCCGTTGAAATCGGCCTGGCTGTCATTGGCCGAATCCCGTTCAACGGATAAAATACCCTCAGACAATATGCCGCTGGATTCGGTCCTCCGCTGAGGGCAAAACGGAGCGGAAGAAATTTTGCCGGGGCGGACTCATCCGCTGAAACATTGAAGGGAAACGCAGATGACACGCGAATTGTTCTGGCTGACGCTGACGGTCATTCTCACAGGTTTGTTGTGGGTGCCATACATCCTCAACCGCTGTCAGGTGCGCGGCCTCGGCGGCGCAATGGCCAATCCGTCCCGCAAGGACAAGCCGCAGGCCGAATGGGCGAACCGCATGATGTTCGCGCACGACAATGCCGTCGAAAACCTCGTCATCTTCGCGCCGCTCGTGCTGATCCTGAACGCGATCGATTATTCGTCGAAGTGGACAGTTCTCGCCTGCGCCGTTTATTTCTGGGCGCGGCTCGCACATCTGATCGTCTACACGATCGGCGTGCCGGTGCTCCGCACGCTCGCTTTCACGGTCGGCTTCATTGCGCAGGCCGTGCTTGCGCTTGGAATTTTCAAGATCGTCTAAAGCATCTGGCCCTAAGAAAAAGGGACGGCTCATGCCGTCCCTTTTTGTTGTTTTGCAACCTGCAATTTACGGAAACATCGCCGGCTGATCGATGCCAGCGCCTTCGCTGAAGCCGAGCATGATATTCATGTTCTGCACGGCCTGCCCCGAAGCACCCTTGGTCAGATTGTCGAGCGTCGAGATGATGATCGCACGGCCCGCGATGCGGTCCGCCGTCACGCCGACGAACGTCATGTTCGATCCGCGCACATGCCGCGACTGCGGCATCTTGCCGAACGGCAGCACGTGAACAAATGGCTCCTTCTCGTATTGCTTGACGAGGATCTCGTGCAGATCCTGCGCAATCTTGCCGCGCCGTCCGCGTACATAGATCGTTGAGAAGATGCCGCGATTCATCGGCACCAGATGCGGCGTGAAGCTGGCCACGACATTCTTGCCCGCCGCCTTGGAAAATTCCTGATCGAGTTCGGACATGTGCCGGTGCTGACCGACGCCATAGGCGTGGAAACCTTCCGACACTTCCGAGAACAGCATTTCTTCTTTCGTCGAGCGCCCCGCGCCGGTCATGCCTGACTTCGCGTCGATCACGATGTCGTCGATCTCGATGGCCTTCGCCTTGAGCAGCGGGATCAGCGGCAATTGCGCGCACGTCGTGTAGCAGCCCGGATTGGCGACAAGCCGCGCCTTTCTGATCTCGCGCCGATAGATTTCGGACAACCCGTAAACCGCTTCCTTCTGAAGTTCGAGCGCGTGGTGCTCGTGGCCATACCACTTCGCGTAGGCAACAGGATCTTCCAGCCGGAAATCCGCCGACAGATCGACGACCTTCGTTTCCGGCGCTTTCGCCAGCAAATCCTTCAGCACCTTCTGTGTCGTTGCATGCGGCAGCGCGCAGAAAACCAGATCGAGTCTGGCTTTGGCCCAATCGACTTCATCGATGGTGACGAGGCGCGGCAGGTCATACGGCGCGAATTGCGGAAAGACATCGCCCATCATCTGCCCTGCCCGCCGGTCCGCCGTCAAAACAACGATCTCGACACGGGGATGGCGCAGCAACAGGCGCACGAGTTCGGCTCCGGTGTAACCGGATGCTCCGAGGATGCCGATCTTCTTTTTCTCAGCCATGATCTGTCCTTAGCCGTGGGTGTTCAAACGGCCACCGGGTCAGGTCATGCGGCAAGTTTTGGAAGGAAACAAGATGCCGCGGACCGTATCCGGCGGCATTGACAACGATCAGACGCGATCAGCCGCCCATACCGCGATGGCGCGGCGGCGGCGAAGAAGTGCGATGGCGTGAGCGTCGATCATGGACGCGGATATAGGTCCGCGCCCATGTTTGGTCAAGTCAGGCAGCGATCAGATCGACGGATTCCACGGTGCCGGCACCCAGCGATAGCCGGTGCCGTCTTTCTCGATGTTGGCTCGGCCGGGGAACGGATAGTGGAAGCCCTGCACCTTCATTTTGTCCGCAGAGACCATGTCGAAGACTTTGCGGCGCGTCGTCTCCGCCTGATCGGGATCCTGATCGAACATCAGGTGCCAGCCGGGATTGCGCACGAACAGGTCAGGATCGTTGGTCACGTCGGACTGGATGAAGACGGTGTCGGCCCCTGATGCCAAAACGAACGAGGTGTGGCCCGGGGTGTGGCCGATCGTCGAAACAGAGTTCAGACCGGGAGCAATCTCCTTGCCCCATTCGTAAGGCGTAACCTTCTTTTTCAAACCCGCATCGAACACGCGGCGGGCATTGCTGAACACGCCTTTCATGCGGTCGGTGGTCTGTTTGCCCATCTCGCCATCGTCCATGAAGTATTTCCACTCGGTCGAAGGCACGAGAACTTCCGCGTTCGGGAAAGCCGACTCGTTGTCGGCGGTCAGCAATCCGTTGATGTGGTCGGCATGGAAGTGGGAAATCACGACCATATCGACAGCCTTCGGATCGATGCCGGCCGCAACGAGATTGTTTGCGAACTGGCCGTTGGCACCCTTGCTGCCCGTGAAACCACCCGGACCGTTGCCAGTGTCGACGACGATGAGTTTCCCGCCGTTGTTGATGACGATAGGGCCGAAGAAGATCGTCATTTTATCGACGGGACGGAATGCCTTTGCGAGCGCCGCGTTCACTTCATCCTTTTTTGCGTTCAGGACAAAAGTGTCGCCGAGCGGAAACGTCACTGACCCGTCTGAAACAACCGTCACCTCGGCGTCGCCGACTTTGTAGCGATAGAAACTCGCAGCCTGCTTTCCGACGGCAGGCGCCGCCGCTTTTGCGGGCAGCGCCGGAAATAGCGGAGCGGTTGCAAGCGCGGCTGCGCCCGCCAGTGCATGGCGTCGTGTCAAGTTCATCTGGTCTCTCCCGATCATTTTTGAATTCTTGCGAGCGAAGTGCCGGGCTTCATTTTATGGAAAAAATGCCCGGCTCACGATCACGACGGCGCGATTGAACTGCACCGCTGCCGGACGTAACACCGCTCGCCGATGAATATTCCGCCGGGCCTGGGGCTAAACAACCCGCCAGAACCATTCGACAATCATGGAGATCACATCGCCGAACAGCAGAAGTGCGGCGCACCAAACGAAGGCCGACGTAAAATTGGCGAACTGAAAGCGCCAGTACGGCATCTCGAAAATTCCGGCGACCAGCGGCACGGCGGCGCGCAAGGGTCCGAAGAAGCGTCCGACGAAGATACTCGGCACGCCCCATCGCTTCACGAACGCTTCGGTGCGCGGAATCAAATCGGGATATTTGGAGAGCGGCCACATCTCCGCGACATGGTTCTTGAATTTGAATCCGAACCAGTAGGATACCCAATCGCCGAGTGCCGCCCCGACTGCACCGGCAACCCACACGGGCCAGAATGCAATATCGCTCGCGCCGATCAGCGCGCCGATGCCGACCAGCGCACCCCAGGCGGGGATCAGCAGCGAAACGAACGCAAGCGATTCACCGAAGGCTAGCGCAAATACAATGGGCGGGGCCCATGCCTGGTGGTCACGCACGAAGCCGATGACTCCGCGGACCGTGTCTTCCAATCCCATGCAGGTTCCCTATCTCAACCGCGCTTTGCCGACGGTTCTGTAGCACGCCGGGCGTTATCTGCGACCGCAGCCTGCGATCACATCTGGTGCCCCATCCATGGCATAGTCGTGAAACGTGATTCGACCACAATGTTCGGCCTATAAGACATCACATCCATGGCAAAACCACTGAAAAAAAAGGCGAAACCGGCCGCCAAGGCGAAGCCGAAGGCAAAGAGCCCGCGCGATCTGTTTTCAGCATCGGAGCGCAGGTCGCGCGGACCCGGCAAATCGGCAGCGCGCGCTTCGGGCGCTGAGGCCGGGTATACCGCCCGCGACATCGAAGTCCTTGAGGGCCTGGAGCCTGTCCGCCGCCGCCCCGGCATGTATATCGGCGGCACCGACGAAAAAGCTCTGCATCATCTGTTTGCCGAAGTCATCGACAACTCGATGGACGAGGCGCTTGCCGGTCATGCGTCCTTTATCGAAGTTCATCTTGGCGCGGACGGATTTCTGACCGTGAGCGACAACGGCCGCGGCATTCCGGTCGATCCGCATCCGAAATTCAAGAATAAGTCCGCGCTCGAAGTCATCATGTGCACGCTGCATGCGGGCGGAAAATTCGACTCCAAGGTTTACGAAACATCGGGCGGTCTGCACGGCGTCGGCGTATCGGTCGTCAACGCCCTGTCCGATGTGATGGAAGTTGAAGTCGCGCGCAACCAGCGTCTCTACAAAATGACATTCGCGCGCGGCAAGCCGAAAGGCAAACTCGAAGAGCTCGGCAAAATCGGCAATCGGCGCGGAACGCGGGTGCGCTTTCATCCCGACGCCGACATCTTCGGCGCGAAGGCGACATTCAAGCCGCAGCGTCTTTTCAAGATGGCGCGCTCGAAGGCCTATCTGTTCGGCGGCGTCGAAATCCGCTGGCGCTGCGACAAGGAATTGCTCAAAGGCATCGACGACGTTCCGGCGGAAGATACGTTCCACTTTCCCGGCGGGCTCAAGGATTATCTCGCCGCCGCCATCCACGCGGACACGCTCGTCCATCCCGAAATTTTCTCCGGCAAGTCCGGCCGCAACGGCGCGCACGGCGCTTGCGAATGGGCGGTGGCGTGGACTGCGGATGCCGACGGATTTCTGTCGTCCTACACAAACACGGTGCCAACACCCGACGGCGGCACGCACGAAGCCGGCTTCCGCAGCGCGCTGCTGCGCGGACTGAAGGACCACGCCGAACGCGTCGGACAAGGCAAGAAGGCGTCCTCGATTACATCCGAAGACGTGATGGTCGGCGCTGCCGCGATGCTGTCGGTGTTCGTGCGCGAACCGGAGTTTCAGGGACAGACCAAGGACCGCCTCGCGACTGCCGAAGCGCAACGCATCGTCGAGCAGGCAATTAAAGACCCGTTCGATCATTGGCTGTCGGCAAATCCGCTTCAGGCCAACAAGCTATTGGAATTCGTCGTCGAACGCGCCGACGAGCGGCTACGCCGCCGTCAGGAAAAGGAAATCTCCCGCAAGACAGCGGTGAAGAAACTGCGCCTGCCCGGCAAGCTCGCCGACTGCACGAATACGGCTGCCGAAGGTTCCGAACTGTTTATCGTCGAAGGCGACTCCGCAGGCGGCAGCGCCAAACAGGCGCGCGACCGCAAAACGCAGGCGATCCTGCCCTTGCGCGGCAAAATTCTGAACGTCGCATCCGCCACGCGCGACAAGATGGCTGCCAACGCACAGATTGCCGACCTCATGCAGGCGATCGGCTGCGGAACCGGCGCGCACTACCGTCAGGAAGATTTGCGCTATGGCCGCATCATCATCATGACCGACGCCGACGTCGACGGCGCGCACATCGCATCGCTGCTTATCACTTTCTTTTACCGTCAGATGCCGCGCCTCATCCATGAAGGTCATCTGTTCCTCGCGGTGCCGCCGCTCTATCGTCTCACGCACGGCGCAAAAACTGTTTATGCGCGCGACGAGAAACATCGCGACGAATTGCTGAAAAAGGAATTCCACGCCAACGCCAAAGTCGATATCGGCCGATTCAAAGGCCTCGGCGAAATGATGCCGGCGCAGCTAAAGGAAACGACGATGGACCCGTCCAAGCGCACCATGCTGCGCGTGGTGTTGCTCGCAGACGATCGCTCCGGCACTGCGGATTCCGTCGAGCGATTGATGGGCACCAAGGCTGAATCGCGCTTCGCGTTTATTTCCGAGAAGGCCGAATTCGCAAACGAAGCCCTGCTGGATGTCTAGCATCTGAAACTCGCCAGAGAATCCGGCGTATCTGCGGCATGAAAACCGTCATTCTTACACTTGGCATCTTTGCTGTTCTCGTCGGCTTGATCTGGGTCGGTCAGGGCACCGGTTATTTCCCCTACCCGCAATCCAGCTTCATGATCAGCCAGATCAAATGGGCCTATTACGGGTCGGGGCTGACCGCCTTTGGATTGATCCTCATCGCGCTATCCCGGCGCGGCTGAAATTTACGCTTCAATGGAATGAACGTGCTCGGGCCTGACGCCAATTCCAATGGCGCGCGCGGTGATGCCTTGCAGCCAGGGAAATCTGGTCACGAGTTTCATCACCAATGGCGGCTCCAGATTTTTCTCTGAAATTGCGCGGTTGATGAGATTGTTCTGCACGACCACCTGCATGCCCTGAGTCACCCGAACGGGAAACGATCTGCGTTCCTGAATTTTTTCCAGGTCGGCGAGCGACGGCCCGCCGCTGCCAAACTTGTCGAACAATAAATTTGCGGTTGCGACAGCATCCTGGACTGCGAGGTTGACGCCGACTCCGCCCACCGGAGACATCGCGTGCGCGGCGTCTCCGATACAAAGCAATCCCGGCAGCGCCCACTGCTTAAGCCTGTCGATGGTCACAGTGAGCAGCTTCACGTTGTCCCACGATTTCACGCCGCCGATGTTTTTTGCGAGCACCGGCGCAAGCGAAGCGACATTGGCGCGAAACGCATCGAGACCCCGCGCCTTGATCGCTTCGATGCCGCCTTTTGCGATGACATAGGCGCATTGCCAATAATCGTCGCGATCGAGCATCACCATCATTTGCCCAGCCTTGATGCGGGCGAACACGCCGTCGCTGTCGGCCTTCGTTTTACCGACGCGAAACCACAGCACATCGATGGGCGCGCCAACGTCCTCAACCGTCAGTCCGGCCAAATCGCGCAAGGTCGAGTGTCGCCCGTCGCAGGCAACCGTTAAATCGGCAGCTATGCGAAGATCTTCCCCCGGCGATTTGGCGACAACGCCGACAATACGATCGCCGTTCTTGATGATGTCGACGGCTTCCGTATTCTTGAGAACCTGAAGTTCTGAAAAGCGCCTGCCCTTGCCCTCAAGAAAATTCAGAAAGTCCCATTGGGGCATGAATGCAATGTAGGGACACGGCGTATTCAGCCGCCGCAGATCGGCAAGACGGATTGTCGTGTTGCCGAAGATACCTTCCATGATCTCGACGTTCTGATGCGGCACTTTCAAAAAATCATCGAGCAGCCCAAGCTCCTGCATCACCTTCATCGTGGACGGATGCACGGTGTCGCCCCGGAAGTCCCGGAAGAAATCGGCATGCTTTTCGAGCACCACCGTCTTGATACCGGCGCGGCCAAGCAGATAGCCGAGCATCATCCCCGCGGGACCGCCGCCGACGATGCAGCATTGAAAGGATAAAGATTTGCCGGAGGCGCCCGAGTTTTCATCAGCCATGATCGAACAGCCTGTTATTGCCGCTTGAAGGATTTGATCTCGGAGACGCTGCCATCCTGATAGGTCAGTTCGACCGAAACCATTTTCGTTGCCGGAGAAATTTTCAAATAGGGCTGATAGTTCTCCGGCATCGCCGACGGGTCTTTTGGTTTGCACGGCGGCAATTTGACGACCTGCGCCGGCGTCGTGGTGTCGATGCCGATCCTCATCTCGCGGACCGCGCAGCGATACGACAGAATTTGCGAGTAATACACCAGCGGGCCGCTGTAGCCGCCGAACGCCAGCCAGCTCGTTGCTGTCATGTCGAGCAACTTGCGATGGCTGCTGATGAGCGCCGCGTCCGGATCGAACTTGATTGGAAACGGCCCCTTGAGATCGCCCGTTGGATCAACGTAGCGAACCTGAATGACGCCGGCCGGCGCATCGTTGGACAATTCGATGGTCGGATTGGGCATGCGCCGCCGTGTGCGCGGGTCGATGGTGTCGAGAAATCCGGTTTCCTTGAACTCGCCGCTCTCGCCCATCCGCCATGAGATTCCGAGTGGTGCGTCCGCCAGTGAAAATGTCACCGACCAGCCGCCATTATGGCGCATGAACCCGGCAATCGGTGCATCGCCGTCGTTCGCGCCGGTGATCGCGCTCGGCGGTGTCACCGGCAACGCGGCAACCTGCGGCAGCACTTCGATCGCGCGCTCGCCGTCCTTCAAGGGCTGCAACACGAAATCGCCGACGATCTGATCGTAATAAGCCGGCGTCTGAAGCCTGTTCGCTGCTGCCGTCATGTTGCGGACGTCGGTTTGCGTGCGTTTGGCGATCTGCACCAAATTCGCGCCGGGCTGCACAACCTCATGGACGAAGTTGCGCGTAAAAACCGAATTCGGGTTGGCGTCACTATCGGACAAGCGATCGAGCGCGGTCTGCTTCGCGCCCGCCGAGAAGATCACGAACACACCCTCCGGCGGCGTCATCGCCGCCAATCCGCCATTGCCGCCGATGGCGCGCGTGCCGGTGCCCTCGAACGGGTTGTTGCGGCAGGCATCGAATACGAAGATCGAAGTCCGCGCGCCGCGCGACTGGAATCGCGAGATCACGCGCTCCGCTGCGAAGGCACCGTCGCGGATCAGTTCTTCCTGGCCTTCGGTGACGGCGGCGATGTCGGTCGGCAGAAGATAGTTCTGGCTTGCGACTTCAAATCCATGCCCGGCAAAGAAGAAAAACGCCATATCGCCAGGCGAGATCATCTGGTCGAACGCCAACATGGTTTCGCTGAACGCTTTGCGCGTCTGGTTTTCGGCGAACAGAACGTTGAAGCCGAGCTTCTTGAGTGTGTCGCCCATCAGCCGCGCATCGTTGACGGCTTTGCGCAACGGCGCGACGTTTCGATAATCGTTGTTGCCGATCACCAGCGCGACGCGCTTGTCGGCGAGGGCGGGCTCGACCGCCATACCAACCATAACGGCGCACAGCGCGCCCGCGCCCCATAACCAGACCTTCTTCATGTTGAACATCCCACTTGTGATCCGCAATGGCGCGCCGCCAAGTATGCCACGACCGCACACGCAAGGCAGATGTTCGCAGAGCCGCATAATTGACGTTAAGGTGGCGTCAGGGGCGTTTAAAGCCTTGTCCCGTTAAGGTTTTTCGGGGCATTTCGGGCGTATTTCATTGACTTTAAATGTTTCGCGCCTATGTTCCCCTGCAACGCGGTCGGATTCGAAATGTATTTTCCGGCCAGCCGTCTGTCGGCGACGATGACCTCCCCGTGCCCTAAAAGCGTGCCGTTCCGGGGTGAGCGCGACAGCCATTCTCAAGAGTCCGAACGGCGATTTCGACCAGAGGCATGATCCCGAAAAGCGGTCTTCCGGTTTTCGGAAGAGATCGTGCCCAAAACAGAGGCTCAATGTCCTTTTCCAATCTCGGCTTGTCCGACAAGGTTCTCGCGGCCGTCGCGGCAACCGGTTACACCACCCCCACTCCGATCCAGGAACAAGCCATCCCTCACGTCCTTGCGCGCAAGGACGTTCTCGGCATCGCGCAGACCGGCACTGGCAAGACCGCGGCGTTTACGCTGCCGATGATTACGCTGCT
>JAFKKP010000086.1 GCA_017305515.1 Hyphomicrobiales bacterium
GATGATGTCAAGGGCGCATCGCGGCGGGCAGGGAGCGCCTCGGATTCAATTGTCAGACAGCAGTTCATCCTCGCATGCGAATGTTTCCCGCAGCATGCGGGGTGAGGGATGGAGCGCCGCAAGGCGCAGGGCATCGTCTCGCTTCCCGCCCTCCGCCTGCGACAGCGAAGTTTGAGAAACGTATCGCCTTGCGGCGCTCCAGCTGCGGGATTTTTGGCGGAGGGGCCGCTCTTCCGGATGCGTATCCGGCGACCTTTCGGATCGCCGTTCATCCCGGCGGATTTCGCCGCCGTTCACCGCATCGCGTGCAGCCACCGAAGGCAGAGCCACATAGTTGGCCCGGTCGGCGACCCTCAACCTCCCGGACGCATGTTTGCGAAACACGCGCGCGGGCCCGCGTCCCCGTTCCGCAACCAAGACGCCTCATGATGCGCCCCTCGTGAACGGGATACGCGGAATATATTCCTATGCTGGAAATTGTCAAGCGGTTCCCCGAATTATTTTGTCGTGGCGACGCATCCGTATCATTTTGTCATCACCGGGCTTGTCCCGGTGATCCCGACAGATTGAGCACCGTGCTTCATCAATCGGGATGGCCGGAACAAGTCCGGCCATGACATTTGTGTGTGTTGAAGCGTCTCGCACGTCAGCATAAATCCGCGCTAGTCTGCTCTCCGAAACCGGCAGGGAGATTCAAAATGACGTTCAAAGTCACAAGCAACAGCTTCAAGGACGGCGACTATCTGGCCAAGGATCACATCCTGTCGTCCGATTTCGGTTTCGGCTGCGCGGGCGGCAACAAGTCGCCTCACCTGAAATGGACCGGCGCGCCTGCGGGCACCAAAAGTTTTGCCGTCACCTGCTACGATCCCGACGCGCCGACCGGCAGCGGCTTCTGGCATTGGGTCGCGATCGGCATTCCCGCGTCCGTGACTGAACTTGCTTTGGGCGCCGGAAGCACGGGCGGAAAAATGCCGGACGGCTCGTTACAGACACGCACCGACTTCGGCGCGCCCGGTTACGGCGGGCCCTGCCCGCCCGAGGGCGATCATCCGCATCGGTATTTCTTCACGGTGCATGCGGTCGGCGGCGAGATCAAAGCGACGCCCGACACTTCGGCCGCCGTGGTCGGCTTTCAGCTTCACTTCAACACGCTGGCGAAAGCCGCGGTGATGGGGCTGTTCAAACGCTGAGACGCGCGATCTCGCGTTTCAGATCGCGCTTGTATTGCAGGAAGTCGACGAAGATGCCGTGACCGCCGCGATCCTTTTCCGGCGCGCGGGCATGCCACGCCTCTATGCGGTGTCTGAAGTCCGAGGCAGCGGCGGAATTGCTTTGTTTGGCCTTGATGTACGCCGCGATGAGATCGGATTGCAGCGCGCGCCCCGGCCAGCCGACGCCTGCGCCTTCCAGCAATCCCGCGACGTACAGACCGTTGTCGTCCTTCGGAAACACGTTGAGGAATAATCTCGGCGCCTTGGCGTCATGCTGCCAGCTCAACGCGTTCAGATCGGCAAGAAACGGAAACGTAATCTCGTATCCGGTCGCGAGCAGAACGAGATCGACCTCGTCTTCGGCGCCGTCGGTGAAGACAACTTTGTTTCCGCGAAATTCCCCGATCGGCTTTCGCAAGGCGACGTCGCCCTGCCCCAGATGCTGGAGCACCAGTGAATTGACGATCGGGGTGCGATCATAAAGCCGGTGCTCGGGCTTCGGCAGACCGAAGCGTTCGGGCGGCCCGACCAGAAAACGCAGGACCGGCTCATGCAGCCGCGAGCGCAGCCATTTCGGAATGACGAACTTCGCCTTGTGATTGCCCTCGTCGGCGGGCTTGCCGGCAAGAAATTTCGGCGTGAAGTGATTTCCGCCGCGCACGCTCCACAACACTTTTTTGGCGCGGTGAATGGCATCGACGACGATGTCGCAGCCGGTGTTGCCCATGCCGACGACGAGCACGCGCTTGCCGTCGAAAATGTCCGGCGTCTTGTAATCCTTGGCGTGCATGACCTTGCCGTCGAATGTGCCGGCAATCTTCGGCATCAGCGGATCGCTGAGATGTCCGTTGGCGATGATGACGCTGGTGTAATCGTGCGCCGGTCCCTCATTGAATGTTGCGCGCCAGCCCTCGCCGTGCGGCTCAAGCGATCTCACCTCGCGATTGAATTCGATGTCTGAATAGAGGTCGAAATGCTTGGCGAACGACTTGAAGTAATCCGAAACCAGCGACTGGTGCGGATAAGCGGGCCAATCCGGCGGCATCGGAAAGTCGGCGTAGGCCGTCGTGCCCTTGGACGAGATCAGATGCGTCGAGGCATAGACCGCGCTCGGCGGCGCGCCATAGAGCCACTGGCCGCCGACGTCGGAGTTTTTCTCGACGCCCTGAACCGGAAGTCCGGCTTCCTTCAAACTTTTGACGGCGGCGAGACCCGCAGGCCCGGCACCGATGACAAGCGTCGTCATTTCGTCAACTCCGCGCGGCCTGCGCGATAGCGTTCAAACACTTCCACCGCGTTGTGCTTAGGCGAAAATCCGAATTCGGATTTGAGTTTGTCGTTCGCCAATACGGGGCGGTACTGGATGAATTTGACATTGCCCGGGCCAAGCTCTGTGAGACGCATCGCGTGCAATAACCAGAGCGCCGACTTCAGGACCGACGGCGGAATTCCCACATAAGGCTTGTGATTGAGCTTTGCGATGTCGCGCAAGCTCAGCATTCCGTCTCCGGACAGGTTGTAGATTCCAGGCTTCGGCTGCCTTACCGCCTGAACCAGTGCGTCCACCACATCGGTATCCGCAATCAAGGAAAATGGCGTTGCCGTACCGCTTATCCCCGTCACCACCGGGCGTTCAAATAGCGCGGTGATCTGGTTGTTCGTTGTCGGACCCAAAACCGTGCAGGGACGGAACACGGTCTGGGCGAGATCGGGATATAGCTCGCGCCACTCGACAAGCATCTCCTCCACTTCGCGTTTGTTTCGCGCATAGGGAAAATCCTCGTTGCCGCGCAGCGGGTCGTCCTCATGCAGCGGCACCGGATTGTCCGCGTGATAGCCGTAGGCCGCGCCGCTGGACGTCACGACAAGATGCTCGATGCCGGCATTGAGCGACGCCAGCAGCACATTCTTGGTGCCGAGCACGTCGATTTCCCAGTCGCGCTGCGGATCGCCGCCGACCGCAACGACGGATGCCAGATGCACGACGGTGCGCGGACTGTGCTGCTTGAACATATCTTTCAGCGCCGGATCGCGAATGTCGCCGGTCACATAGGTCACGTAGGGAAGCCGATCGGACGGCGCGACCTCGCGCACGTCCAGCGCGACGATTTCCGAATTCGTGCTTTTTTCGCCCGCCAGTCTTTCAATCAGCGAGTGTCCGATGAAACCGGCTGCGCCGGTGACAAGAACGCCACCGCCCGTTTCCTGATCGCGCGGCGTCATGTGTGTCTGCTCTTCGGATGAGGATCGCGCCGCTTCCAGAATTCCGCCAACGCCCAGCCCGAAATCAGGTGCCATACGCCCCACCCCGCCGCGACCAGAGCCGCGCCGCCGACGCCGTCGAACTGATTGAGGATCAGCGCGAGGCCCAGTCCCGAATTGTGCATGCTCACTTCGATGGTCAGCGCGCGGGTATCGAAATCGCTCAGGCGCAAAACCTTCGCGGTGCCCCATCCAAGCCCGACCGCAATCGCATTGTGCAAAATGACGAACGGCAGAATCGCCAGCACGAAGGTGGAGAGATATTTGGAGTTTGTCAGCATCGCGCCGCCGATGAAGGCGACCAGAAACAGGAACGATAAAATCTGCAACGGACGGCGGAAAAAGTTCGCGAGCTTCGGAAGATAAGCGACAGTCAGCATGCCGAGCGCCATCGGAATGCCGAGGATCGCCATCGTCTGCCCGAGGAAAGACAGCGGCTCGATGCTGACCTGACGCAACAGCGCGTTGGTTTCGGGATTCAATCCAGCCCAGAACAAAATGTTGAGCGGCGTCGTCACGATGGCAAGCACACTCGATACGCCGGTCATCGAGATCGACAGCGCGGTATTGCCGCGCGCCATATGCGTGATGAGATTTGAAATGTTTCCACCCGGACAGGCGGCAACCACCATCATGCCGAGCGCGATGGACGGCTGCGGTTTCAGCAGCATGGTGATTGCCCATGTCACGGCAGGCAGCAGCGCCAGGTGCGCAAGCAATCCGGATATCGGTGCGACG
>JAFKKP010000087.1 GCA_017305515.1 Hyphomicrobiales bacterium
GTGGAACCAGCCAGCGATTGAAGCCTGCGGTGGCGATCGTATGCTCCTTGTCGAGGATTCCACCCCCCGAACCGGCCATACCGCCCGTTGTTGTTGTAGCCATTGTGTTTCTCCCCAAAGATAAGATTGCGCCGTCCTTTGTGGACGGTCTGCCTTGAGCCTCCACAGCCCGAACAAGCCGATTCCGGCTCAGATTCGGCAATCGGGTCATGCTTTTCGCAGGGTCAATCGGAATCGCTCCAAAGATCAATGCGCAATTTTTATGTTGCGATAATGAATTGGCATTGGAGGCGCGTTGTCCCCAGTCCAAGGTCGAATTGTCAGGAATAATAAGGTGTGAGCCGCGCGGAATAATTCGGGGACTTGCCGCGCGAAGCGTTGCTCAAATTTCGAGCGATGGGCCGACCTCTCGCGCGACATCGACCAGCTCCGCGACAAGCGACGTCATCGGATCGCGCTGGGGAATCACAAGCCCGACGCCGTAAGTAATCAGCGGATCGACAATCGGGATCGCGCGCACCGCTTCCGAGAAGCCGAGCGTGTCGGCGAGCTTTGCCGGCATCACAGTGGACCAGCGGCCCGTCTTCACATGCGTGTAGAGAACGATCACCGAGTTCGACGTTAAGGTCGGCTGCGCCGCCGTTCCCGCCGCAAGCAGCGCGCGATCGATGATCCGCCGGTTCTGCATGTCGGGCGTCAGCAGACAGAGAGGAATTTTTCCGACTTCCGCCCACGTCACCTGCTTGCGGTCGCCGAACATTCCGTCCGGCGATGTGAGCAGACGATAGCTCTCATTATAGAGAGGGATCGTCCGCACTTTCCCGACGGGCTCGTTGTCCACATAGGTCAGACCCGCATCGACTTCGAGATTCTCCAGAAGACCGAGCACTGCGGACGACGTGCACGACACGATCTTGAAGCGCACGTTGGGATGCCGCTCGCGGAACGGTGTCGTCAGCGAGCCGACCATTCCGAGCACGGTCGGGATCGCCGCGATCCGCAATTCGCCGGACAGGCCTTCCTTCAGCGTGCTGATTTCCTGGCGCATGCCGCGCACATCGCCGACGATGCGCCGCGCCCATTCCAGCGTGCGTTCGCCCTCGGGCGTGAAATCGACGAAGCGCGATCCGCGCTGTACCAGCATCACGCCAAGATATTCTTCGAGCTGCTTGAGACTCGTGGACATCGTCGGCTGCGTCACGCCGCAGGCTTCTGCGGCGCGGCCGAAATGCCGTTCCTTGGAGAGTGCAATCAGAAGTTCGAGCTTTTCAATCAACTGGGAAACCTTCGCACTAGGTGCGCTTTCGTGCAGACGCGTCACAATGCCAAAATTGTCCGTGCTGCGCCATCCATCTGGCGTCAGATTGCGTGCGCGGACGGTGCTTTCGGCGGACAAAATGTCGATCTCGATGGAGTCCGTCATCAGACTGGCACGAGCGCGTCGTCGCGCTTGATATCGGCGTTTTGGGGGATCGCATCAAGGGGCAGATCGAGCACCTCCTCGAACTCAACAATATTGTCGATCTCCGTCCCCATCGCGATGTTGGTGACGCGCTCCAGAATGAACTCGACGACCACCGGCACGCTGTGATCGCGCATCCACTGGCGCGCGGTCGCGAACGCCGCCTGCGCGTCCTTCGGATCGGTGATGCGGATCGCCTTGCAGCCGAGACCTTCGGCGACCGCGACATGATCGACGCCATAGACGCCGATTTCCGGTGCGTTGATATTCTCGAACGACAGTTGCACATGATAGTCCATCTCGAAGCCGCGCTGCGCCTGACGGATCAGGCCGAGATAGGAGTTGTTCACGACGACGTGGATGTACGGCAGCTTGAACTGTGCGCCGACGGCAAGCTCCTCGATCAGGAACTGGAAATCATAGTCGCCGGAGAGCGCGACGATCTCGCGTTTCGGATCGGCGGCGCGCACGCCGAGTGCTGCGGGCAACGTCCATCCCAACGGCCCGGCCTGACCGGCGTTGATCCAGTTGCGCGGCTTGTAGACGTTCAGGAACTGCGCGCCGGCAATCTGCGACAGTCCGATGACGCTGACATAGCATGTGTCGCGGCCGAACGCCTTGCTCATCTCCTCATAAACGCGCTGCGGCTTGATTGGCACGTTATCGAAATGACTTTTCCTGAGCATGGTGCGCTTGCGATCCTGACATGCGGCCGGCCATGACTGGCGCTCTTTCAGGCGGCCCGCCTTGCGCCATTCCTTCGCGACGGTGACGAACAATTCCAGCGCGGCTTTCGCATCGGAAACGATTCCGAAATCCGGGTTTAAAACGCGGCCGATCTGCGTCGGCTCAATGTCGACGTGAATGAACTTGCGGCCCTTGGTGTAGGTTTCGATCGAACCGGTGTGTCGATTGGCCCAGCGATTGCCGATGCCGAGCACGAAATCCGAGTCCAGCATGTTGGCGTTGCCATAGCGATGGCTGGTCTGCAATCCGGCCATCCCCGCCATCAAAACATGATCGTCGGGAATCGCGCCCCACCCCATCAGCGTCGGTACGACCGGCACGTTGAGAATTTCCGCGAACTGAACGAGCAGATGCGAAGCGTCGGCATTGATGACGCCGCCGCCCGCGACGATCAGCGGACGCTCGGATGCATCGAGCATCTCCATCGCTTTTTCGATCTGCGCGCGCGTTGCAGACGGCTTATAAACCGGCAGCGGTTCGTAGGTGGATTCGTCAAATTCGATTTCGGCAAGCTGCACGTCGAGGGGCAGATCGATTAGCACCGGACCGGGACGGCCCGAACGCATCACATGAAAGGCCTGGCTGAATACGCGCGGGACCAGCGCAGGCTCGCGCACGGTCACTGCCCATTTTGTCACGGGCTTGGCGATCGACTCAATGTCCACCGCCTGAAAGTCTTCTTTATAAAGACGCGCGCGGGGCGCTTGGCCGGTGATGCACAGGATTGGGATCGAATCCGCGATGGCAGAGTACAGCCCCGTGATCATGTCGGTGCCTGCCGGCCCCGACGTTCCGATGCACACGCCGATGTTTCCGGCTTTCGCGCGCGTGTAACCTTCCGCCATGTGCGACGCGCCTTCGACGTGGCGCGCCAGAATGTGATTGACCGATCCGCGCTTCTTCATCGCTGAATACAGCGGATTGATCGCAGCGCCCGGCACGCCGAACGCCGTCGTGACACCTTCCTTTTCGAGAATCCGCACTGCTGCATCGATCGCGCGCATCTTGGGCATGGGTCAGTATCCTTCTCGTTGATGCTGGCAATGTGATGCATCCACTTGCGCTTGCGAACGCAAGTGAGCCGATTTCACTTATTCCGATTTGGAAATCAGTGCGGCGGCGACTGGCTGCGCGCGGCGTCCCACCATTCGCCCTCGAAGCGCGGGAGAAGGAAGCGGATGAACGCACCGACTTTCTCCGGCACCAGTTTTGGCGAGGGAAATACGGCGTGCAATTCCTGCTGCGGCAGAATGTAGTCTTCAAGCACTGAAACGACTCTGCCGGATTTCAGCGAGGCGGAGGCGACATAGAGCGGCAGGATCGCGACGCCCTGACTTAAATGAACCGCAGACAGCACGGTCGAGAGGTTATTCGACCGCAGCCGTCCGTTGGCGATGATGACGTGGTTCTTGCCCTCGCGCGAGCGCAACTGCCACACCGCATCGCCCTGTACGCTGGAATAGACGATGCAGTCATGATCGTTGAGGTCTTCCGGAATTTGCGGCGTACCTTGTTCAGCCAAATACGACGGCGAGGCCACCATCACCCACGGATTGGAACCGATATAGCGGCCGCCCAAAGATGAATCCGCAAGCCGTCCCATCCGTAGCGCAATGTCGATGCCGCGCGAGACGAGATCGACGTAAGCGTCCTCGCAGGTGACGTCGATCTTCAACTGCGGATGCTCGCGCATGAAATCGATCAGCATCGGCGAGATGATGCGGCGTCCGAACGCGACCGATGTGGAAACGCGTAGTGTGCCAGTGAGACCGTTGCTGCGGTGGCCGACTAGCGCGCCCGCGTCATCGACTTCCTTCAGAATGATCTTGCAGCGTTCGTAATAAAGTCCGCCAGCTTCAGTGAGGCTGACACCGCGAGTATTCCGATTGAGCAGCCGCGCGCCAAGATGCTGCTCGAGCCAGCCGATTTGGTTCGTCGCGGTGGATTGAGACACCGTCAGGGCGTCGGCAGCTTTCGAGAAGCTGCCCA
>JAFKKP010000088.1 GCA_017305515.1 Hyphomicrobiales bacterium
AGAACGATCCGAGGGCGACGATGTCGGGCTTCGTGTCTTTGTCGGCAAGCGGCAGGCCGTCGTCTCAACCAGCGATGTAAGCGGTGACAATGTCGCCAGACTTGCAGAGCGTGCTGTCGCAATGGCGAAGGTCGCGCCGGATGACGAATTTATCGGATTGGCCGACCCGTCTTTGCTTGCAAAGAATTTCCCCGATCTCGATCTGCTCGATCCCAAGGCGCCCTCGGTCGATGAATTGGAGCGGCGCGCGAAAGAGGCCGAGGCGGCGGGCCTTTCTGTCAAGGGCGTTGCGAAATCCGGCGGTGCCTCGGCGTCCGCTGGCATCGGCGGGATGGTGCTCGTGACCAGCACCGGGTTCCACGGCTCGTATTTGCGATCGAGCCAGGGCGTGTCCATGACTGCCATTGCCGGCGAAGGCACCGGAATGGAGCGCGACTATGATTTTACATCCGCTATCCACGCGAACGATCTCGCGTCACCGCAAATTATCGGTCGCCGCGCCGGTGAGCGAACCGTCGCACGGCTTAATCCGCGCAAGGTTCCTACCTGCAAGGTGCCTGTGGTGTTCGATCCGCGCGTCGCCGGTTCGCTCGTCGGCCATCTCGTCGGTGCGGCGAACGGCGCATCGGTCGCACGCAAAACAAGTTTTCTGAAAGACCGTCTTGGCGAGCAGCTGTTCGACAACAGCATCCGTATCATCGACGATCCGTTGCGCGTGCGCGGTCTGCGCTCGCAGTCGTTCGATGCCGAAGGCGTGGCCGTCAAAAAGACCGCGATTGTGGATGGCGGCGTGCTGACGACGTGGCTCCTGGACACAGCAACTGCGCGCGAACTCGGATTGGCGACCACCGGTCACGCACATCGCGGTGTGTCCTCGCCGCCATCGCCCGGCGCCTACAATCTTCATCTCGAGCCGGGACGGCAGACGCCCGCAGAATTGATGTCCGATATCGGCGAGGGCTTCTACGTGACCGACCTGATCGGCTCGGGAGTGAACGGCGTGACCGGCGACTACAGCCGCGGCGCGGCGGGCTTCTGGATCGAGAAGGGCGAACTGACCTATGCCGTCAGCGAAGTCACCATCGCAGGGCATCTGCTCGACATCTTCAAGTCGATGACCCCGGCAAACGATCTGGAGTTCAAATACGGCGTCAATGCACCGACCGTCCGAATCGAAGGCTTGACGATTGCCGGACGCTGAAATCCTACGACGGGACACGACGCTTCTCGGCGATGTCGTTCGCGAGGCGGGCTCGCTCGCTCTGAAGATGTTTCAGACTGAATTGAAGTCATGGATCAAGGGTACGTCATCTCCGGTGTCAGAAGCGGATATGGCCGTCAACGATCTTGTCGAAACACGACTGCGCAATGCCAGACCGGATTACGGATGGCTGTCGGAAGAAAGCGCCGATGATCTGGCGCGGATCGGAAAGGCTCTAACCTGGATTGTCGATCCGATCGACGGCACGCGCGCCTATCTTGCGGGTAAAACCGATTGGTCGGTGAGCATCGCCTTGGTTGGAAATGGCGCGCCATTGCTTGCGGCGGTATTTGCGCCAGCCAGCGAGCAGTTTTTCTTCGCAATCAAAGGAAGTGGTGCCACGCTCAATGACAAAACAATTTCGGCGGCTTCAGGCATTGCAATAAATTTTCCAAATATTGCGGGCCCCAAGCCGCTGGTCGAGCGTCTCGGTACCATCAAGGAGGGTGAAGGTCTTCATCCTCGAATTGGTTCGCTTGCGTTGCGGCTCGCGCGGGTCGGCGACGGTACGCTGGATGCAGCTTTTGCAGGCGGAAACAGCCGCGATTGGGACCTTGCGGCAGCCGATTTAATCGTGCACGAAGCGGGTGGGAAAATGACCACACTGGCGGGGGAGCCTCTGGTCTACAACAGCGCCGATGTCCGACATGGACTATTGGTCGCGGCAGGGCGCGAGCGCCACAAGCACATCGTCGAGTTCTTCCGCAAGCATCCTGTCTATTGATGCTCGATCTGTGATTTGGTGCTTAACTCAGGCTGCCGGTTGTCGATATGGGAAGTCGAGTTCATGTCTGAAACTGTGCAACAGCAATTGCTTCACCTCGTCATCGGCGGAGAGCTGCTCGATCTCGATCATGTGACTTTCAAGGATTTGGAGCAGGTCGATATCGTCGGCCTGTTCCCCAACTATGCGACCGCTTACGCGGCATGGAAAGCCAAGGCGCAACAGTCGGTGGACAATGCCCATATGCGGTATTTCATCGTCCATCTTCACAGGTTGCTCGATCCCGCTCTCGATACGGAGTCCGCACGTTGAAACTGTCGCTTCGAGAATTGGGGCGGACCGCCTGGGTCCAGCAGACTGCGGGGTTCGTCGCGGCGGAATTTCTGCGGCTGGTCTGGCTGACCAACAGGTTCAGCTACGATCCGCCGAATATCTACGAGCGCGTCGAACCGGACATGCCGGTCATCGTCGCATTCTGGCACGGGCAGCATTTCATGATGCCGTTTCTGAAGAAAAAGAAATATCCGGCCAAGGTTCTCGTGTCCCGTCATCGCGACGGCGAGATCAACGCGATTGCTGCAGAGCGTCTGGAAGTCGGCACGGTCCGCGGCTCCGGCGATCACGGGAATTCCTTTCACCGCAAAGGCGGTGTGGCGGCATTCAAGGCGATGCTCAAGGTGCTGGACGAGAGCATCAACATGGCGCTGACAGCGGATGTGCCGAAGGTGTCGCGCAAGGCGGGTCTTGGAATCATCATGCTTGCGCGCGAATCCGGCCGACCGATTCTGCCGGTTGCGATCGCGACCAGCCGGTTCAAGCGGTTGAACAACTGGGATCGCTCCGTGATTCATCTTCCATTCGGGCGTGGCGTGATTGCGGGAAGCGAGATCATCAAGGTGCCTCGCGATGCCGACGAAGCGACGATGGAAAAATTGCGGGCCAAGCTCGAGAACGATCTCAACGCGGTGACACGCCGTGCTTATGCCATTGTCGGCCGCCCCGACGAGGGCATCCATGCCTAGCCCTCTGCCGATCACGCTGCGGCTTTACAGAGGGCTGTCCTCGCTCGGGACGCCTCTCTATAACGCAGCGATCAGCAGGCGGCTGAAACAAGGCAAGGAAGATCCCGCACGTATCGATGAACGCCGCGGTCTGCCGACAGCAGGCCGGCCGGCGGGATCATTGGTATGGATTCACGGCGCGAGCGTCGGCGAAGTGCTGGCGGCGGCGGGGCTCATCGAAAAGCTGCGCGCACTCGGCGTCCGAATTCTTCTCACGTCCGGAACCGTTACGGCGGCAGCCATGGTCGAGCGCCGCTTTCCCAGCGACGTCATCCATCAATATATCCCGCTGGATTCACCGCGCTTCATCGAGACGTTCCTGAGATATTGGGAACCGGGCCTGGCGCTCTTCATCGAATCCGATCTTTGGCCAAATCTCATCGTTGCAACGTCCGAGCGCCGTATACCTCTGGTGCTCATCAACGGACGGATGTCGCCGCGGTCGTTTCCGCGCTGGAGGAGGTTTCGAGGCACCATCTCCGCATTGCTCGAATGTTTCGATCTGTGTCTGGCGCAATCGGATGTCGATGCGGAGCGTTTCGCGGCGCTTGGAAGTCCTAACGTGATGACGACCGGGAATCTGAAACTCGATGTCGCGGCGCCACCCGCTGATCCGAGAAAGCTGGAAAAGCTGAAAGCTGCGACGCAGCGCCGAATGATCTTTGTCGCCGCCTCAACGCATCCGGGCGAAGAAGAGATCGTCCTCGACGCCTACCGCAGGCTCGCCGGCCATTTCCCCGCGCTCCTCGGGATTATCGTTCCCCGCCATCCGAAACGCGGTGTCGCCATCGCCCGCATGCTGTCGGCGGCGGGAGTGAACGTGGCGTTGCGCTCGCAGGATGAAATGCCGTCCGGCGATACCGAAATTTACGTCGCCGACACAATGGGCGAGCTTGGATTATTCTATCGGCTCGCGCCCGTGGTTTTCATGGGCGGCTCGCTTGTCGATCATGGCGGACAGAACCCGATCGAGGCTATTAAGCTGGGGGCAGCTATTTTGCACGGCCCGCATGTTTTCAACTTTCCTGAAATCTACGAGGCGCTCGACGAATCCGGTGGGGCATTGAATGTCGATAGCGACGAGGAATTCGTAAAGGCGCTTGGAAGTC
>JAFKKP010000089.1 GCA_017305515.1 Hyphomicrobiales bacterium
TCTTCGGTGTAGAAATTCAGCCGGATCGGGATTCCGAAACGATCGCGCAGCGGATTTGTCAAAAGTCCCGCGCGTGTTGTCGCGCCAACAAGCGTGAATTTCGACAGATCGATTTTCACCGAGCGCGCGGCAGGCCCTTCGCCAATGATGAGATCGAGCTGAAAATCCTCCATCGCCGGATAAAGAACTTCCTCGACCGCCGGATTAAGCCGATGGATTTCATCGATGAACAAGACATCCCGTTCTTCGAGATTTGTAAGAAGTGCAGCAAGATCGCCGGCCTTCGCAATCACCGGACCCGATGTCGCGCGAAACCCGACGCCGAGTTCGCGCGCGACAATCTGCGCAAGCGTTGTCTTTCCGAGACCCGGAGGACCGACGAACAGCACATGATCCAGCGCCTCGTTGCGCTTACGCGCGGCCTCGATAAACACAGAAAGATTAGCGCGCGCCTGCTGCTGGCCGACGAATTCCGACAACACCTGCGGGCGCAGCGAGGTATCGCCGATGTCGTCGGGCCGGCGTTCGGGTGTGACAATGCGCGGATTGCTCACTTGCTCAATTCCTTCAGTCCGAGCTTGATGAGTTGCGCGGTCTCCGCCTTGTCGCCCGCCGTGCGTGTCGCACTCGCGATAGCGGCAGCCGCCTGCGGCTGACCGTAGCCGAGATTCATCAGCGCCGAGATCGCGTCCGTCACCGGTCGTGGCGCGCGATTTTCATCGACCGCGCCTGACAGATGCACGAGCGCCGGATCGACGCTCGCAAACGTCGGCGCCTTGTCTTTTAGTTCCGTGACTATACGTTCGGCGACTTTCGGGCCGACGCCAGGTGTCCGCGACACAGCGGCTTTATCTCGCAACGCGATTGCGTTGGCCAAATCCGATGGTGGCAATGTACCCAACACCGCGAGCGCCACCTTCGCGCCTACGCCCTGCACGGTTTGCAGCAGACGAAACCATTCCCGTTCCATGTCGCTGCGGAAACCGAACAGCTTGATCTGGTCTTCGCGAACATGTGTCTCGATCGACAGAACCGCCGCCTCGCCCGGCGAAGGCAGCGTCTGCAAGGTGCGCGCGGAACAATGCACCTGATAGCCGACGCCCTGCACGTCGACGATCACATAATCCTCGCCATAGGAATCGATGAGGCCTTTCAGTTTACCGATCATGCGCTGGCCGCTTTCAGCTTCAGCATGGCGTTCTGGCGGTGATGCGCGTGTGTAATCGCGATTGCGAGCGCATCGGCGGCATCCGGCGTCCTCGGATCGGCCTTTGGCAACAGCACGCCGAGCATGACGCGGATTTGATTTTTGTCGGCATGACCTGCACCGACCACCGTCTTCTTCACTTGATTGGGCGCATATTCGGCGACGAGGATTCCAGCCTGCGCGGGGGCAAGCATCGCGACACCCCGCGCCTGCCCGAGCTTCAATGTCGACGCGCCGTCCTTGTTGACGAAAGTCGCCTCGACCGCAGCTTCCATCGGCTGAAACTCGCTAAGGATTTTCGCAAGGCCTTGATGGATGGCGAGAAGGCGCTCCGCGAGCGGCAGCGTGTCGTGCGATTCGACCGAGCCGCAGCCGACATGGATCAGCCGGTTGCCTTCAATATCGATCACGCCCCAGCCGGTACGGCGCAGGCCCGGATCGATCCCAAGAATGCGAATCGCATTGCGTCCCATTTCGCCATGATACGCGAATCCTGCCTTAACGTCCGGTGTTACAGCAGTGTCCCGCGCAGGATCAGCAGCGCAACGCTGAAATAAATCATCAGTCCGGTGACATCCACGAGGGTCGCGACGAACGGCGCGGACGCGCCGACGCCGATCAGTGCGGCAGCCACCGTCGAGCCGACCAGTATCCAGTGTTCGCCGTAGTCGTAGATGCCGAGCTTTTGCCACAGGAACACACGCACCAATCCGATGATGCCAAGCAGCGCGCCGAGAAGAATTCCGGTAGGAAATTCGCGCAGCATCACTCGCCACCAGTCGGCGAGCTTTACGTCCTGTAGCGCAATGGAGCGGATCAGTAACGAAGTGGCCTGTGATCCCGAATTGCCGCCGGAACTCATGATGAGCGGGATGAACAGTGTGAGCACGAGCGCCTTCTCGAGTTCGCCCTCGAAATGCTGCATCACGCTCGCTGTCAGCATCTCGCTCACAAACAGCACGGCGAGCCACCCGCCGCGCTTGCGGATCATGTCGATGATGCCGATCTGCAGATAAGGCTCTTCCGTTGCGGACATGCCGCCGAATTTCTGCACGTCCTCCGTATTTTCTTCGATGATGGCGTCGATGATGTCGTCCACCGTCACGATGCCGATCAGGTGTCCGGTTTTGTCGACGACGGGTACCGCGAGCAGATCGTACTTGGCGATAAGCCGGGCGACATCCTCTCGATCCGTCAACGGAAGCGTGGTGATTGGCTCAAGAGCGAGCGTTGAAATCTTGGCCGAAGGCTCGCCGGAAATCAGCCTGCGCAAAGACACCGCCCCGACAATCCGCCGGGTCACGGGATCGAGCACGTAGATCGCGTAGATCGTTTCCCGCGTGCGTTCGACGCTGCGAACGTGCTGAAGCGTTTGTTCGACGGTCCAGGTGCTGGGCGCGCTGACGAATTCAGTCGTCATGATCGCGCCGGCAGTGTTTTCCGGATATGCCAGCAGGCCAACGATGGTGCCTCGCGACACATCGTCCAGTCCGGCGAGCAGCTCCGATTTCGCGGGCTCCTCAAGCTGCTGGATGATGTCGGCGGCCATGTCTGCGGACATCCCGACCAGCAACGGCGCGGCAACGTGGCGTGGAAGTGCGGCGACGATTTCCGCGCCGAAATAAAGTTCCGGCTTGTCGAGAATTTCGATTGCGGCTTCACGCGGCAGCAGCCGCATGACATCGGCCGCATCCGAGGGAGGAAGTTTGTTCAGAACATCGACGATGTCGGCCGGATGCTGGTCAATGAGATTCGCTGCCAGGATCGCGGCATTGAATTTGCCTTCGGCGGTATCGATTTCCGTCATAGCTCACCTTCGGGGTCTGCCGGCAATGGCAGAGATCGGCGAGCTGATTGCCCTAGATCGCTGAAGCCATTGTCGGCGAAATACGCGGACTGTCGCTTGGCATCGTTGGCTGGTTTCCAGTGACGGGTAACGATCGCGAACGACCGCACCCTCGTATTGACATGATCCTTCGGCGCTGTGCCGTCAACAAAAAATCTCGGGAGGCCGATGAGATCGCTCAGGCGCTCATCTTGGCGGCAAGCGCGTCCGACACTTCAAAGTTTGAATAGACGTTCTGAACGTCATCGTGCTCGTTCAGGAGATCGAGCAGCTTGAACAGTTTTTCGCCGGTCTCGTCGTCCACCGCGATGGTGTTCTGCGGTCGCCAGGTGAGCTGCGCCTTGCGCGGTTCACCGAACTTGCCCTCAAGAGCCTTGGCGACGTCGCGGAATGTCTCCTGGGACGCATACACTTCATGGCCGCTCTCGCCCGACGACACATCGTCCGCACCGGCCTCGATGGCCGCTTCAAGCATCGCCTCGTCGGACCCGGCCTTCAAATCGTATTCGACGATGCCGACGCGATCGAACATGAAAGCGACCGATCCGGTTTCGCCGAGATTGCCGCCGGACTTTGTGAAATAGGAGCGAATGTCGGACGCCGCACGATTGCGGTTGTCGGTCGCCGCCTCGACGATCACCGCGACGCCGCCGGGACCGTATCCCTCGTAGCGGATTTCCTCGTAGTTTGCGCCGTCATTGCCCAGCGCCTTCTTGATGGCGCGGTCGATATTGTCCTTCGGCACATTTTCGGCACGGGCGGCGCTGATCGCCAGGCGCAGACGGGGATTCATCGCCGGATCCGGCGTTCCGAGCTTGGCGGCAATGGTGATTTCCCGCGCCAGCTTGCCGAACAGCTTGGATCGCATCGCATCCTGCCGCCCCTTGCGGTGCATGATGTTCTTGAACTGGGAATGTCCGGCCATGACAGGGCTCTTTCGGGGTGCGGTTCAGGGTCGCAGATTGCGCGCCGGTTTCGTTAACGTGAAATCGCTGGCGGGGCGGGTTTATAGGCCCGCAAACAGCAAATTCAAAGCCAATGCAGCCGGTTTCGGTAGACCGGTATGGGAAAACACCCCGTCCGCGGCGGTAGGTATTAACCATGAATTCATGCGGCGATGAGAGACTTTGCTCCTGTCATCCATCGTCCAGAGACACTCAATGGCCTTCGGTCTTTTTCGCAAGTCCTCGCCTGATCCGGCCATGCTCGAGGCTGTGACCTCAGCACCACCTGCCGTCGCACAAGACGCGCCCAAGGCTGCAACGCACGATTCGGCGCGCGAGATTCTGGAACTGCTCGAACTCGAACTGGTGGCGATGATCCGCCAGCTTGAACGCGCGGCCAACTCAGTGGCGAGCGGCGCGGAATCGACGGCGACAACCCTGACCGCGATCCGCCATCGCACCGAGGCACTGAACGAACGTTCGGGCGATGCGCAGATGACGGCCGAGACATTCTCGCAGGCTGCCGAAAAATTCACGCAATCCGCCTACGGCATCGGCACGCAGGTGCGCGACGCCAGCAAGCTCGCCGACGAGGCGAGTGCGGCGGCACGGGAAGCAAGCCTCAACGTCGAGCGGCTACGCGAGTCGTCCGCCGCCATCGGCAATGTCGTCAATCTGATCGCCAGCATCGCCAAGCAGACGACGCTGCTCGCCCTGAACTCGACCATCGAGGCCGCGCGTGCCGGCACCGCAGGCAAGGGCTTCGCCGTCGTCGCATCCGAGGTCAAGGCGCTGGCCGTTCAGACCCAGAGCGCCACGGAAGAAATCAAGAAGAAGATCGACGCGCTTCAGCGGGACGCCGCCACGTCATTCGACGCGGTCCATCGTATCACCACGGCCATCGAAGCCATTAAGCCGGTGTTCGAGCACGTCAACGGAGCCGTGGCCGAGCAGAACGAAACCACCGGCGAGATGTCGCAGAACGCAGCGTCCGCGTCCGAGTTCATTTCATCGGTATCCACCAGCAGCGCCGAAATCGACACCGCAACCAAGGAAGCGGAAGCCCACGGCGAAAGCGTCGCGCAGGCCGGCAAGACCGTGACGATGTTCGCCGAGAAACTCAAGACGCGCTGCGCGGTTTTGCTGCGCAAGGACGAGAACGCCGAGCGCAAGGCCGAACGGATGCCCTGCCGGCTCCAGATCGAGATCGCTGCCCGCTCATCGCAGATCAAAGCCGAGGTTTTTGAAATCTCGCTCGATGGAATCCTGATCGGCGGGCCGCGCGCGGAATCCATCGCCCTGAATGAAGTGCTTCAAGTGAAGTTGCAGGACATCGGCGAATGCCAGATTCGCACGATCAGCCGCGACTCGGCCGGCGTCCGCGCCGAATTCGTCAACTCGGATGCCATGCTGAAAGAGCACATCGAGGACAAGGTCTGGAGCATCCACGACGAAAATACCGAACTTGTCACCCGTGCGATGGAAGCCGGTGACGCAATGACGAAGATTTTCGAGAGCGCGGTCGCCAGAGGCGACATCGGCATCGACGACCTGTTCGATGAAAACTATATCGAGATCGAAGGCACCAACCCCGTTCAGCACCGCAACAAGATGCTCGACTGGGGAGACCGCGCGTTGCCGGAGTTTCAGGAAGCGTTTCTGGCGCGCGACAATCGCCTTGCCTTCAGCGTCTGCATCGACCGCAACGGCTATCTGCCGGTACACAACAAGGTCTATTCACAGCCGCAGAAGCCGGGTGACGTGGCGTTCAACACGGCCAATTCCCGCAACCGACGCATTTTCAACGATCCGGCGGGTCTCGCCGCCGGCCGCAACATCCGCTCGTATCTGATCCAGAGCTACGCGCGC
>JAFKKP010000090.1 GCA_017305515.1 Hyphomicrobiales bacterium
CTGTCACCATCGAGACCGGAACCCGGCAATGCAGGTCGGCCCCGTCGCGCTGGAAAAATTTATGCGCGGCCAATGAGAGGAAAATATAGAGGTCGCCCGCAGGCCCGCCCATCACGCCAGCCTCGCCTTCGCCGGCGAGACGGATGCGCGTGCCGTCCTCGACGCCCTGCGGAATGTTGACCGAGAGCGTGCGGTCCTTCTGCACGCGGCCCTGTCCGGCGCATGACGGGCACGGACTGTCGATGGTCTGGCCGCGTCCGTGGCAGCTTGGGCAGGTGCGCTCGACGATGAAAATTCCGCCGCCCTGGCGCACGCGGCCCGCGCCGCCGCAGGTCGAACAGGTCTTCGGCTTGGTGCCGGCTTTCGCGCCGGTGCCCGAACAGGCTTCGCATGTCACCGCGACCGGAATCTTGATCTCGGCGGTCTTGCCGGTGAACGCTTCCTCGAGCGTGATTTCCATGTTGTAGCGCAAATCCGCGCCGCGCTCGCGTCCGCCGCGTCCGCCACGGCCCGCCGCCATGCCGAACAGGTCCTCGAAAATATCCGAGAAGGCCGAGCCGCAACCGCTGCCGAATCCGGCTGCACCGTCCATGCCGCCATTGCCCTGCTCGAAGGCTGCATGACCGAAGCGGTCGTAGGCCGCGCGCTTCTGTCCGTCTTTCAGGACTTCATAGGCTTCGGAAATTTCCTTGAACTTGTGCTCGCAGGCGGGATCGCCCGGATTCTTGTCCGGATGCCACTTCATCGCGAGTTTGCGGAAAGCCGTTTTCAGTCCCGCGTCGTCGACGGTGCGCTCGACTTCGAGCGTCTCGTAGTAACAGGTCTTAGCCATTGTCGATCTGCAACATGCGAGCCTTCTGGATCAAACAAAACCTCCCCCTCGCGGGGGAGGTTTTTCGTGAGACGCGTTACGCGGACTTCTTGTTGTTCTTGTCCTCGTCCACTTCGGTGAACTCGGCATCGACAACGTCGTCCTTGGCGGCATCCTTCTTGGCGTCGGCTTCGGCTTGCTGGGCGTACATCGCCTCGCCGAGCTTCATCGACACCTGAGCCAGCGTGTTGGCCTTGGCCTTGATCGCTTCAGAGTCGTCGCCTTTCAGCGCCTCCTTCAGATCGGCCATGGCGTCCTCGATGGCCTTGCGGTCGCCTTCGGCAACCTTGTCGCCATGTTCGGACAAGGCCTTCTCGGTGGAATGAACCAAAGCGTCGGCGTGGTTCTTCGCATCCACCGCCTCGCGGCGCTTCTTGTCTTCCGCCGCATTCGCCTCGGCGTCCTTCACCATCTTCTCGATGTCGGACTCCGACAGGCCGCCCGAGGCCTGAATGCGGATCTGCTGCTCTTTATTCGTCGCCTTGTCCTTGGCGGACACATTGACGATGCCGTTGGCGTCGATGTCGAAAGTGACTTCGATCTGCGGCATACCGCGCGGAGCCGGCGGGATTCCCATCAGGTCGAACTGACCGAGAATCTTGTTGTCGGCCGCCATCTCGCGTTCGCCCTGGAACACGCGAATGGTCACGGCATTCTGGTTGTCT
The DNA here is from genome assembly GCA_017305515.1 of Hyphomicrobiales bacterium. Lineage (GTDB taxonomy): Bacteria > Pseudomonadota > Alphaproteobacteria > Rhizobiales > Xanthobacteraceae > Afipia. The sequence goes on from JAFKKP010000090.1 coordinate 1,537, forward strand.
TCCGCCGTCGAGAACACCTGGCTCTTCTTGGTCGGGATGGTCGTATTGCGCTCGATGATGCGCGTGAACACACCGCCCAGCGTTTCGATGCCGAGAGAGAGCGGCGTCACGTCGAGCAGCAGCACGTCCTTGACATCGCCCTGCAACACGCCGGCCTGAATGGCCGCACCGATGGCAACCACTTCGTCCGGGTTGACGCCCTTGTGCGGCTCCTTGCCGAACAGCTGCTTCACGACTTCCTGCACCTTCGGCATGCGGGTCATGCCGCCGACGAGAACGACTTCGTTGATCTCGGCAGCGGAGAGGCCTGCATCCTTGAGTGCTTTGCGGCACGGCTCGATGGTCTTCTGGATGAGATCGTCGACCAGCGCCTCGAACTTGGCGCGCGTCAGCTTCATCGTCAGATGTTTTGGGCCCGAAGCGTCCGCCGTGATGAACGGCAGGTTGATTTCGGTCTGCGTCGTCGACGACAGTTCGATCTTGGCTTTTTCCGCAGCTTCCTTCAGGCGCTGCAAAGCGAGCTTGTCGTTGCGCAGGTTGATGCCCTGCTCCTTCTGGAATTCATCGGCCAGATAGCCGACCAGACGCATGTCGAAGTCTTCACCGCCCAAGAACGTATCGCCGTTGGTGGACTTCACCTCGAACACGCCGTCGCCAATTTCCAGAATCGAAACGTCGAAGGTGCCGCCGCCGAGGTCGTAGACCGCGATGGTGCCCTGCTTGGTCTTGTCGAGGCCGTAGGCGAGCGCAGCCGCCGTCGGCTCGTTGATGATGCGCAGCACTTCAAGACCGGCAATCTTGCCGGCATCTTTCGTCGCCTGACGCTGCGCGTCGTTGAAGTAGGCCGGAACGGTGATGACCGCCTGATCGACCTTGGTGCCGAGATGGGCTTCCGCGGTCTCTTTCATCTTCTGCAGAATGAACGCCGACACTTGAGAGGGCGAATAGGTCTGCTTGTCGGCTTCGACCCATGCGTCGCCGTTCGACGCCTTCACGATCTGATAGGGGACGAGCTTCTTGTCCTTCTCCACCGTCGGGTCGTCGTAGCGGCGGCCGATGAGGCGCTTGACCGCGAAGATGGTTTTTTCCGGATTCGTCACAGCTTGGCGCTTGGCCGGCTGGCCGACGAGGCGCTCGCCGTCGTCGGTGAAGGCAACGATGGACGGTGTCGTCCGCATGCCTTCGGCATTCTCAATGACTTTCGGCGTTTTGCCGTCCATCACGGCAACGCACGAGTTCGTGGTGCCGAGGTCGATCCCAATGACCTTACCCATGGTCTTTCAATCCTTCTTTTTGCGGCAGTCTGGCAGAGCCCTGACGGCACCCCGAACCAACCCCCAAGATAAGAAAATCACGTGCTTTCGCGACGTTGTGCCTCATATAGGAGGGGGCACTTGGGCCGCAAGGACCGCAAGTCCACAGCGCCGCAAAACATGCAAATTTATGCCGATTCATGCGCGGTTTTCGGCGCGGCCCGTAAGCGTAAAACCAGATAGGCGACGAAGACCGGCGCGATCAGTGCGGGGCCGGGGATGTGATAGGTGCCGAACGCCAACTGAAGCGCCGGAATCCAGAACACGAGTTGCGCGATCCGCCGCCCCGCCCCATCCAGCTGCCCGCTCACGAGCAGAACCACAGCCGCGAAGGTCAGCGGCACGAGGTCGTAGGACAACAGATAAGGCGAAGCGCAGACCGTGCAGGCAAAGAACAACGCGATCGTCGTCATTGGATTTGTCTGCGGCCGCTTTGCCGCCACCCAGACCAGCGCGCCGATAGCGAATATCGAAAACGCCGCCTGCACCGACATCGCCACCGCATAGGGCATATCGAGGCCGCGCAAATTCATGAACACCGTCGGGAAGAAAGGCGCGGCGATGCGGTCGGGATCGGCCAGCACCATGCCCTGCACGGGCAGACCTTTTTGAATGAAGTCCCACCAGACTTGCGCGCCGAAAATCAAAGTCGTGATCGCAACGATTGTGATCGTCGTCATCGCGGCGGCGAGGAAAACCTTCCAGCGTCCGCTCGCGATCAGGAAAAACGGAAACAGCAGACCGAGCTGCGGCTTGATCGTGAGCAGGCCGATCAGAAAACCCGCCACGAGCGGACGACGGTCCAGCAATGCAAACGCCGAAATCAAAACCGCGCCGGTGACGAACGCGCTTTGCCCTGAGATCAGGCACATCAGCGCGGCAGGAGAAATCATCACGGGCAGCAGCACGCGCCAGTCGCTCACCTGCCGCCGCGCCACCGCGACGAACAGCGTAAGTCCAAGAATCGTCCAGATCGCCAGCGCGGTCAGATAGCCGAGTTTTCCGAAGGGCGCTGCGAGCAGCATGATGCTCGGCGGATAGGACCAGTTCTGACCGTTCAGCGAATAGCCGAGCAGATTGCGGATCGCGTCGTGATAGGTGCCGATGTCGTAGAACGCACTCGGGTTCTGGCTCCACGTCGAGCGTCCGTACATCCAGAAATTCAGAAAGTCACGGCCGACCGCCAGCGAGGTGCCGTCGCGCGGCACGGGTGAGATCCAC
>JAFKKP010000091.1 GCA_017305515.1 Hyphomicrobiales bacterium
GAGAGCGAAAATGCCCTGTCATCACATCGCCGGAAGCAAAACCGTCACGCCGAGCGCGCTCGGCTGTGAGGAATGTCTGAAGACCGGTGACGTCTGGCTGCATCTGCGCATCTGCCGGACCTGCGGACATGTCGGCTGCTGCGACGACTCGCCCAATAAACACGCAACTAAGCATTTTCACGCCACGCAGCATCCGGTCATCGAAGGTTACGATCCGCCGGAAGGCTGGGGCTGGTGCTACGTCGACGAAGTCCTGTTCGATCTGTCCGACCGCAAGACGCCGCATAACGGGCCGATCCCGCGCTATTATTGAGAGATGAAAATGACCGGTTTCAGAAATTTCGTTTTCGCCGCCGTGGCTTTCGTGGCTCTGGCAGTTCCCGCCGTCGCGCAATCGCCGGACAAGTCCGCCATTCAAAGCCGTGTCACCGACGTCAACGGCATCAAGATGTCTTATCTGGTCGCGGGCAAGGGCGATCCCGTCGTGCTGCTGCACGGTTTTGCCGAAACCAGCCACATGTGGCGGCCGCTGATCGAACAGCTTGCAAAAAATCATGAGGTGATCGCGCCCGATCTGCGCGGCTTCGGCAGCACGTCTGCGCCTGAGAGCGGCTACACCAAGAAGGAAATGGCACAGGACGTTCATGCGCTCGTCAAAAGTCTCGGCTATTCAAAAATCCGTCTCGCCGGTCACGACATCGGACTGATGGTCGCCTATGCCTACGCTGCGCAATATCCCGACGAAGTCGAGCGCCTTGTGCTGGCGGAAGCGTTTCTTCCCGGCGTCGGCGAATGGAATAACGTCTTCCTGTTGCGCGATCTGTGGCACTTTCATTTCTACGGCAAGACGCCGCTCGCGCTCGTCACCGGACGCGAACGAATTTACCTCGAACATTTCTGGAATGATTTTGCGGCGGACCCGACGAAATCGATCCCGGAGGCGGATCGCAAGTTCTATGCAGGCGAATACGCCAAGCTCGGTCACATGAAAGCGGGGATGGAAGTTTTCAAGGCGTTCCCGACGGATGCGAAAGACTTCGCCGAATTCTCGAAAACGAAACTGAAAATGCCGCTGCTCGTGCTGTCCGGCGAGAAAGCCGGGGGCACCTTCCTGATCGAGCAGGGCGAGATGGTCGCCGACAATGTCGAAGGCGTGCTGGTGCCGGGCAGCGGTCACTGGCTGATGGAGGAAGCGTCGGATCAGGTGATTCCGAAACTCGTCGAGTTTTTGAACAAATAGTTTTCTCACAACAGGGGCGCATCATGGTTTTGGGAATGTCGCTGGCTCTCTTCACGCTCGTTCATTCGCTCATCAGTCTCGTCGCGATCGGTCTCGGACTTGTCGTGACGTATGGAATTGTCACCTCGAACAGAATGCCGTCGGTTACGGCATGGTTTCTCGGGCTGACAATTCTCACAAGTGCATCCGGTTATCTGTTTCCGGTGCCGGGCATCATGCCGTCGCATATCGTGGGCGGCATTTCGCTCGCGCTCTTGGCGATTGCGGTGATCGCTCGTTACGGTCGCAGGCTCTCCGGCGTCTGGCGTCCAACCTATGTCGTCACCGCGCTGCTGGCGCTGTGGTTCAACGTGTTCGTGCTCATCATCCAGCTATTCGTGAAATTCCCCGCTTTCGCCTCGCTTGCGCCGAAGCAGAACGAGCCGCCGTTTCTCGCCGTGCAGGGCCTGACGCTGCTGTTCTTCGTCGTGATGATCGTGCTCGGCCTGAAGAGATTCCGTCCGTCGGTCTGAGCGCGAGGTTCGGATGATGGTTAAGCCCGCGCCATGATTTGAGCGGGATTTGCTGCAAAAGCCTGCAAAGCTGAGGATTTAAAGCCGTCGCCTTCATCGGGCGGCGGTTTTCACCTCCGAACAAACGCGCTAAGACATCTCTCTATAATTCAGCAGGTTTGGCATGGATCGCATTCGCATCGTCGGCGGCAACAAGCTCAATGGCACGATCCCGATTTCGGGCGCGAAAAATGCTGCGCTCCCGCTGATGATTGCGGCGTTGTTAACTGACGAGACACTGATCCTCGACAATGTGCCGCGCCTCGCTGACGTTGCGCAACTTCAACGGATTCTCGGCAATCACGGCGTGGACATCATGGCGGCGGGCAAGCGCCCCGGCGATCGCGAATATCAGGGCCAGACGCTGCACATTTCGGCAGCGAACATCATCGACACGACTGCACCTTACGAACTCGTATCGAAGATGCGCGCGAGTTTCTGGGTGATCGCGCCGCTTCTTGCGCGCATGCACGAATGTAAAGTGTCGTTGCCGGGCGGCTGCGCCATCGGCACACGCCCGGTGGATCTGCTCATCATGGCGCTGGAGAAACTCGGCGCTGAATTGCAGATCGACGGCGGTTACGTCATCGCGAAAGCGCCAAACGGATTGACCGGCGCGGACATCGATTTTCCGAAGGTCACGGTCAGCGGCACGCATGTCGCGCTGATGGCGGCGGCGCTCGCCAAGGGCAAGACGATCATCACCAACGCCGCGTGTGAGCCTGAAATCGTCGATGTCGCCGATTGTCTGAAGAAAATGGGCGCGAAAATTTCCGGAGCGGGCACGCCGCGCATCGTGATCGACGGCGTGAGCAAACTGCACGGCGCGCGTCATACGGTTTTGCCGGATCGTATCGAGACCGGCACTTACGCGATGGCCGTGGCGATGACCGGCGGCGACGTGCAACTCGCCGGCGCGCGGCCCGAATTGCTGCAATCGGCGCTCGATGTTCTGGTCGAGGCCGGCGCAACGGTGACGCCGAACAACGAAGGCATCCGCATTCAGCGCAACGGCGCCGGCATCAGGCCGGTGACTGTCGCGACCGCGCCGTTCCCCGGTTTCCCGACAGATTTGCAGGCGCAGCTGATGGCGCTGATGGCGAGCGCGAAGGGTGCATCGCGCATCACCGAGACGATTTTCGAGAATCGCTTCATGCATGTGCAGGAGCTGGCACGGTTCGGCGCGAAGATTTCGCTCGGGGGCGAGACGGCTGTCGTCGACGGCATCCCGCATCTGAAAGGCGCGCCGGTGATGGCGACCGATCTGCGCGCGTCGGTGTCGCTGGTGATCGCGGGTCTCGCAGCCGAAGGCGAGACGATGGTCAACCGCATCTATCATCTGGATCGCGGCTTCGAGCGGCTCGAGGAAAAACTGTCGGCCTGCGGCGCGAATATCGAGCGCATCAGCGGCTGATACGATGTCCCATCGCAAGCTGATCGCACTCGACGAGGACGACCTTGCGGTGATCTCGGCGCATGTTCAGGATGCAACCGTCGTCACGTCCGACATCATCTGGCGGCAGAGCGAAAAGCGTCTGGTTGTCGGCATGCGGCGGCTGGATTGGGACGAAGCCGTCACCAATGAGACGCCGACGCGCCGTCTGGTCTCCGCGCTGCGGTTCGACCGTGTGCTCTCGTGCAGGTCGCGCGACATCGACAATTCCGATCCCGGCACCGTGCAGACGCTGCTCGGCATCGAGTTTCACGCCAGCGAATCGCCGGGCGGCAATGCGCTGCTGCTGTTCAGCGATGGCGGCGTGCTGCGGCTCGATGTCGAATGCCTCGAATGCGAACTCGCCGATCTCGGCCCCGACGATCTGACGGGCGAGGCCGAGCCTTTCGATCTCCCCGCAAAATCGGGCGTTTGACCGCCTGCATCGCCGCACCCGCGTCTCGCAGTCCGGTTGCGGGAATGCTAAGGATTGACTGCGATTTGGCGGCGCGCCAATGAGCGCCCATTCGCTTCCGGGACTTTGTTAATGCCGATCCGCCTCGACCATCGCCAGCCCGACTTTGGGCAACGATTCAGCGAACTGCTCGCGATGAAGCGCGAGGCGTCCGCCGAGGTCGATGCGGCTGCGCGCACGATTGTCGACGACGTGAAGATGCGGGGCGATGCGGCGCTGATCGAAGCCACGAAGACATACGACCGGCTCGATGTGAAGTCGGAAGGACTGCGGATCGCCGATTCCGAAATCGATGCGGCGGTCAAATCCTGCGACAAGGCCACACTCGATGCGCTGACATTCGCGCGCGACCGCATCGAAGT
>JAFKKP010000092.1:0-3752 GCA_017305515.1 Hyphomicrobiales bacterium
GTATCGAGCTTTGCGTAGCCGATCTTCGATTGCGCCTTGGTGATGGTTTCCTTGGCGCGCGCGAATTCGGATGCCGGAACGGTGAAAGTCAGATCCGTGGTACCGGCTTCCGATACGTTCTGCACGATCATGTCCACATTGATCGACGACTCTGCGAGCGGCCCGAAGATCGCAGCGGCCACGCCCGGCTTGTCCTGAATATTGCGGATGGAAATCTGGGCTTCGTCTTTCGAGAAGGCGATGCCGGTTACGACCTGGCTTTCCATGATTTCCTCCTCGCTGCAAATCAGCGTTCCCGGCGGTGTGCCGTGTGGATCGATATCTTCCGGCTTGTCAAAACTGGAGCGCACGAACACCGGCACGTTATGAACCATGCCAAGCTCGACCGAGCGCACCTGAAGAACCTTTGCGCCGAGCGAAGCCATCTCCAGCATTTCCTCGAATGCAACCTTCGCGAGACGCCTGGCCTTCGGCACCACGCGCGGATCGGTGGTGTAGACGCCGTCGACATCGGTGTAGATGTCACAACGGTCAGCGTGAATCGCCGCTGCAATCGCTACCGCCGACGTGTCCGATCCGCCGCGGCCGAGCGTCGTGATGCGGCCGGTCTGCTCGTGAATTCCCTGAAAACCGGCGATGACCGCGACTTCGTTGCGCTCCTTGAATCGCTTGATGAGTTCGCCGCCGTCAATGCCGGCGATACGTGCGGACGCATGAGCTTCGCTTGTGTGAATCGGAATCTGCCAACCCTGCCACGAACGCGCTTGCACGCCGAGCGACTGTAATGCGATCGCGAGCAATCCCGATGTGACCTGTTCGCCGGACGCGACGATGGCGTCGTATTCGCGCGCGTCGTGAAGCGGCGAAGTCTCGGTCGCCCACGCGACCAGTTCGTTGGTCTTGCCCGACATCGCGGAGACAACCACGGCAACGTCGTGCCCCGCATCGACCTCGCGCTTCACATGACGCGCGACCTTCTTAATACGTTCGATATTGGCGACGGACGTCCCGCCGAATTTCATCACAAGGCGGCCCATAGCGTCGGCGCGGTCCCGTTTCGTCAAATTGTTCTGATTCCAGGGCCGCGCAAATTGCAGCACGGCTCCGAAAAGGCGGCTATACATACCCACGCGGCTGCGGGCAGGCAACACGCTTCCGGCTGATATCGAGGGCCAAAATGGCGCGTTATATCGATCAGATACTACAGCCCGGCGAGAAGGTGCTGTATTCGACGACCCTTCACGGCATCATCTATCTGCCGGGGCTACTGTGCTGGTTGATTGCGGCGGCGGGCGTTGTCGTCGGCAGCGTCTTTCTGCCGGTCCTGATTGGTAGCGCCGTATTCGCCGTCATCGGACTGGTGCTGGCATTGCACGCCTGGTTCCGGCGATGGACTACGGAGACAGATGTCACGAACATGCGTGTCGTCCACAAGGAAGGTTTCATCAAGCGCCGCACGTTCGAGATGAGTCTGGACAAGGTCGAAAGCGTGGATGTCGATCAGAGCATTCCGGGCGGCATCTTCGGCTGGGGCGACGTCACCATTCGCGGGGTTGGCGAAGGCAAGGAAATCATCAAGTTCATCGGCTCGCCGATCGAATTCCGCAACCACATTACGACGCAATGAACGCCGCAGCTTCAACCTCCGTCGATCCGGCCGAGATCGCCAAATTCTCCAAACTCTCGGAGACGTGGTGGGATCCGAACGGCAAGATGAAACCGCTGCACGCGATCAATCCGCTGCGGCTCGCCTACATCCGCGACGCCGCGTGCCGGAAGTTCGACCGCGATCCAAAGAAGCTCGATTGTCTTTCGGGTTTGAGGATTCTCGACATCGGCTGCGGCGCGGGCTTGCTGTGCGAGCCCCTGACGCGGCTTGGCGCGCAGCTTGTCGGCGTCGATCCGTCTGCAACCAATATCGAAGTTGCGAAACTGCACGCGGGCAAATCCGGCCTCGCCATCGACTACCGCAACACGAGCATCGAGGAAATGCCCGACGACAAATTCGACATCGTGCTCGCGATGGAGGTCGTCGAGCACGTTGTCAGCGTGGGCGCATTTCTGGATCGCTGCTCGGCGCTGATGAAGCCGGATGGTCTGATGCTTGTCTCCACGCTCAATCGTACATGGAAGAGCTTTGGGCTGGCGATTGTCGGAGCTGAATATGTATTGCGCTGGCTACCGCGCGGCACGCATCAGTGGGACAAGTTCGTAACTCCGGATGAGCTGACGCATCACCTGTCTCGCAATGGGCTCGATGTCACCGAACAGTCTGGCGTGGTCTACAATCCGCTGGCCGACAAATGGCTTCTGTCGTCCGACATGAACGTGAACTACATGGTCATCGCGGAGAGGGCGATCTAGCATCGCTGGCATTTCGCCGCGCCGGTTGACGATGGCGCGCCTATGATGATTCCTCTTTTCGTCTCTCCGGTCTTTCGATTCGCATGACACCATCAGCATGGCTCTGGATTCCCTTCACCGTGATGGGCGCGGCCGGGCAGGTCGTGCGCAACGCCATGCAGCGCGGGTTGACCGCAAAGCTCGGCACGCTCGGCGCAACGCATATCCGTTTCCTGTTCGGATTTCCGTTTTCGCTGATTTTCCTCGGCGGAATTCTGCTTGCAGGCGGCGACAAACTGTCGTGGCCTGAAACCGGCTTTTGGCCGTGGCTTGTCGTCGGTGGCATGTCGCAGATCGTCGCAACCGCTTTGATGCTGGCGGCCATGAACGAGCGGTCGTTCGTCGTGACGACGGCCTATCTCAAGACCGAAGCCATTCAGGCGGCGGTGTTCGGGTTCGTCTTTCTCGGCGATCGGCTGACGGTTTTGAAAGTCGCCGCAATCGTCATTGCGACGATTGGCGTCGTCATTACCGCGCTGCGCCCCGGCGGCGCAAAGGGATTCGGCAATTTGAGGCCGACGCTGTTGGGACTGTTGGCTGCGGCGGGCTTTGCATTATCGGCGGTCGGGTATCGCGGTACGATTCTGAACGTGTCGAGCGTCAGCTTTGTCACCGCCGCGAGCTTCACGCTGGTCGCAACATTGCTGATGCAGTCCTTCGTGCTCTCGGCGTGGTTGATCGTGCGCAAGCCGGGCACGATGACGGCGATTTTCCGCGAATGGAAGCCGTCGATGTTCGCGGGCTTCATGGGCGCGTTCGCATCGCTGTTCTGGTTTCTGGCGTTCGCGCTGACGGCGGCGGCGAATGTCCGCACGCTGGCACTTGTTGAGGTGCTCTTCGCGCAGGTGGCTGCTTATTATTCGATGAAACAGCCGCTGTCGCTGCGTGAACTTGGCGGAATTACGCTGATATTGATCGGCGTCGCGATGCTGATCGCGGTTTAGCGTTTGAGAGCCAGAACCACGGCACCTGCCGCGATCAATCCGATCCCGAGCCAATTGCTTCCGCTGGGCCGTTCCCCGAGAAACACAAACGCGAACAGCGCCACGAGCACCACGCTCAGCTTATCAATTGGCGCGACGAGTGTTGCGGGGCCGAGTTTGAGCGCCCGGAAGTAACACAACCACGACGCGCCGGTCGCGAGGCCGGACAGGATCAGGAAAACCCATGTCCGTGCCGAAATCTCGCCCGGAGCGCGAAATTGCCCGGTCGCCGCAAGCAGCAATGCGAAACTCATCAACACAATGATTGTGCGGATGAAGGTCGCGAGATCGGGGTTGATGTCTTCGACGCCAACTTTGGCAAAGATCGCCGTGAGCGCCGCAAACGCCGCCGCCAGCCGCGCCCAC
>JAFKKP010000092.1:3783-7824 GCA_017305515.1 Hyphomicrobiales bacterium
CGCCGACAGTAGCGCCCATACGAGCCACGAATCCTGCGTTGCGAGCGATCCCGGCGGCATCAGTTGCGGTCGTCCGGCAAAATCGGCAGCGGTGCGACTTCGACGCCTTCCTCGACCAGCGACTTCGCTTCTTCCGCCGTCGCTTCGCCGTAAATCGCGCGCTGTTCGCTTTCGCCGTAATGCATCCTGCGTGCTTCTTCGGGAAATTTCTTGCCGACATTGTCGGCGTTTTTGACGACGTGGTCGCGCAATTCGCGCAACTTAGTCACAAGCTCGCGCTCCTGTGGCGACATGACGAGTTGGCTCGACGCCGGTTCGGGCGCTGCAACCGGCGTATCCACAGGCTGCGATTTCTTTTTGCCTGCAATGCGCGGCGCCATAATTGCCTTTTCGACCTTCGCGGAATCGCAGCGCGGACAGGTCACAAGGCCGCGTCTGGATTGCACTTCATAGGCGGAGGAGGATTGAAACCAGCTCTCGAATTCGTGGCCGCGCTCGCAACGCAGCGCGTAGCGGATCATGCCGATCCCCGGACGAGGTGCAGATGTTCGGGACCGGCCTTCGGGTCGGCCAGACCGAAACGACGCCCGTGCTGCAAGGAGGGAATACTCTTACGCACTTCGACGACGCGCGCCGGATCGATCTTCGCAAGCACGACGCCCGGCTCGATGCCGCCTTCGGCGAGAACTTCGCCCCACGGATCGATCACCAGCGAGTGGCCGAATGTCTCCCGCTTGTTCTCATGTTTGCCGCCCTGAGCGGCCGCAAAGATGAAGCAGCCGTTCTCGATGGCGCGGGCTTTCAAAAGAGTGTGCCAATGCGCTTCGCCGGTTTTCTTCGTAAACGCAGCCGGCACAGTAATGAACGCAGCGCCGGCTTCGGCAAGCGCGCGATAAAGCGCCGGAAAGCGCACGTCGTAGCAGATCGTCAACCCGATTCGGCCCCAAGGCAGATCGGAGATGACAGCGGTCTCGCCGGGCTGATAGTTCGCCGATTCGCGATAGCTTTCGCCGCCGCCGAGATCGATGTCGAACATATGGATCTTGTCGTAGGTGGCGAGGATATTTCCGTCCGGCGCGATCAGGAAGGAGCGGTTCACCGCACGCTCTGGCGTTGCGCGAAGGGCCAGCGACCCGATGTGCAGATGAACTTTCAGTTCCTTCGCCAGATCGCGATAGGCCTTCAGCGATTTATCGTCCTCTTCTGTCGCCAGCAGATCGAACAGCGCCTTGCGATTTTCCTGCATGATGTTGCTGACTTCGGGCGTCAGCACATAGTCAGCACCTTTTGCCTTCGCTTCGCGGATTAGCTCGATGCCCTGTTTGAGGCTTGTCTCCGGCAGCAGGCCGCTGCGCATGGTGACGAGGCCAACGGTGAATGGCGTTCCGGTTGCGTTGCTCATGTTGAAACCTTTTGTCCGGCCAGCATACCGTCGAGCTTGCCTTCGCGGTCGAGCGCGTAGAGTTCGTCGCAACCGCCGACGTGAACCTTATCGATAAAAATTTGCGGAAACGTCGTGCCGCCATTGGAACGCGACAGCATCCACTCGCGGAAGTCCGGATCGACTGCGACGTCGTATTCGGTAAACACGACGTTCTTGCGTGACAGCAGCGATTTGGCGGCGCTGCAATAGCCGCAGCCGGGCCTCGTGAAAATCTCAACGTTTGCGGACATGACGCGCCTTAGGTGAACGGCCTTGGGTTTACGGAAGCGTCCAAATTATATGGGTGGTCTGAAACTGTCCACAACCCGCGCGAAAACCAGCACATCCACCGATGCGGCCCTGGCGCGCAACAATGCGCGGGCGCAGGCGTCGGCAGTCGCGCCGGAGGTTAGCACGTCGTCGATCAGCACGATTTTTCGACCCTGAACGAGCGATTTCTTCTCTGGCGGCACCTTGAATGCGCCCTGTACGTTGCGGGCTCGTTCGGATTTCGACAATCCGATCTGCTGCTCGGTCGCGCGGGTTCGTTGCAGCGTGTCCGGCAGCACGGGAATACTCATCGAGCGGCCGATAATCTTCGCCAGTGCGCCGGACTGATTGTAGCGCCGGCTCCAGCTTCGCTTCCAGTGCAGCGGCACCGGTACAAGCGCGGCGGCATTTTCCAGAATTTCATGTCCCGCGCGCGCCATCCAGCGGCCCATCGTCGGAGCCAAATCCGTGCGATCCTGATATTTCAGCGCATGAACCATCGCGCGCGCAACATCGTCGTAACGCACGGCGGCACGGGCGCGAGAATACGCGGGCGGTGCGGCAATGGCTTCCATCGACAGCAGGCCGGGACCGGGATCATAAACGAAGGGGATACCGAGGCGTTCGCAATACGGCCGCGCGATAAACGACAGTTTCGACCAGCATTGCGCGCATACGCCTTCACCCGACACGGGCTCGGTGCAGGAGACGCAGAGCATTGGAAGAGCAATGTCGAGTGCGAGACGCGGAATGGAAGCTGAGGCGGCGCTTAAAACATTTGCCGCATGCCACAGCGGTTTCTGAAACCAGCTCGATGGATGCGGGGCCTCATTCAGCGTAGACATAATGTCTCCGCCGATCACGCTAGTCCGGTGCGTGCAGGCGCTCAAGCGGTGATTGCCGGTCAAAGCTCAAAATAGTACCAAAACGAATGGCCAGTCCCGCACCACGTTTGTTCGATCATGAGATGCTGAAAACGCGGCAATATCGCGCGGTCAAACTTGAGCCGGAATTATTTCTCGCTGATCGTATCGCGGAAGACATGGCGGAGCGGCTCGATGTCGTGAAGCGGAATTTTGTCGGCGTAGCGGACATTGGCAGTCCAGGCATGGCGCTTAGGCAACCTTCCGACGAGAAATTCGCCGGCATTCGGACATTATATAACTTGCACGAGGCCGTAGACGAGGTCTTCCCGCTCGAACCTGAGTCGCTCGAACTCGTTGTTTCTTCGCTCGTGCTGCAATTTATAAATGATCTTCCGGGCGTGCTTGCGCAAATCAAGCGGGCGCTGAAAGCGGACGGACTGTTTATTGCTGCGTTAGTTGGTGGTGAGACGCTGACGGAGTTGCGGCAATCTTTTGCAGCGGCCGAATCCGAAATCGAAGGCGGCGTATCGCCACGCGTGTTTCCATTCATCGATCTGCGCGACGCGGGCGCGCTGTTGCAGCGCGCAGGGTTCGCGCTGCCGGTGACGGATTTGGATCGTATCATCGTGCGTTACGACAACGCCTTCGCGCTGATGCACGATCTGCGGCGGATGGGCGCGACCAACATTCTGATCGAACGCAGCCGCAAGCCGCTGCGCCGCACGACCTTGCTGCGAATGGTTGAAATCTATCGGGACAAATTTTCCGATCCGGACGGACGTATCCGCGCAACCTTCGATATCGTCTGGATGTCGGGCTGGGCGCCGCATGGAAGTCAGCAGAAGCCACTGAAGCCGAGCTCGGCAAAGGCAAGTCTCGCGGATGCCGTAAAAGGCACCAAGAAAAGCTAGAGCAGCAGATCGGACAAATGCGCGATCAGCGGAATGTCCGCCGGCGGCATCGGATAATCGCGCAGCTTGTTCGCGCGCACCCATGCAAGATTTTTATGCTCATGGGCCGTCACCGTACCTTCCCATTTGCGGCAGACATAAAGCGGCATCAGCAAATGGAAATCGTCATAGGCGTGGCTGGCGAAAGTCAGCGGTGCGAGACACGGCTCCTCGACGGTGATTCCGAGTTCTTCCTTCAATTCGCGAATGAGCGCCGCTTCCGGCCGTTCGCCTGCATCGACCTTGCCGCCGGGAAATTCCCACAGGCCCGCGAGCGTCTTGCCTTCGGGGCGCTGCGCGATCAGAACGCGGTTATCCGCGTCGATCAGCGCGCAGGCGACGACGAGAATCGTCTTCAAGAGCGGTAGTCGCCGTTGATGGCAACATATTCTTTTGTGAGATCGCAGGTCAGCACGCGGTCGCTGCCTTTGCCCATGCCCATGCCCACCCTGATCTGGATTTTCGGCTGCTTCATCAGCGCAGAAACTTCGTGCTCGTTATAGGCCGGAGCGCGCGCGCCTTGGGTGTCACG
>JAFKKP010000093.1 GCA_017305515.1 Hyphomicrobiales bacterium
AAGACAGACCGACCGACGCCGACCCGCGCGATATTTCTTCCATCGCGATGCAATGCTCGAGATAACCGAGACCGGCACCGCCATATTCCTCCTCAACCGTGATGCCGTGGAGACCAAGCGCACCGAGCTTCGGCCACAGATCGCGTGGGAACTGATTGGTCTTGTCGATCTCTGCGGCGCGCGGCGCAATCTCATGCTGCGAAAAATCGCGCACGGTTTCGCGGATCGCGTCGGCGGTCTCGCCGAGGTCGAAATTGAAGACGGGTGGCGTGTTCGGAATCATCTCAATCTCTCCCGGAGCGGTTCTTGTAGCAGCTATCGCCGCATTTGACGGCGACCATGCCACGAGCCGATTGAGGAGAGAAGGCCACAATGCCGGGTCTCGAAATGTCTTTTGTCCGACATTTCGAGGAACGTTTTGACGGGCTTTGTCAGGCCAGGGCGCGAGAAGCGTCCCTCACCTTGCGGGTCGATTCATCGACCGATCTTGTGGCATCGGCAATGTCATTCATGTTGGCGTTGATGTCGGTCACGCCCTTTGCCGCCACCTGCATGTTTTCCGAGATGCTCTGTGTCACAGCAGCCTGTTCCTCCACCGAGGCTGCTATCGCCGAAGAAATTTCGTTGACGCGCGAAATCGTCTGCGAAATCGCCTCGATTACGTTGACGGCGTTTGCCGTCGTTCCCTGAACCTCGGCAATCTGCGCGCTGATCTCGTCGGTGGCCTTAGCCGTCTGCGACGCGAGACTTTTCACTTCGGACGCAACAACCGCAAAGCCCCTGCCCGCCTCGCCCGCGCGCGCAGCTTCGATCGTCGCGTTCAGCGCCAGAAGGTTGGTCTGGTCGGCGATGTTGTTGATGAGTTTGACCACGTCGCCAATCTTCTGCGCGGCGACAGCAAGGCCGGACACGATGGCGTTGGTCTCATTCGCCTGCTGCACGGCCTGCTTCGAGATGTTCAGCGCATCCGCTGCCTGCCGGCTGATCTCGCCGACGGACGCTGCGAGCTCTTCCGCGCCGGATGCAACAGCCTGCATGTTGGACGAAGTCTGCGTCGATGCGCTTGCCGCCGATGTCACGCGTTCGGTGGTTGCGGTCACAGCATCCGTAATCATTCCCAAATCGATGTCGATCGACTTCTGGATCTCGCCGCGGCGAATCCGATCCTCGACCTGAGCGGTAGTGTCGGTTGCAAACTTCACGACCTTGCTGAGCTTTCCATCCGCGCCCAGGATCGGATTATAGGATGCCTGAATCCACACGACTCGCCCACCCTTGGCGACGCGCTTGTATTCCGCCGCCTGATAATCACCACGGCGCAGCGAGTCCCAGAATTCGCGATAGGCGACACTTTCGCGAAAATCCGGCTCGACGAACATGCCGTGGTGCTTGCCCTGGATTTCGTCGAGACGATAACCAAGCGTCTTCAGAAAATTGTCGTTCGCCGTAATGATCGTGCCGTCGAGATTGAACTCGATCACCGCCTGCGATTTCCGGATCGCATTGATCTGGCCTTCATAGTCCGCGTTCCTCAGTTTCTGTTCGGTGATGTCGGACGCGAACTTCACAACCTTGAACGGCTTGCCGCGGCTATCGAGCAGCGGATTGTACGACGCCTGAATCCAGACCCGACGGCCGCCTTTGGCGACACGCGGAAATTCACGCGACTGGAATTCGCCGCGCCGAAGCGCCTCCCAGAAATCCTTGTATTCGGCAGACTCGCGATAATCCGGGTCCACAAACATGCCGTGGTGCTTGCCCTGAATTTCATCGAACCGATAACCCATCGCGTTAAGGAAATTCTGGTTGGCGGCGATAATTGCGCCGTCGAGATTGAACTCGATCATCGCCTGCGATTTGCCAAGCGCATCCAGCTTCGCGCTAAGCTCCTGAGATGGTTTGAAAAACTGCATATTCTATGCCTCTGACAATCCGTTCGCAGACGAGATTGGGCTCAGGTGGTTAAACAACTTTTACGCGAATAAATTTGTAGTTGTTCCTCCTGATGGAACTGCCAAGGTGATACCGTTTCCAAGATAGCCGCGTTTGAAACGGACGCGGCGGTTTGACCTGACGGCGCGCCTTGCTCTGGCAGAGACAACGCGCTGTAATTCAAACTCAAATCTGAAAATCGCGAGACGGCAACGCAGCGGAGAGCATCGATGCACGGGACCTTGAGCACCGCTAAAGACGAGCGCCTGCGCACGGCGCGGGAACGCGCCTATGCAATGCCGCTGAAGGATTTTCATCCCGGCGCGCCGAAACTTTTTGCCGACGATACGCTGTGGCCCTATTTCGAGCGGTTGCGCGCCGAGGAGCCGGTGCATTTCTGCACGACCTGCCCCGTCGGCGATTACTGGTCGGTGACGAAATACAACGACATCATGCACGTCGATACTAACCCGGCGATCTTCTCGTCGGACGTGAGGTATGGCGGCATCACGCTGCGCGATGTCGGCGAGCAATATAACTGGCCGAGTTTCATCGCGATGGACGAGCCGAAACACGGCCCGCAGCGCAAGACCGTGCAGCCCATGTTCACGCCGCAGCCGCTGGATCGTATGGCCGTGCTGATCCGCGAACGCTCGGCGCAGATTCTCGATAATCTGCCGCGCAACGAGACCTTCAACTGGGTCGAGCGCGTCTCGGTTGAACTTACGACGCAGATGCTCGCGACATTGTTCGATTTTCCTTGGGAAGACCGCCGCATGCTGACGCGCTGGTCGGATCTTGCAACCGCCCTGCCGAAGAGCGGCATCTATGAGAGCGAGGAATCCCGGCTGAAAGAATTGGGTGAATGCGCCGACTATTTCATCGGACTGTGGAACGAGCGCGTCAATGCGCCCCCGAAGGGCGACCTCATCTCGATGATGGCGCATTCGGACGCGACACGTCACATGAATCGCGACGAACTTCTCGGCAATCTCATTCTTCTGATCGTCGGCGGCAACGACACCACCCGCAATTCGATGACGGGCTCCGTGCTGGCGCTGAACGAAAATCCCGATCAATACGCCAAACTGCGCGCCGATCATTCGCTGATCGAAAGTTTCGTGCCCGAGGTGATTCGCTGGCAGACACCGCTCGCGCATATGCGGCGCACCGCGTTGCAGGACACCGAACTCGGCGGCAAAAAAATCAAAAAAGGCGACCGCGTCGTGATGTGGTACGTCTCCGGCAACCGCGACGAGGACGCCATCGAGCGGCCGAACGATTTCATCATCGACCGCGCCCGTCCGCGCACGCACATGTCATTCGGCTTCGGCATTCACCGCTGCGTCGGCATGCGGCTTGCGGATTTACAGCTCAAGATCATCTGGGAAGAAATCCTCAAACGCTTCGACAATATCGAGGTCGTCGGCGAACCCAAGCGCATCTATTCGAGCTTTGTGAAAGGCTACGAAACCCTTCCGGTTCGCATCAACGCCTAGGCCGAACGCTCCGCCCCGACGCCCGAACCTTCCGTCAGAATGCAAAATCGGGACACGGTTTTGCGTTCGGGACGGCTACCATGCGGGCCGTCGATCTGCCAAAACCCCAAGCATGAAGCATCCGGCTCCCGACGAATTTTCCGACATCCGCGAATCCGTAGCCAAGCTCTGCGCGCAGTTTCCCGGCGAATACTGGCGCAAGCTCGACCGCGAGATGGCCTACCCGAAGGAATTTGTGCAGGCACTGATCGAGGCGGGTTATCTCTCGGTCCTGATCCCCGAGGAATATGGCGGCTCGGGTTTGAAGCTATCGGCGGCGGCAGCCATCCTCGAAGAAATACAGCGCGCCGGATGCAACGGCGGCGGATGCCACGCGCAGATGTACACGATGGGCACGCTGCTGCGGGACGGCTCGGAGGATCAAAAGAAGAAATGGCTACCCAAGATCGCCAGCGGCGAATTGCGCTTGCAGGCCTTCGGCGTTGTGCGCGCCAGTAAAATCATCAGGTCTGAATGTTCGGCGCGGCTTGTCCAGATTTTCTGACCGTTGACGATGTAACGGCTGTTGCCGTCCTTCTTGGCGAAG
>JAFKKP010000094.1 GCA_017305515.1 Hyphomicrobiales bacterium
AAAGTATCGGCAAGAACGTGTCGAGCGGATGCATCCGGCTGTTGAATCAGGATGTGATCGATCTCTTCAACCGCGTCCCGGTCGGATCCAAGGTGGTTGTTCTCTCCGAGGCTGAATCGCGCGCGACTCCATCAGTCGCAGCCGAAACATCGATCAAGGCAGAGGTGCGCTGATGAGGACGAACATTGTACTGCGCACGATTGCCGCCTTCGCCGTCGGCGTCTTCGCGGCATCCGCTGCGGCAGGTCAGACCTTTGCGCCGGCGGTGGCTAACAAGCCGGATATCAGGTCCGATCTCATGGTAGGCGACTCGACGGTGGCCCGTGATGAGACTTGGCTGGGGGTCGACCTCAATCTCGGGCCGGGATGGAAGACCTATTGGAAATCACCGGGGGATGCCGGACTGCCGACTGAGTTCGACTGGTCCGGTTCGTCGAACGTCCTCGATGCGGAGGTGCAGTGGCCTGCGCCATCTCGGCTTTCCATTCTGGGATTTGAGACGGTTGGATACACGCACGAAGTCCTCTTTCCGGTCAGGCTCAAGGTCCGCGATCCGAACGTAGAGACACGCATCCGCCTCAAGCTCGCTGTTTACGCCTGTAGCACCATCTGCGTCCGCGAAGAGCGAGTGCTCGACGCCACGATCCAGCCGGGAGCGGGCGGTCCGTCCCAGGCCGCCATCGACGCATGGCGTTCGAAGGTTCCAGAGGCCACATCTCACGTGCTGTCTGTTCTCTCCATCGAACGTTCCTCTACGGGACCCGCGTCGTTGCGGATCGAAGTCGCCTCAAGCAGGCCTCTTCTCGCACCCGACGCCTTTATCGAGAGCGATCCTCCGCTGAGCGGAGACAAGCCGGTCGTGACGTTCGATCACGGCAACCGCGCAACGCTTGCCGTCGAGCTGCCCGGTGAGACCGCAAACAGCATCCGCGACCGGACAGTGACGGCCACGGTGGTCTCCGGCGGCGAAAGCGTGCTGGCGGTCTCTTCAGCCGTGCGGGCCCGAGAGAGCGGGAGTTTGCCGGCGTCCGCCGATCCCAGGCCGGCCTCCGCGCCGTCAACTTTGCTCGCACTCATCGGCATCGCGCTCGCCGGCGGTTTCATCCTGAACCTTATGCCGTGCGTATTTCCGGTGCTCTCGCTAAAGCTTCTCTCCTTCGTTCACGGCAGCACGGCCGACAAGAGAGAGGTGCGCAGGGGATTCACAGCAACGGCGGCCGGCATCCTCCTGTCGTTCCTAGTTCTTGCGGGCGTGTTGGCTGGCATGAAGGCGGCAGGCGCAAGCGTCGGCTGGGGCATTCAATTCCAACAGCCGGTATTCCTGGCGGGAATGTCGATCGTCCTGTCGCTGTTCGCCGCCAGCCAGTTCGATCTCCTTCATCTCGCTGCGCCATCCGCATTGCTGACAAAAGTGAGCGGCATCGCCGGAGGAACGTCCACGACGTCGCATTTTCTCAGCGGCTTCGTGGCGACCCTCCTCGCGACGCCTTGCTCGGCTCCTCTTGTCGGAACGGCGGTGGGTTTTGCGCTGTCGCAGGGAACTGGCGAGATCATGATCATCTTCGCGTCCCTCGGCATCGGCATGGCGTCGCCATACCTGATTGTTGCCGCATTTCCCGGGATAGCGAAGGTCATGCCAAGGCCGGGGCCATGGCTGGCTCACGTCAAACAGGTATTCGGCATCGCGCTGCTGGCGACCGCCGGATGGCTCCTGATGGTGCTCGGCGAGGTCGCCGGCACGATGCTGGCTATTTCGATCGGCGCTGCATTGGCCTCGGCGCTCGCCGTCCTCGGCTTGGCGAAAGGGGCGCCACCCCGGATGGTTGCAGGGGCGGGCGCCGCGATCGCGGTCGTCATAGCAGCACTTGCTGCTTTCACTCCGCATCATCGATCGCCCGCCCAGCAGATTCCATGGCGCACGTTTTCGGCCCACGAACTGCATTCGCTCGTTGCCGCAGGTCGCACGGTGTTCGTGGATGTCACCGCGGACTGGTGCATCACCTGCAAGATCAACAAGGCTCTTGTTATCGACGGGCAGGAGGTCGCGGGGCGACTCTCCTCGGACGTGGTGCCCCTGCGCGCCGACTGGACCAAACCGGATCCGGAGATCGCGCAGTTTCTGAACGAGCACGGCCGCTACGGGATTCCCTTCAACATCGTCTTCGGCCCCGGGGCCACTGACGGCATCGCGCTTTCCGAAATCCTTTCCCAATCGTCCGTGTCGGCCGCGTTCAATGACGCGGCGGCGCGTTCCAAATAGAGGTCACAGCATGAAGAAAATGATCATCTCCGTCGCCATCGCAACCGGTGTCGCCATCGGAAGCCTCGTCGGCCTTTCAACCTTCGCTTCGGGGGAGAGCGCCGATTCCTTCAGGGAGAGCGTCCTGCGCGACCCTGACGTTCCGTCGATGGGCAATCCGCAGGGAGACATCACCATTGTCGAGTATTTCGACTATCAGTGCCCGTACTGCAAGAAAGTCGCTCCGGAGTTGGCCAGGATCGCCAAGGAAGATGGAAAGCTGCGTATCGTGATGAAGGACTGGCCGATCTTCGGCGCAGCCTCGCAATATGCGGCGAAGATGGTCCTCGCGGCCAAATATCAGAACAAGTACCATGAGTCGCATGCTGCCCTCATCGGAGCGACAACGAAGCTAAGCGAGCGGATCGTTCAGGACCTGCTCTCGAAGGCTGGCGTCGACATCGACCAAGCCGTCAAGGACATGACGACGTACCAACCTGCCATCGAGGCGCTGTTGGTCCGCAACAATGAACAGGCCGAGGCCTTTGGTTTTCAGGGTACTCCCGCCTTCATCGTCGGAACGTTCCGTGTTCCTGGCGTGCTCGACGCGGCCGGGTTCAAACAGGCCATTGCGGACGCGCGGGCCGCAGCACGCAAAAAGAAATAGAAGACACCGTGAGACGGCCGCGCCAAGGGGGGGTCTCGTTCTGTCGCGGAGCGGCCGCTGCACTTTCGGCGGTGCCGCAGCCGGGTCCTCGCAGCCGGGGAATTGGCGTTCGGTATACGGTCGAATCGGCAGGGTTGTGCACCCACGAGAAGTGGTACACAGTGGTGGCCACAAAGTCTTTGCTGGCCATTCAGAAAAGCCCGTTTTCATTGACTTTCTTGAGCGCTCGCGCGCCTTGGCTGGGAATCCCTCCCTCTCCGCCAGCGCCTTCAGCCGACTGCACTCAAATCATCAACATCGATACGCCTTTTCCAATTGTGGCAAATGGAACTCGCCGTGCAAAATTAACCTTCTTTAAGATTGGTTATCGGCAAATGTTAATCTGTGGTTGCGATGCCGGACGCACCGGGGGAAGTTAACTTATCTTAACGGGCGTCCGGAGTGCGTTTGATGAGTGATCTCGACAAGGGTGTAGGCGGCCAGGCTAGCTGCGCCTATTTCGGCGAAGGCGTTGTGTTCAAAGGTTCGATCAACGCTCCAGAAAAAGTGGTTGTTCACGGCACTGTCGATGGCGAAATCGTCGCGCGCGATTTGCTCGTCGGTCCGACCGGCACGATCAAGGGCAAGGTGAGCGTCGATCAGGCCGACATTCAGGGCAAGGTTTACGAACATATCGAAGCGAAGGTGTGTCTCTCGCTGCGCAAGACCGGCCGCATCGAAGGCTCGGCAACTTACGGCGACATCGAAATCGAAAAGGGCGGCGTGCTGTCCGGCGATGTCTCGACCATCAAGGGTTCATCGTCGACCTTGCAGCAGTCGCCGCCGAAGGTGCAGGGCAATCTGCCGCTGCCGCCGCAGGTCGTGTCCAGCAATCCGAACCCGTCTGAAAAGACCAATGTGGAATCCAACAAGCTGAGCGTTGCCGGCGGGCAGGGTGGACGTCCGCCGCTGTTCAATCCGGACAACAAGAAGTAATTCTCGGCGTTACCGCACCGAAAACGGCCGTTGATTTTCAAGGCTTTTCCGAATGGCGGAAAAGTGACGGACTTGGAATCGAGTGGCGGAATTGCGGCGGCGACACGGAACGAAAAACAACAGGCCGCGGGATCG
>JAFKKP010000095.1 GCA_017305515.1 Hyphomicrobiales bacterium
CGTCGCATCGAAGTGCGAAAAATCCAGCCAGAATTCGTGACGTCCGGCGACCAGCGCCGGCGCGTTGAAATCCCACAGCGGCGTGACAGTTGAAAGCCGTGCGATCAGGCCGTCGATCATGCCCGGCTCATGCCAGTCCAGATTCTGGTCGATGATCGGATTAACCGCGACTTTCAGCGGAACATTGTTCTCCCGGCATAGCTCGACGAAACGCCGCAGCGCGATCAACTGTCGCTCAAGGTCTGGCCGCACCGAATTGAAACCCCGGCGATAGTCTTCCTTGATTGTCGGAATCGGCATGCGCGCTGCTGCGGGAATAGCTTCTGTTGCGGGTGCCGTGTCGCCGGGGCGCTCGGCCGGGTTAACGGCGTGCGCCTGCGCGTGCGAGGAGCGCCATACGTCACGCCATAGCCGATACTGAAACACCGTGAGATAGCGCCACCAGTAACGCACCGGCGACTCGCCCGATAACTCGGGCGGCAGGAAGCTGTTGATGTTGGAGTTGGTCCACGGCGGCTTGCCGAAGAAATCCGGATCGAGCAGCAGCACGACGGACTTCAGATGCTGGCCGCGCGCGGCCTTGTCGCGCAGCACATATTCGAGCAGCGGCAGGTGATCGGTAATCATGCCGAAAGACATCGACATGCTGAGCAGATGCGACGCGCCCATGTCTTTCGCCAGAAGTTTACGGTCGAGCAGATTGCCGCGCGAGGACGAAAACAGCAGGGCATCGGTCGTGTCCGCGTCGCGCTGATAATTCTTCAGTTTGCTGACGCGCTCGTTCCAGTTGATGTTCTGCGGAAACAGATTGGTGCCGAACACGAGTTCAGGATCGAACAGCACGTTCGCCGCAACGGTGGCGAGGAACAGCAGCGCCGCTCCCATTATCATTGCCAGTGAAAATCGCCGTGCCATGTTGCGTCCGTCAGAACTGATAATAGAGGAATTCGCTGAAATGCCCGAGATTGGCGAACACCACGCCGAACAACGCCAGCATCGCAATCGCCCAGAAGATCGATGGCGACCAGACGAGAATTTTCTGCGAACGCCGCCAGTCCGAATGCGGCTCGCCTTCGCGATAGTTCACGAACTCCATCGTGTCAGGCATGATGAGCGCAATCGCAAGCACGCCGAACGTCAGCGCCGTGCCGACCATCGACCAGTGCGAGCCGAGCCATTTGCGCAGGAAGGCTTCGGTGACATAGCCCTTTTCCATCGCGAAGAAATCGTACTCGACCAGCAGCGGCGCGTTATCCGGCGCGTGTCCGAAACCGGCCATCGCTTTCAGCATCAGCATTGCGGAGTAGATGTCGGCGGCGCGGAAGAACGTCATGCCGATCACGAAAGCGGTGAATGTCAGTGCCCATCCGATCAGATTGCGGGGCATCGTGACGGGACGCGGCCCGCGCAGCGTGCGCCACCAGTGGTTCACCGTCAGCAGCACGCCGTGAAATGCGCCCCACGCGATGAAGGTCCAGTTCGCCCCATGCCACAACCCGCCGAGCACCATCGTGGCCAACAGATTCATCGAGCGGCGCACCGGCCCCGACGCACCGCCGCCGAGCGGGACATAGACGAAGTCGCGTAGGAATCGCGACAGCGTGATGTGCCAGCGCCGCCACAGATCGATGATGCTGGTCGCGCGGAACGGAGCGGCGAAATTCAGCGGCAGGCGAAAATTGAACAGCAGTCCGAGCCCGATTGCCATGTCCGAATAGCCGGAGAAATCGAAATAGAGCTGGAGTGAATAAGCGAGCGATGCGCCCCACGCGGCAACTGCGGTGACGGGCGCGCCGGTTGCTGCCGCATCGAACACCGGCGCGACATGAACCGCGAGCTTGTCGGCGAGCAGCACTTTCTTCGTCAGCCCGAGCACGAAGACGGTGAGGCCGAGCGCGATGTTGTTCCAGTCGAGCCGGTAGCGAAGTTTGTCGGCGATCTGCGGACCCAGTTCGCTCCAGCGCACGATGGGGCCTGCGATGAGATGCGGAAAGAACGCGACGAACATCGCGTAGCGCGGCAATTTGATCTCGACCGGCTTGCGCGCGGTTTCGACCAGAAATGCGATCTGCACGAAGGTGGTGAACGACAGCGCCAGCGGCACATTGGGGTTGCCGGGGCTGCGCTGCTCAACGATGGACAGTATAAAGTCGGCATATTTGAAATAGCCGAGCACGACGAGGTTGGCGATCACGCCCGCTGTTACCAGCAATCTGGCCGTCGCCTTGTCGGATTTTAGGATTTGCTGCGCAAGCAGAAAGTTCAGCAGGATCGAGAGAACCGGAAGAACGACGAAGGGCGGCTTCCACCACGCATAGAAGAACAGCGAGGTGAGCGTGGTGACGATAACGGCGGCCACCATGCTGCGGCGCGCGGCGATGAAATGCGCGGCGACCGCAACCGGCAGAAACACGAAAATGAATTCAAGCGAATTGAAAAGCATCGGGTGGGGCTGCGCTCATCCACCGTGATTTCGGGTTGCCGACGCAAGCCCGCCAAAGCGCGCGGAAACTATCGAAAAGGGTGGGTGCCTTCAAGGCGCGGGGTTGCAACATGTGCGATGCGAGTCGGCGGGAAATACGGTTGTTTCGCGGGCGTTAGTCTGAAAACATCGGCGCAGGAGCATCATCATGGTGACACGCGGATTTACCGGACGGCCGCAGCCGCCCGACACGGCCAAGCGCCTCGCGCCGGGCCAGCATCTGACGAGCGATTTTCCGGTGCTGTCGGCGGGGCCGACGCCGCGCGTCAATCTCGAGACCTGGACCTTCACGCTGAAGGTCGGGCCGAAGCCGGTGGCGAAATGGAATTGGGCCGAGTTCAACGTGCTGCCGCAGACAGAGATCAAGCGTGACATTCACTGCGTCACGACATGGTCGAAGTTCGACACGGTCTGGCGCGGCGTGACTGTCGATGACATTCTCGAAGCCGCCGGCGTCGACGCGCCGACGCAGTTCATGCTCGCGCATTCCTTTGACGATTATTCGACGAATGTGCCGACGGCGGACCTGATCGGCGGCAAGGGAATGGTCGCGACGCATTTCGGCGGCAAGCCGCTCACGTCCGATCACGGCGGGCCCGCGCGGCTTCTGGTGCCGCATCTTTACTTCTGGAAGTCCGCGAAATGGGTGAATGCGCTGCAATTCACCGAGACCGACACTGCGGGCTTCTGGGAATTGCGCGGCTATCACATGTATGGCGATCCGTTCCGCGAGCAGCGTTACACGGGTGATCCGTAGATGAGCGTGTCGTCAGCCGAATCGCGCCGGCTTGCCGTCTGGCAGAATGCGACCGTCACCAGGATCGAACCGCGTACCGAGCGCGTGACAAGTTATTTTCTGAAACCAGACCGGGCGTTCGCCTATCAGGCGGGGCAGCATGTCGCCGTGCGGCTGACGGCTGCGGACGGCTATCGCGCACAGCGCAATTATTCCATCGCGACGGCGCCCGAGAATGGCGACGAAATCGAACTCGCTGTCGAGCGGCTCGATAACGGTGAAGTCTCCGGCTTCTTCCATGAGATCGCGATGGTCGGCGATGTCATCGAGATCAAGGCGCCGCTCGGCGGTCATTTCATCTGGAAGGTTGAGGACGGCGGGCCGCTGGTCTTGATCGGCGGAGGCTCCGGTGTCGTGCCGCTCGTGAGCATGCTGCGCCATCGCGCGGCGCGGCGCGACAGGACTCCGGTCGCGCTGCTGGTCTCGTCGCGCACATGGGACGACGTGATTTATCGCGACGAGTTGATCGCGTTGCACGGCCGGAAGGACGGATTCGAGCTTGCGATCGCGGTGACGCGCGACAAGGCCAAGCGTGCCGGCGACTATGAGCGCCGCATCGACGACGCGATGATCGCGGCGGTCCTGGCGAAACTTCCATCCGCGCCGGCGCAAGCCTTCGTCTGCGGATCGAATCCGTTCGTCGAGATGGCGGCGCACGGCCTGATGGACAACGGCCTGTCGCCGAAAATCATCCGCACGGAACGCTACGGCGTGTGA
>JAFKKP010000096.1 GCA_017305515.1 Hyphomicrobiales bacterium
TCATCGCATTGGTCTTCGCCTGCGTGAATATTTTCGGCGGCTTCCTGGTCACTCAGCGCATGCTGGCGATGTACCAGAAGAAAAAGAAGTAAGGGCCGGTCATGAGCGCAAACCTCTCAGCCCTTCTGTATCTCGTCGCAGGCGTTCTCTTCATCCTGTCGCTGCGTGGTCTTTCGAGCCCGGCGTCGTCGCGTCAGGGCAACTGGTTCGGCATGATCGGCATGACGATCGCGATCGTCACCACGCTCGCCGCTCATCCGCCGGGCGATGTTGTCGGTTGGATTCTCGTGATCCTCGGCATCGCCATCGGCGGCGGCATCGGCGCTGTCATAGCGCGCAAGGTGCCGATGACCTCGATGCCGGAACTCGTCGCGGCATTTCACTCGCTCGTCGGCATGGCGGCGGTGCTTGTTGCGGCAGGCGCGTTCTATGCCCCCGCAGCCTTCGACATCGGCACGCGCGGTAACATCCATGCTTCGAGCCTCGTCGAAATGTCGCTCGGCGTCGCCATCGGCGCGCTGACGTTTACGGGCTCAGTGATTGCGTTTTTGAAGCTGTCGGGCCGCATGAGCGGCGCGCCGATCATGCTACCGTTCAGGCATGTCATCAACATCGTGCTGGCGCTTGCCTTGGTGTTCTTCATCTACGGGCTGGTTGTCTCGCAATCGTCGTTCGATTTCTGGATGATTACGATTCTGGCGCTCGTACTCGGCGCGCTCATCATCATCCCGATCGGCGGCGCCGACATGCCGGTCGTCATCTCGATGCTGAATTCCTATTCGGGCTGGGCGGCCGCCGGCATCGGCTTCACGCTCGGCAATTCGGCGCTCATCATCACTGGTGCGCTTGTCGGCTCATCCGGTGCGATCCTGTCCTACATCATGTGCCATGCGATGAACCGCTCCTTCATTTCCGTCATTCTCGGCGGCTTCGGCGGCGAAACTGCTGCGGCAGGCGCAGCGGGTGGCGGCGAAGTGAAGCCGGTCAAGCTCGGTTCGGCCGACGACGCGGCTTTCATCATGAAGAACGCGCAGAAGGTCATCATCGTGCCGGGCTACGGCATGGCGGTGGCGCAGGCTCAGCATGCGCTCCGTGAAATGGCCGACACGCTCAAGAAGGAGGGCGTCGAGGTCAAGTACGCCATTCATCCGGTCGCGGGCCGCATGCCCGGCCACATGAACGTGCTGCTGGCGGAAGCCAACGTGCCTTACGACGAAGTGTTTGAGCTTGAAGACATCAACTCCGAATTTGCACAGGCGGACGTCGCCTTTGTGATCGGTGCCAACGACGTGACAAACCCGGCGGCGGAAGAAGACCCGAAGTCGCCGATTTACGGCATGCCGGTGCTGCAGGTCTGGAAGGCCGGCACGGTGATGTTCATCAAACGCTCGCTGGCATCGGGCTATGCCGGTGTCGATAATCCACTGTTTTATCGCGACAACACCATGATGCTGCTTGGTGACGCCAAGAAAATGACGGAGAACATCGTCAAGGCGCTGTAACGTGTAACGCCGAGTCTCACCGACAGGAGGGCTGGATGGCCGACAACAAGTCAAAGCGCGGTGGCGCTGATGCAGCGTTGATTGCGTTGAGTGAACCCTACGAAGTTCGTTACTGGTCCAAGAAACTGAGGATCACGCCGGCCAAGCTCAAGGCCGCAGTCAAGAAGGTCGGCCACTCCGCGAAGAAGGTCGAAGCCTATATCAAGGAACAGAAGCACAAGGCGCGGGACCGCGCTCTGATCGCGCTGAGCCAGCCCTACGAAGTTCGTTACTGGTCGAAGAAGCTGAAGATCACGCCGGCCGCGCTGAAGGCTGCGGTCAAGGCGGTCGGCCATTCGTCGAAGAAGGTGACGGCCTACGTCATGGCGAAAAAGAAGAAGAAAAAGACCACTAAGAAAAAGAAGAAAACTGCAAAGAAGAAATAATCGTCCGCTTCATTGATTTTTTACGCACACGGCCAGCACGGTTTTCCGCGCTGGCCGTTTTGCTTCAGTCGCCGATTTGGCTCAGGAGCCTTTCGGAAGCCGATACAGCGCGCAGAGCTTGTTGCCGTCCGGATCGCGCAGATAGGCGATATACATCTTCACGTCGCCCATTCCGCGAATGCCGGGCGGATCCTCACAGGTCGTGCCGCCGTTGGCGAAGGTTGCAGCTTTGCCGTCGATCTGTTTCGACACGGCAAATGTCCCGGTCTTGGTGCGATAGAAGATGCGGTGGCGATCCACGATGGCCGGCTGCACGCCGAGAGTGCCCAGCAGCTTGTCATAGAACGCCTTTGCCTTGTCGAGATCGTTGGTCCCGATCATAATGTGTGAGAACATTCTTTCCTCCCCGTATGACGACAAATTCGTTACGGCATTCCGCAGCAGCGCGCAAATTCCTTCTGATCGCCATGCGTCTATCGCCTTCGCAATCCGGTTGTTAGAGTGACGCGATGAGTTCTCATTCGCATATGCCGCGTTCGGCGTGGGTCTTCCCGGCGCTGGCCGTTCTGCTTTTCCTCGCATCCCTGATCCCCGGCATCGGATTTACCCGATCGGCTGGAGGGCTCGCATTTGCCGCCGTGCTGCTGGTCGTCTTGTTCGGGACCGTGTTTGCCGCCGTCCATCATGCCGAAGTCATTGCGCAGAGGATCGGCGAACCTTTCGGCACGCTCTTGCTGACGCTCGCCGTGACCATCATCGAAGTCGCGCTGATCGCAACCATCATGCTCGGCGACAAGGCCGTGCCAACGCTGGCGCGCGACACCGTGTTCGCTGTCGTGATGATCGTCTGCAACGGGCTTGTAGGCCTCTGTATTCTCGTCGGCGGATTGCGTTATCGCGAACAGGATTTTCAGGTGACGGGCGTTAACGTCTATCTCAGCGTTCTGATCGTTCTTGCGACCATCACACTCGTTCTGCCGAATTATACGCAGACCAATCCGGGTCCGGTCTATTCGTCGAGCCAGCTGATTTTTGTCAGTGTTGTCACCATCGTGCTTTACGCGGTGTTCCTTTACACGCAGACCATTCGTCACCGCGACTATTTCATCGCCGGCGGCGAGGACGGCGATGACGGTCATGCGCCTGCATCGGGCAGCGAACTGTTACTGAGCAGTGTCCTACTCTTGGTTTCGCTGCTGGCGGTGGTGCTGCTGGCGAAGAAATTCTCGCTGGTCATCGATGCGGGAGCTGCTGCAATCGGCGCGCCGCCGGCATTCGCGGGCATCGTCGTCGCACTCCTGATCCTGCTGCCGGAGAGCGTGGCGGCGCTGTCGGCGGCGCGGCGTAACGATTTGCAAAAGAGCATCAACCTCGCGCTCGGCTCGTCCATCGCGACTATCGGCCTTACAGTGCCCGCCGTCGCGGTCGCGACTTACATTCTCGACAAGACGCTGGTGCTTGGTCTCAGCGCGCGCGACACGGCGTTGCTGGTGATGACCCTGCTGCTCAGCCTTCTCACCTTCGGAACCGGCCGGACGAATATCCTGTTCGGCCTCGTCCATATGCTGGTGTTCGCCGTCTTCATATTCATGGTGCTGGTGCCTTAACCATTGATGGTTTGAATCGCCCAGAATCCTTTGAAAGTGAGCGATTGCCACCGATCCGTCGCAGTTGATCCCTCAATCGGCCCCAAAGTTCCAGCATCTCACGCGTTGCGGGGAGTTGTTGGAAATGGTCGTCAAGTTTCTCTCGAAATACATCCTGGAAGTGATCCCATCGGTCGTGGCGACGGTCGTCGGGGCTTACATCGTCACGCACTACATCAACGCGAAGCCCGACGCCGACAAGCCCAAGGCCGAGGTTGCTGCACCCGCCAACACGGCAAAGGACGCGAAAGCCTCCGAAACGGCCAAGACCGTCGAGGCGCCGCCGAAGGCCGCAAAGACGGAGGCTGCCAAGGTTGAGCCCGAGCCCGCTTCAAAGCCGGCGGAGAAGTCGTCGGAGACTGCAAGCGCGC
>JAFKKP010000323.1 GCA_017305515.1 Hyphomicrobiales bacterium
GGGCGGTCGCCTCGTCGAGCGTCTGGACGTCGACCCCCAAGGCGCTGGCGCCCGCCGAGGGGGTCGTCGGGCGGTCGGGGCGACGGAGTAAGCCGCCGCGGGTGGTCGTCCCCCGGTCGACCTCCGGGGCGGCCAGGGCGATGGTCCGTTCGCGGTCGCCCACCGTCACGCGGATCGCCAGCGTCTGCCGCTCGCGCCAGACTTCCAATTCGGCCGACTGGCCGATCGGGGCCATCGAGACCATGTTGATCAGGTGGTTCAGGTCATGGACCTCGACCCCGCCGAACCGCAGGATCACGTCGCCGTCGCGGAGCCCCGCCTGCGCGGCCGGGGTGGCCGCCTGGACCTTATCGACCCAGGCCCCGTGGGGGCGGTCGAGCCCCAGGGCGGCGGCGTCTTCAGGCCGGAACTCGGGGTGCAGGTCGATCCCGAGGGCCCCGCGTGTCACCCGCCCCTTGCTGACGAGTTGGTTCATGATCCAGCGCGCGAGGTTGATCGGGATGCTAAAGCCCACCCCCTCGTTGCCGCCGTGGTTGGAGGCGATCGAGTTGTTGATCCCGATGACCTCGCCCTTCATGTTCACGAGCGGGCCGGCGCATGGCGAAGCCATCGGAACCTTCGAAGGCGAGCCGCTCTATCACGCGAGTCTCGATGCCGACGAATATCGCTCGCTGCTAGCTGACAACGGCTTTTACGTCGTCTCGCACGATGTCGAGGCCCCTGATTGCGGGGGTCACACGATCTGGCTCGCCCAATCGATCTAAACGCTACGCCGTCTTGATATATTCGTGCAGGGCTTCCTGCTCGCGCTCGAACTCGGCAACGCGCCATTTCACCACGTCGCCGATGGAAATGAGACCGACCACGCGCTCATTCTCCACCACCGGAAGATGCCGGAATTTTCCCGACGTCATTTTTTCCATGATGTGACCGACCGAATCCGTCTGGCGGCAGGTGACAACCTTGACCGTCATCGCCGATTTCACCGGCTCGTCGAGCGCGCCTGCGCCCTTCTCGCCCAGCACGCGCACGACATCGCGTTCCGACAGAATGCCTTCGATCTTGGAGCCGTTCATCACCAGCACCGCGCCAATACGTTTCTGCGACAATATCTTCACCGCCGCCGACATTTTCGCATCGAGAGCTACACTGACAACCTGATGACCTTTGGTATCCAGAATTGCTCGAACCGTCATTGTCATCTCCCCGTTCAAAACGCGCGCCCGGAAAATCCGCGCGCACCTTTTCTCAATGAGTCAAACAACGAAACGCGAGTTTGGTTTCGCGCTGGCGCGAAACGCCGCAATGCAACCTGTGTGCAAATGATGGACCCAGCGCGATGCCACGGCAATACGCAGTGCAGCGAAGGGGATTAGTTATGCTCTGGCGCATCGGGACTGCGCGGCACGGGATCGAACCATGAGAACAGCAGCAATCCGGCGAGGAAACCGCCGATATGCGCCTGCCAAGCGACGCTCTGAACATTGGAGCCGACGCCGATGGCACCGATGCCGAATATGATATTGATTCCGAACCACACCGCCAGAAATCCGAGCACGCGCGGATTGCGCAGCGACTTGCCGAGCGAAAGCGCGGGCACGCGCGCGGCGTCATCCGCGTGACTGCGGGCGAATGACAGAAAGCTGCCCGACTGGAATGCAAATCGGATCGAAGCCGCCATCGCACCTGAAACCGCCGCAGACGCGCCGATCATGGGTACCACTTCATGCTGATGCGTGACGAGATGCGCGACAGCACCGGCAATCGCCGTCACCGCGAGAAACACGAAAAACCGGATCGGTGAAAAGCGCCGTGCCAGCGCGCTGCCGAATGGCAGCATCCAGAGCATGTTGAACAGGATGTGGTTGAAGTCCGCATGCAGAAACGCGTAGGTCAGAAACGTCCAGAATTCTGCGCCGACGCCGCCGGGAAATTGTCCCGCCATCACTGTTGTATCGTAGCGCGCCGGCACGAAGCCGAAGGCCCAGATCACTTCCTGATCGGTCGCGAGCGGCAGCAGCATGCGCAGGCCGTGAATGGCCGCCATGACGCCGACAAGCGCGATCATCGCGCCCGGAATGGTAAGGATCGGTTCGCGCGGTTGCGGCGGGGGAATTTCGGGAACTTGCAAAGGGATGCCTGAACGGTCGTCGTCTTATGGCAGATAGGCGTTTTCGGCCAGGCGGCGCAAGCGCGACGGCGTCGCGGCACAAAAAGAAAAAGGGAAGGCACGAGGCCTTCCCCTTGGACTTCCGGTCTTGCTGCGCGCGGCCCGGGCGTTCCCCACCCCTCCCCGCGCAATGACCAATCTGTTCGTTGCCACCTGTGTATCCGCCGCCCAACCCCTGGAGAAAAGCTGAGCGGCTTGGAGTACGCAAACACTAGCTGCGATCCGCAAATCCGCGAAGCTCATAGTTAAATTAATCTTAACGACGCAAAGCCGCGCCAAATGCGGCGAAATCGTCTCACCGGCATGGACGCTGCAACGCCTGTCCCGCACAACAGGAAGGGGACCGCGCATGCGTGGATACGGGACAGCTCTGTCTCACATTCGCTCTGCGCGGATCAGGGTGGGACGATGAAACATTCAGCCAGCCGCGAGTTCTTCGCGTATTGGGACGGCGCGCGCGCAAGCGAAGCTGCGCCCGAACGCGGCGATCTGGAGCCGGAAGCCGTGCGCCATCTGCTCGGCGATATTTTCGTTTTGTCCTACGACCGCGCTGCCGGTTTCCCGTTTCGTGTCGCCGGTACGCGGCTTTGTGCATTGCTTGGCAAAGACGCAAAAGGCGCGCGCTTTGCGGATTACTTCACCAGAGCCAGCCGCCGTGAATTCGAGGATGTCGTCGGCATCGTCGCGGAAGAAACGCTTCCGACGATTGGCGGTATTGCCGCCGAGGGGGCAGACGGCACGACGATTCACCTCGAATTGCTGCTGCTGCCGTTCAGCACGCGCTCGCATTCGCCGCTGAGTTTAACCGGCCTGATTGTCCCGCTCGGGCGCGACGATGCGCACGCCTATGCACCGCTTAAAAATTTCACGCTGACATCGTGGCGTTACGCCGGCGAGGCGCAGAAGTGGCGCGGCCCGCGCGCAGCGCGCAAATGGAGCGTCATGCGCGGCTTCACCGTCTATGAAGGCTTGCGCTAACTCGCGATCCGCCTTGGCTGTGCGCGATTGCTAACACAAAGTTAACCCTGTGACGCCTAAGGTTGGCTCATACCGACAAACCGGCCGACCGGTGAAACGATGGCGTTGCCGCAAAGACAATCCGCTCCAGCTTCAGAAGAACGACGCCGCTTCCAGCGCGTGAAAGTCCATCTGCTCGGCCGCTACATGCTGGCGGATCGGCGTGAATTCCCCTGCCAGGTCATCAACATGTCCCCCGGCGGCCTTGCGCTGCTGGCACCCGGCATCGGCAATGTCGGCGAGCGCGTCGTCGCCTATCTCGACCATATCGGCCGCGTTGAAGGCAAAATCACCCGCCAGCTCGATAACGGCTTTGCCATGACGGTCGGCGCAACGCCCCGCAAACGCGACAAACTGGCCGCCCAGCTCACATGGCTGGCCAACCGCCAGATCCTCAATCTGCCGGAAGATCGCCGTCACGACCGTATCGTGCCGCGCAACCCGATGGCGATGCTCAAGATCGACGAAGACGGACGCCAGATGCAGGTCCGCATCATGGACCTTTCGTTGTCGGGCGCGGCGCTGGCCTCGGAAGCACGGCCTGCCGTTGGCTCTGCCGTTACGCTGGGACGCGTGCAGGCCCGCGTCGTCCGCCACCTCGAAGAAGGCTTCGCCGTCGAGTTCGTTCACGCGCAGCTTCCAGAGACAGTCGAAGATAGCGTAAGCGCGCGGTAAACCCGCTCGGTTAGCGACTCCTGATTTTTCAGAGCTTTCAAGGCGATGTCCTTCACCGGATGTCGCCTTGATACGTTTTGGACCGCCGCCTGCGGTTCTGTGGCGCGCGCAAAGCGCGTTTCACTTTCCCAGCGAATCCAACGCTCTGCACGCCAATCGATAAAATTTGAATCGAATTTGAAAATCTCGCATTTGAGACGAATTTGACTCAAGTAAGAGTCAAATAAGCCCCTGTTTTTACTAGTCTTTGCTTCAAATGCGGCTGCCGTAATTCGGCCACCTGAAAATCCTTCCGCGCATTCTGGTCCCAACAAAAAACGGGGGCCAAAATGTTTTCAATCAAGGGACGGGAGAATTTCGCTCGGGGTCTGGCGGTTGCCATCAGCCTCATCGGAATGACGGCGGCTGCGAATGCCGCCGGCGAGAAAGTCATCTACGCGAGCCTCGGCGAAGCGGCACGTCCGCCGATCGGCTGGGTCGAGTTCTGCGCCGACAATCCGGCCGACTGCAAGGGCGGCCCGACGCAGGCGCGCGACATCGTCATGACGCAGACCGCATGGAAGGACATGCTGCGCGTCAATCGCTGGGTCAACGAGAGCGTCAAGCCGATGACCGACCAGGAGCACTGGGGCGTCATCGAGAAGTGGTCGTATCCGACCGACGGCTACGGCGACTGCGAAGACTACGTTTTGTTGAAGCGCAAGATGCTGATCGACGCCGGATGGCCGCGCGAGGCGCTGCTTATCACCGTCGTGCGCGACAAGAAGGGCGAAGGCCACGCGGTTCTCACCGTGAAGTCCGACAAGGGCGAGTTCGTTCTAGACAATCAGAACGAGGACGTCGTGGCGTGGACCGAGACCGGCTACCGCTTCGTCAAGCGCCAGTCGCAGTCCGATCCGAATGTGTGGGTGTCGCTGGGCGATTCACGTCCTGCGGTCGCCACCGCAAGCTCGCGCTGAAATTTCAAAACAACAACGGAGCTACACGACCCGGTCGTATCCCCACCCCTCCCCGTCCCAGACCGGATCGTGCGCGGCCAGCCCTTCCCCCAAGGACTGGCCGCACCTTTTTGATTGCACTCCCCGAAAAAAGCCGGTCCTCGCGAACCGGCTTCAAGTCGTACTGGAGTTAGAAGTCTTCAGTTCAGGTGATAGTTCACGCCGAACGTGACGGTCGAAATCTCGTTGCGCACGTTCATCGGAGTGGCGACGAGGCCGCCCTGCGACGACGGCGTCTCGAGCTGCGAACCGAAACCGAGATAGTTGTATTCCACGCGCGCGGACCAGTTCGGCAGGAACGCGTATTCGAGACCGCCGCCGACAACATAACCGGTGCGGCTGAAACGGCCAGTCGACGATCCGCCGAGGCCGTCGGTTGCATCCGCCATGTCGCGCGTGAACGCGACGCCGCCCTTGCCGTAAATCAACGCTCGGTCCAACGCGTAACCGGCGCGGCCCGCAACGGTTGCGATGTAGTCGTTCTTCACGGTCGCCGTGCCGGCACCCAAAGCCATACTCTGCTTGATGTCGGCCCACGCGTAAGAGCCTTCGACACCGAGGACGAGCGCGCCGATCTGGTAGAGATAACCGATCTGGCCGCCTGCAACGCCGCCCTTGGTATCGACCGTGCTGTCGGGCATCACACCCGCCGGATCGCTTCCGGTCATGCGGCCCCAGCCGTATCCGCCGTGAGCGCCGAGATAGAAGCCGGTCCATGTAAAGGCAGGCGCCACCATGGGTGCCTTGGTGTAAGTCATCGGTTGAGGTGATGACATATCCGCCGCAAAAGCCGGAGCTGCAAGCGCGACAACACTTGCCGTCACAAGAAGAAGTTTCCGCATCGATGCCTCCCAATGTCCCCGATCGCGAAACGGTATCAGCGCCGCGCCGCGATCATTCATCTGTAATCACTAGCGAAATTCGCGATTTGACTCTTGGACTCACCGGCGCGCGAATTGGACTCTGCGGCGCTAAACGCGAGCCAAGCGGTGCCGAAACACCTCATTCGAGGAAAGCGCGTGGTTAACCCCTTCTGAATCGATTGGGTTTGATCCATTCAATCGATTCAAATTTTCTGAAAGTTCCGTCGTGTAAAACGCTCCCCAGATCGGAGCTAGAACGATGGCAATTTTCAAACGCGAAACACGCAAGCCGCGTCACAAGGTCGAACAGCACGTCTGGATGACGCTGGACGGCGGCTTTGCCAAACGCAACTGCACGCTGCTCGACCTGTCGCTGACGGGCGCGAAGATTCGCGTCAACGACAAGGAGCCGGTCGACGGCAAACTGTCGATTGCATTCACCGGCGACGTCCGCAAAACGACGCGCTGCCGTCTGGTCTGGCGCAAGGGCAACGAAATCGGCGTAGAGTTCCTGCACGCCGCTTGATCGTCAGCCGATTTTCTTCAGGCCTGCCTTGAATCGTTTGCCGTTGTGAACGTAATGCGGCGCGCCGTAGGTCATCGCCTTGACCTGATCTTCCGTCAGCGTGCGAATGACGCGCGCGGGCGCACCGACCACAAGCGCACGATCCTCGAATGTCTTGCCTTCGGTAATCACAGCGCCTGCACCGACGATACAGCCCTTCCCGATCCGCGCGCCATTCATGATGATCGCGCCCATGCCGACGAGCGCGCCATCCTCGATGGTGCAGCCGTGCAGAATGACATTGTGGCCGATGGTGCAGTTCTTGCCGACGGTCAGCGGAAATCCCGGATCGGTGTGAAAGGTGCAGTTGTCTTGCACGTTCGATCCTTCGCCGATCTCGATCAATTCGTTGTCGCCGCGCAGTACCGAGCCGAACCAGACGCTGGCGTTGCTCTTGAGGCGCACATTGCCGATGACGGTCGCGGTCTCCGCGATGAAATATTGCCCGTCGGCAGGAAGGTCGGGGGATTTTCCGTCGAGTTCGTAGATCGCCATGTCAGTCTCCGGTGAGCGGAGACCATGCCACGAACCGAAATGTCATGCGAGTGGGCTCAGACGACGCCTGCGGCTTTCAAAGCCATGAGAACGCAGGTGCCGGACATCATGCTCCAGAAGCCTGCGATGATGGTCGCCATCATCACGAATTCAAAACGGCGCTTCTCGACGCGCGCGCCGCGCAGCGTATTACGCATGATGATGAAGGGAGCCGCGAAAACCAGAAACGGAACGGCGGCGAATGCCTTCGGCGCCTGCTGCGTGAGAAGGCCGAAGCCCGCCGGCTTGGTGACGAGCGCCTGATAGCCGCTGCTCAAAGCGCCCGCGAGTGCAAATCCGATCATCAGTGAAAACAGCGAATTGAACGCTTCCGGCGACATCTAAAAATTCCCAGCACGCAACACACATTCAGCGCCGGGAGGCTTCGCAAAATCGGACAGGAGCCGCCACTTCATCCTTAAAGAAAGGTTAACAACGCCGCGCCCCGGCTGCATGGCTTTGCGCTCGCGCCGTCGTCCGGAACCGGCAAAAAATAAACCGCTGCATGGCATAGTGAGGCGATTCAACTGTTTGCCCGCAGAAAGCGCGCCTGTTCATGCCGTCCTACACCTCTTCACCATCTCATGCGGATATGCGCCGGCGGCCTCAGGCGCGGGCAAAACACCGCAGCCATCTGGTGCCGTTCGCAGCCGCCGGCGGCGCAGGCGTCGTGGCGGTGCTGCTGGTCGTCTACATCCTGTGGCCGACGTGGAATACCGAGCAGCCGACCGATCCGTCGCACCTGCCGATGGTGATCGGGAACGTGCCGTTCAACGTGCCAGCCAAGGCGATCCGCGTGAAACTTCAGAAACGCAGCGGGCCGCAGGAGCGCGTCGATCTGAATTTCAATTATCCGTCGCTCGACGTGCCGCGGGCGCAGCCGCACGTCACGGCGGAAACGGTTGAGGACAATCTGCCGCCGATCGACCGAATCTTCCTGTCGATCGCGGCGCATCACAATTCGCTGTCGCCGGACGAGCGGGTGCGGACGATCTATCCGCGCTCGCTCGATTCAAATCCGCCGCGCGTGACCGAAGGCCTCAGCACGCGCCCCTTCCGCGACAACACGCCTTACACCGGCGAGGATCTGGTCTATTCGTCGTCGCCGCAATTCATCGCGCGCTGCATGCGCGATGGTGTCACGCCCGGCATGTGCCTGAGCGAGCGCCGCATCGACGGCGCCGATCTGACTTTCAGATTTCCCAGGGCCTGGCTCGCGCAATGGCGCGATGTAGCAGGCGCAATGGACACGCTCGTCAGCCGGATTCAGAAGCCGCGCAAATAGTTTAGCCGACGTCCTCGGCCAGATCGTCTTCCAGGATCGCCATCTGGAACTGGAACGAACGGTCGTCGTCCTCGTCATCGACGAACAACACGCCGATGAATTCCTCGCCGATATAGACCTCAGCGGAATCGTCCTTCTTGGGACGCGGCACCACACGGATTTTCGGATTTCCGAACAGACGCTTGAGATAAGCGTCGAGTTTCCTGACTTCCTGAACGTCCACGGCTCGTCTCCGGCTTAAGTTTGGTCAGCGACAGCTTTAGTGGGAGTTCAGCGGCTTCGCCAGATCAAATTCCGGCCAATCCCATGACAATCTTCCGCACAAAATGCTTGCGGCTCAGGAACCCATCGACATGAACATCTGGTCCATGGTGCGCGACGGTTCGGCGCAGCCCGCCTCGCCGACGATTTTCGCAGGCACGCCAGCGACGGTGACGTTATGCGGCACGTCTTTCAGCACGACCGAACCTGACGCGACGCGCGCGCAGTGGCCGATCTCGATATTACCCAGCACTTTTGCACCCGCGCCGAGCATGACGCCGCGGCGGATTTTCGGATGCCGGTCTTCGTTTTCCTTACCCGTGCCGCCGAGGGTGACGCCGTGCAGGATCGACACGTCATCTTCGATCACCGCCGTCTCGCCGACGACGAATCCGGTCGCATGATCGAGGAATATCCCGCGTCCGATTCTCGCAGCGGGATTGATGTCCACCTGGAATTCCGCCGACGAGCGGCTCTGGATGTAATAGGCAAAATCCTTGCGGCCGTTGTTGTGCAGCCAGTGCGCGAGGCGATGCGCCTGAATGGCATGGAAGCCCTTGAAGTAGAGCAGCGCGTCGATGAAACGCGACACGGCGGGATCGCGGTCGTATACGGCGACGAGATCGGCGCGGAAAATGTTGCCCAAATCGGGCTGGGCCTGAAGCGCGTCGTTATACGCCTGACGGATCAGATCGCCGGATAGCGCCGAATGATCGAGACGCTCGGCAACGCGATGCACGACGGCGTCTTCGAGCCGGTCGTGATGCAGCACCGACGAATAGATGAAGGTCGCCAATTCAGGTTCACGGTGCACGATCTCTTCCGCCTCGTCGCGGATGCGGGTCCAGACCGGATCGACGGTCGAGAGTGACGGCTTCTGATCGTGAAGATTATGGGCCATTGCGATTCATCCGGCGGGATCGAGGTCGTTGATCCTACCACATAATGCGTGACGGAAACGTCGCAATGCCGGACAAGGTTTACGGGAGAATGATATTCTCCGGCGCGGAGTAAATTATTCTCCGCAAAATCACGGACGTTTCGACAGGAATTCCAGAACGCCGTCTTTGTAAACGCGGTCGCCGACGGCGCGCATGTGATCGCGTCCGGGAATGTCGAGAACCTGCGATCCTTTGATGATTTGGCCCAATTCCGGGCCTGAACCCGCAACGTCATCGGTCGTGCCGACCGCGATTAGCGTCGGTACTTTGATCGAGGCGGCTTCCTCTCGCGTCATCAGGCGGCGTGATCCGCGCATGCAGGCGGCAAGCGCCCTGCGATCAGAGCGGGTCTGGTCTGCAAACGACCTGAAGGTGCGTCCCATCGGATCGGTGACGTCTTCAAGTGACGCCGCCTCCAATGCGCTGGCGACATTTTTACCCGGACGCCCGGTGTCGTCGATCAGGCCGATGCCGATGCCGCCGAGAATGGCCGAGCGCAGACGCTGCGGATAATGAGCGGCGATGAACGCGGTGATGCGCCCGCCCATCGAGTAACCCATCATGTCGGCGCGCTCGATCCCGAGATGATCCATCAGCGCGCGAACGTCACCCGCCATCGTGCCGATACCGTATTGTTCGGGATCGTAGAGCTTGCTCGATGCGCCGTGGCCGCGATTATCGAGCGCGATGACGCGATAGCCCGCTTTCGTCAGCGTCGAAGTCCACGACGGATAGACCCAGTTGATATCCTTGCTCGACGCAAAGCCATGAACGAGCACGATCGGATCGCCCGGTGTATTGTCTTGGCCTTCATCGAGATACGCAATTTCAACGGAGCCGTGATGGAAGCTCGGCATCGGTCAGTCCATGTGGGGAAGATTCGGGATTTGTTTAGCCGCGCTGCGGAGATGTTTCCAGCCGCGTCACGCGGCCATCAATGAATTTTGCGCGAGCGCGAGGTCACGCCGCGCGTGTTTCAGTTTCTTTCGTTGCAAATAGGAATATGTCAGCCGCTCGGTCGTGGCCTTGATCGAGGCGAGAAACCCGAGCAGCGCCAAACATGCTCCGAACACCCACCACGCGAGATTGAACGCGCCTGTCGCAAGCAACAGCGCGCCGCGTCCCAAAACCTTGACGATGGCGCGGGTCTGCGAACCCTTTTTCTCCGCCAAAGTAGCGGCGCGCGCGACATCCGCCGGACCATCTGCGATGCGCAGCACGTCAAGCGCGCCTTTGGTCCCGGCCTTCTCGGCCACACGTCCGGTATCTTTCGCGAGACGAACCAGCGCACCGGCCTTCTCGGCCTTGAACGCAGCCTTCATGGCGCTGACGGTTTGACCCGGACGCGCGAGTGACGCATCTGCCACCGCTTTTTGCAGCAAGGGTCCGTCGACCACACCGCGCGCGGAGCGTCCGGCCCATTCGGTCAGTCCGGCGCCGAGACGGCCGACCTTGCGCGCATCCTTCACCATCGTGAGACCCGCACGCACCGGCACGGCGCCGCCAGCCGAAACGTAAGTCGCCGCCGTCACCGCGATGCCTGCCGTCGCAAGACCGAGCACCAATTTGTCGGCGTCATAGCCCATCGCAAGCCGCTTGCCCTCGCGGATCACGTCGCGGATGTCGCCGAACACGAACAGGTCGCCCGCCACGGTGCCCGACAGGCTCGCCACATCGTCGGCCTCGCCGGTGATGAGACCTTTGGCAAAACGCTTCGCCGTCGTGGCCGTCGAGTTTTCTTGCGTCACCGCCGCATCGACCTTCGTCGCAACATCCGCCGCAACCGGCACGTCCTTGTCGGCCGCCAGATCAGTGAAGCTCTTCGCAAGATCTGCGTCATCGGCCTTGAGCGCCTCGTCAACATTGCGTTCGATGGTATCCGGATCGTTCCGCAAAGCGGAATTCATCTGGAGATCGGATAGTGCTGCGGGATCGTCTTGCGCCATCAACAACGTTCCGGCGCTGCGGGCGTGGGGCAACAGCACGGCGAAGGCTGCGGCCGATACAGCTGCGCCTGCAAGTGCCAACCCGATGCGCCATCCAGACTTCATACTAAAGCGTTATCCGTCGTCATGTTTGCCGCGTTGAATTAGGTGGGTGCGCCGCATTTGAGACACAACCTCCCCAACCAAAGAAGGGCTTTCCCAAGGCGGCGGTTTTGTGTCGAATCCCAAGTGTGGGCGACGGTTATCCGGCCTTGAATCGGACGCCGTACTGTTTGAGTTCACCACAAGACGCTAGTATTGAGTCGGCACCGCGTCGGGCGTTCGCGGTGTCCCGGGAATTTGGAATTTTAAGGCAATCCGTCATGGCCGATCATGTGGTCCCTCACTTTCAGAACGATGCCGGCGTCGCCGTCATCGAAATCGGCTCGCGCGAATTCATGTGCGTCGGCGCCAATCCTCCATTCGACCATCCGCATGTGTTCCTCGATCTCGGCAACGACAACGAGATCATCTGCCCGTACTGCTCCACGCTGTTCCGCTATGCCAAGGATCTCGGCCCCGGCGAAGCGCGCCCGCCCGAATGCGTCCTGAAGGACAAGGCAGCTTAACGCTTTTAAGCGTTCACCACGTCATACTTTTGCGCGCTCCCGGATTCTAATCTGAGCTAAGAAGCTCTGGGATCGGCTCGGGGACATGGGGCGTCGTGGCTCTATCGCGTAGTATCGTCATCGCCGGCGCAGGTATCGGCGGGCTGACCGCAGCCTTGAGCGTGGCCGCGCGCGGCTTCCGCGCTGTCGTCATGGAACGCGCCGAAAAACTCGAAGAAGTCGGTGCGGGTTTGCAGCTGTCGCCAAACGCCAGCCGCGTGCTGATCGGCCTCGGCCTCGAAAAAGACCTCGCGCCCTATGTCATCGCGCCCGACGCGATCTCGGTGAATAGCGCGCGCAGCGGCAAGGAACTCACGCGCATCCCGCTCGGCGGCGCGACCAACCGCTACGGCGCGCCCTACTGGATCATCCGCCGCGCCGATCTGCAATCGGTGCTCTACGCGCGCGCCCTCAATCATCACGACATCGAAGTGCGGCTCGGCTGCCAGTATGAAGACGTCGCCAGTTACGCCAAGGGCGTGACGGTCGTTCAGCGCAAGGGCTCCGCGCGCCAGCAGGAGCCGGCATTGGCGCTGATCGGCGCGGACGGGGTGTGGTCCACCGTGCGTCATCAGATGTATCCGGACGAGCAGCCGAAATTCACCGGGCGCATCGCCTGGCGCGGCACCGTCGATTCGAAACAGTTGCCGCGCGAGTTCAACGCCAAGCGCGTGCAGCTGTGGATGGGCGCGAATGCGCATATCGTCGCCTATCCGATGAAGGACGGCAAACTCATCAACGTCGTCGCCATCGTCACCGGCCAGTGGAACAGGCCGGGATGGAGCGAACCCGGCGACGCCGCCGAACTCGCGCAGTTCTTTCTGCCGCCGCGCTGGCCGATTGCGCCGCGCATGCTGATCGGCGCGGTCGACAGCTGGCGCAAATGGGCGCTGTTCGCGATGAAGGATGGCGGCCTCTGGGGCAAAGGAACCGTCGCGCTGC
The DNA here is from genome assembly GCA_017305515.1 of Hyphomicrobiales bacterium. Classification (GTDB taxonomy): domain Bacteria; phylum Pseudomonadota; class Alphaproteobacteria; order Rhizobiales; family Xanthobacteraceae; genus Afipia. Next base: position 12,845 of record JAFKKP010000323.1, read on the forward strand.
TCGGCGACGCCTCGCATGCGATGCTGCCGTTTGTTGCGCAAGGCGCCGGCATGGCGATCGAAGATGCTGCCGTGGTCGCGACGTGTCTTGAAGAAGGCAAGGAGAACGTCACCGCCGCGTTCTCGAAATACGCAAATCTGCGCGCGCCGCGCGTGTCGCATGTTCAGCGCACCGCACGCTCGACCGGCGAAATCTATCACATGCGCGGACCGATGGCGTTTGCGCGAGACCAGACGATCCGCGTGCTCGGCGGCGCGGGATTGCTGGCGCAGCAGAACCGGATCTATAGCTGGCGCGCTTAAGGCTCTTCTTTGCGCGACAGGATCAGCGCGAGCGGCCCGACCAGAACCGCAGCCGCCATCAGACAGAACGCCGCCATCCATCCGCTCGGCGATTGCGCGCCGCCCGCAACATCCAGCGCAACGCCGACGCCCCACGACCCGAGAGCTGCGGCGGCAAATCCCACTGTCGAATGCAGCGCCATGGTCGCGCCGCGATAGCGCGGGTTCGACGCCAGCGTCATGCCCGATGTCAGCGCGCCTGAATCTGCCGGGATGCTAATCGCAAACAGCGCCATCAGCGGCAGCAACGCCCATTCCGAATGACCGGCCATCGCGCCAATTGCAACTGCAACGATGGCGGAGACGATCATGATCGACACAATGGCCCGATGCCGCCCGATCCTGATCGCGATCTCGTTGCCGAGAAAGCTCGACGGCATCGCCATCACCGAAAAAATAACGCTGATCGCGATGGGCGAGAGAATCGAAGCGCCGGAATTTCGCATCGTGACGAAGGTCCAGAACGCGACAATCCAGGTGCGCATGCCGTAAAGCTCGAAGCAATGTGCGCCATATCCGACGATGAAACCCATCGCGGGTCTGTTCGCGACGACGGGCGCGAAGTTCAGGAGCTTGCCTTTGTGCGGATGCGGCTTCACCGGTTTCAGCAAAAAGCAGACCGCAATCATCGCCAGCGGACCGAGCGCCGTCACGGCGAAGGCGCTGCGCCAGCCCCATCGCTCCGCTGCAAGCTGGGCGACAAGAAACGAAAGCCCGACGCCGAATGAATAGAACGACGTGTAGAGCGTGATCGCGCGCGAGGCGTTGCCGTGCGACAGCCGGTCGGTCAGCGCCTTGAGGCCAGGCATATACGCGCCGCCGAAGCCGATGCCGGCAAGGCCCCAGATCGCAGCGCCGCTCCACAGTCCCTGCGCGAGTATGCCGAACATCAGCGTGGCGAAGGCACTGAGCGCCGAACCCCAGATCAGGATCGTGCGCGCATCGATGCGGTCGGTCAGCGTCGCAAGCACAGGCACCGACACCATGTATCCGGCGGCGAACGCTCCGGCGAGCAGGCCCGCCTCCGCGCCCGACAGATGCCATTCCGGAATCAGATACTGCGCGAGCACCGACGGCACGACGACATGCGGCAGAAGACTTCCCACCTGCCCCAGCGCCATCGCCCAGACAACGGAGCGTCCTTCAAGCGTTGCGATGGCCGTGCTCCGTCATTGCGCCTTGCGCTTTTTCTTTTTGGGAGGTGTGGGAGCATCGATCACAGGCGGCGCCTCGGCGGGACAATTGTTCATCGACATTTTCTGATCGAGCAGATCGCGCTGCGAACGCACGGCGGAATAATCGGGCCCATAGGCGAGGCCGGACACGAAGCCGCCTGCCGCGCCGGTTTCCGCCTTGTTCATCAGCTTTTCGAGATCGACGACTTTCTTGTCCACAGCCACGCGCTCGGCCGCAAGCTGCTTGCAGTCGTAAAGATCGTAGCGCGACGGATCGACGAAGAAGCTCGACGTGACGCCGCCGGTTGCGCAGCCTGCGAGCATCGACGCAGACGCGGCGATAATCGCGAGCCTTATCGTTCGCTGGCGATGTCGGCTCTGGCTCATCGTCTGAGAGTGTCCATTCCAGATTTGTTGGTGCGGGCGCCGGGAATCGAACCCGGACGGGATTGCTCCCGAGGGATTTTAAGTCCCTTGCGTCTACCAGTTCCGCCACGTCCGCGCGGCCGCCTTGTAACATCGCGCCCGTCATGACCGAAAGCGGTTTGCGGGAATGATGCCGGTTATCGTGGCCACATTTGGCCTTCAAAACGGTTAAAGTCGGCGCGCTGAACATCGAGACAAAATGAGGACGCAAATGGCGAAGACGAATTTCGAGACGATCAAATACGAGGTTGCGGACAATGTTCTCACCGTCACGCTCAATCGTCCCGATAAAATGAACGCGTTCACGCATGTGATGATGGACGAACTGATCGCGGCCTGTGACGCAGCCGACGCCGACGACAATGTGCGCGCAATCATCGTCACTGGTGCTGGCAAGGCATTCTGCGCTGGGGCGGACCTGTCCGAAGGCGGCAAGACTTTCGACCGCGCGGCAAGGTCCGACCGCAAGACTGCGCCTCTCCGCCCCAACGGCGAAGTCGAATGGAGCGACGACGCGGTGCGCGACGGCGGCGGGCGCGTGACGCTGCGCATGTATAGATGTCTCAAGCCTATTATTGGAGCTATCAACGGCGCCGCCGTCGGCATCGGCGTGACGATGCAATTGCCGATGGACATTCGTATCGCCTCGGAGAGCGCGCGGTTCGGATTCGTGTTCGCGCGGCGCGGCATCGTACCGGAAGCATGCTCGAGCTGGTTTCTGCCGCGCATCGTCGGCATCTCGCAGGCGCTGGAATGGTGCTACTCCGGCCGCGTGTTCGATGCGCAGGAAGCGTTGCGTGGACGGCTTGTGAGCAAGGTGGTCCCGGCGGATGAACTGATGACAACGGCGCGCGCAATCGCGCGCGAGATCGCGGAGAATTCCGCGCCGGTGTCGATTGCGCTGATCCGCCAGATGATGTGGCGGCTGTCGGCGATGGACGATCCGATGGAAGCGCACAAGATCGACAGCCGCGGCATCTATTCGCGCGGCGCATCGCCCGACGTGCGCGAAGGCGTGATGGCGTTTCTGGAAAAGCGCCCGGCGAAATTCACGCAGACGGTGTCGAAGGACATGCCGAGCTATTTCCCGTGGTGGGACGAGCGCGAATATAAATAAAACGTCATTGCGAGCGAAGCGAAGCAATCCAGCACAAAATAAAAACTGGATTGCTTCGTCGCTGTCGCTCCTCGCAATGACGAAGGTCTCACCGCATCGTCAGCGCAACACGGCCGATTGCTTTTCGGTCGATCAGGAGACGCATGGCTTTGGCTACACCTTCCAGCGGAAGCCAGTGCGAGATATGCGGCGCGATGCGGCCGTCTTCTGCGAGTTGAAGGAGCGCCCTCTGGCGCACGACACCGAGCGCGGGATTTCGCCGCGCCGCCTCGCCGGCGCGCACGCCCAGCACGCTTGCGCCCTTGATGAGGACGAGATTGGTCGCGGCCTTGCCGATACCGCCGGTGAACCCAACGACCAGCAGCCTAGCGCCCCACGCGATGCAACGAAGGCTCTGCTCGAAAATCTCTCCGCCGACCGGATCGAACACAACGTCCGCACCGCGCCCGTCCGTGAGGCGCTTGACGGCATCGCGGAACGGCTCGCGCGCATAAAGAATTGTATGGTCCGCGCCCTTCTGTCTGGCGACGGTGAGTTTTTCCTCGCTCGATGCGCAGGCGATGACGGTTGCGCCAAGCACCCTGCCGAGTTCGATCGCCGCGAGGCCGACGCCGCCGCCCGCGCCGTGAACGAGCAGAGTTTCGCCTTTTTGGATCTGCGCGCGATCGACCAATGCGTGATACGCCGTGCCGTGGCCGGCAAGAAACGTCGCGCCCTGCGTGAAATCGAATTTTTTCGGCAGCGGCACGAGCTGATCGGGCGACGCGATGATCTCGTCGGCATAGCAGCCGAACCGCGCCTTTGCGATCACGCGGTCGCCGACCTTCACATTGTCGGCCTGCGTTTCGATGATTTCACCGGCGGCTTCGACGCCCGGCGTGAACGGCAGATCGGGTTTGAGCTGGTACTCGCCCGCCACCATTAGGATGTCGGGGAAATTAATTCCGGCGGCATGCAACGCAACGCGCACTTGTCCGGCCGCCAGCGGCAGCGATTTCAATTCCTCAATCCGCAATTTTTCCGGCGGACCGAGTTCGCGGCAAACGGCAGCGCGCTTCATCAGATTGAATTTCGCATGATCTGATCCGAAAACCGGTGCCCACTTTTCGGGATCATGCGGATTTTCTCTTCCGCATCAGCGCATCGAACACCAGCGGCAGCCGGTCGTTGCCGAAATACATATCGGTCTTGTCGACATAGATCGTGGGTGAGCCGAACGCGCCGCGCGCAATCGCTTCGTCGGTGTTCGCCTTGAGTTGATCCTTGGTCGCCTGCTCGGCGATGCCAGCGAAAAATTCCTTCGGATCGATCCCGACGCGTTCGCAGATTTTCGTCAGCACGGCATCCTGCGAAATATCCTGGTCGTCGCCCCAATAGGATTCGAACACCGCCGTAGCGAACGGAATCAAATCGTCCGGGTCTGTCTTCTGCACCCAACAGCAGCCGCGCATCGATTTCACAGCGTTCACCGGAAACACGCTCGGCGGCATTTTTATTTTGATGCCCGCCACGCGCGCCCAGTCCTGCAAATCCTTTGCGGTGTAAGCCTGCTTTGCGGGCACGGGATTGGCGCGTGTCTCGTACATCGTCTTGTTGACGGTGTTGAAAATGCCGCCGACCAGAATCGGGCGCCACGAAATCTCGGCGTCGAATTCGTCTGCCAGCGGCTGGATGTTGTGAAACGCCAGATACGTCCACGGCGACGAACAGTCGAAGAAAAATTCGATCATAAGTTTTACCTCAGTCTTGCGTCATTGCGAGGAGCGTAGCGACGAAGCAATCCACCTTATTTTCATTGTCAACGCTGGATTGCTTCGCTGCGCTCGCAATGACGGCGTGTTTTCTCACTGCGCCTGCTGCGCGGCCTTGCCGAACATCTGCTTGCGCTGTTCATCGGTGAACGGCGTCTTGTCGAACTCGCCGACGGCCAATCCCGCCTGCACTTTCGGCCGCGCACGAACGTCCGCATACCAGCGTTTAATGTGCGGGAAATCGTCGAGCGTGAAGCCCTGCGCCTTGTGGGTCATCGTCCACGGAAAGCACGCGATGTCGGCGATAGTGTAGTCATTGCCCGCGACATACGCGCCAGTCTTGCCGAGTTGCCTGTTGAGCACCGCATACAGGCGCGACGCCTCGTCGCGGTAACGCTGGATCGCGTAGGGAATTTTCTCCGGCGCATAGAGCGCGAAATGGCCGTGCTGGCCGAGCATCGGGCCGAGGCCGCCCATCTGCCACATCAGCCATTGCAGCACACTCATCCGCGCCCGCAGGTCGGCTGGCATGAACTTGCCGGACTTCTCTGCGAGATAAATCAGGATCGCGCCGGTCTCGAACACCGAGAGCGGCGGGCCGCCGTCCGCAGGCGCGTGATCGACGATGGCGGGAATGCGGTTGTTCGGCGAAATCGCCAGAAACTCCGGCTTGAACTGGTCGCCCTCGCGGATGTTCACCGGGATGACATTGTAGGGCATGCCCAGTTCTTCGAGCATGATCGAGATTTTCCAGCCGTTCGGCGTCGGCGCGTAATGCAGGTCGATCATAAAACCCTCTGCTCGTCATGGCCGGGCTTGACCGGGCCATCCATCTGCTTTTCAACCTTGAGAAAGATGGATACGCGGGTCAAGCCCGCGTATGACAGACGCAAGCGTCACGAAATCATAAAAACCAACGGAAAACGCCAATGCTGTTCCAGACGACGATTGCAGGCTCATTGCCGAAGCCCGAATGGCTCGCGGAAACCGAAAAGCTCTGGGCGCCGTGGAAGCTCAAGGGCGACGAACTGGTTCACGCCAAGCGCGACGCCACGCTGCTCGCGGTGAAAGTTCAGGAGGACGCCGGCATCGACCTGGTGACGGAAGGCGAGCAGGCGCGGCAGCATTTCGTGCACGGATTTCTCGAGCGCGTCGAAGGCATCGACTTCGCTCACAAGGTTGAGATGGGAATCCGAAAAGATCGCTACAAGGCGATGGTGCCGCAGGTTGTTTCCGAACTGAAATTAAAAGGCCGCGTGCATGATGCGGAGGCGAAAGCCGCGCGCGCGCACACGCAGCGCAAGCTGAAATTCACCATGCCGGGGCCGATGACGATCATCGACACGCTCGCCGACAAATTCTACGGCGACCGCGTCAAGATGGCTTTTGCCTTTGCGGATTTGCTCAATCAGGAAGCCAAGGCGCTGGAAGCCGACGGCGTCGACATGATCCAGTTCGACGAACCGGCGTTCAACGTGTTCATGGATGAAGTCAACGAATGGGGCATCGAGGCGCTGACGCGCGCGGCGAAGGGCCTCAAATGCAAGACCGCGGTTCACATCTGCTACGGCTACGGCATCAAGGCCAATAACGACTGGAAGGATTCGCTCGGCAAGGAATGGCGGCAATACGAGGAAATTTTCCCCGCAATTGCCAAGTCGCCGATCCAGCAGGTCGCCATCGAATGCAAGAACTCGCGCGTGCCGCTCGATCTGCTCGCGCTTTTGAAAGGCAAGGTCGTTCAGGCCGGCGTGATCGACGTCGCCAGCGACACGGTCGAGACGCCGGACGACGTGGTGAAGACCATCGAGGCCGTGATGAAGTTCGTGCCGAAGGAAAACATCATGGCGACGACGAATTGCGGCATGGCCCCCATGAACCGCAATATCGCCGAAGCGAAGCTCAACGCGCTCGGCGCGGGCGCAAAACTGGCGCGAGAGAAACTGGCGTAGTTTATTATTGTCATGCCCGGACTTGTTCCGGGCATCTCGACAAATTGAGCACAGTACCAAATGAATCGGGATCACCGGGACAAGCCCGGTGATGACAAATCGATTGTTGATCTAAGCCGCGCCATCCCTGATCGGCGGCTGGAACGACAGCCCGGTATCCCACGGGAAATATATCCAGGTGTCCTGCGACACTTCGGTGACGAATGTGTCGATCAGCGACTTGCCCATTGGCTTGGCATAGACGGCGGCGATATGCGCCTTCGGCATCAGGTCGCGCACGATGCGTGCGGTGGTGCCCGTATCGACAAGATCGTCGATGACCAGAAGCCCCGTTCCGTCGCCGGCGCCGAGCGTCGCCACGCCGCCTGAAATGTTTTTCAGAAGCTGTGCCTTGCCCTGCGTCGTGTGATCGTAGCTCGACACGCACAGCGTATCGATCACGCGCATGCCGATTTCTCGCGCAACAATCGCAGCGGGTACAAGCCCGCCGCGTGTCACAGCGACCAGCGCATGAAACGGTCCCGCGCCGTTCAGCCGCCACGCCAATGCGCGCGCGTCGCGATGGAATTGATCCCACGAGACGGGAAACGGTTTCTTGGCCTCATCACTCACGGCCGCGCGACCTTCAACCCGGCGAGCATCGCCTTCACCTCGGTCATCGCGGCTTCGAGCTTGTCAGCATCGCGCGAGCGAACCACGATATTGGTGTTGGGTTTGGACTCCTCATCCAAAAATGGATAGGAGCCGATGCTGGTTTCCGGATACGCCTTCTGGATGTCGCGCAGCGGCGAGCCGATGTCGCCCTCGCGCGCATTGGCGCGAACGGAATCCGACAGCATCTTCACGCCGGACTTCAGTTTGGGGGCGACGATGTCCATCATCGCCTGCATGATCGACGGCACGCCCGCCATCACGATGACATTGCCGATCATGAAACCCGGCGCGAGAATTGTCGCGCTCTGCACGAGTTCGGCGCCGTCGGGAATCCGCGCCATGCGCAGCCGCGCTTCATTGAGATCGTCCTTGAAGCGTTCCTTGAAGCGCGCGACCACTTCGGGGTGATGATCGATGCCGACGCGAAACGCCTTCGCCACGCTGTCGGCTGTGATGTCGTCGTGCGTGGGGCCGATGCCGCCGGTCGTGAACACATAGGTATAGCGTTCGCGCAGCGCGTTCAGCGCAGCGATAATGTCCGCCTCGTCGTCGGCGACCACACGCACTTCCTTCAGATCGATGCCGATATTGGTCAGATACTCGGCGATGAAGCCGATGTTCTTGTCCTTGGTGCGCCCGGATAGGATTTCGTCGCCGATCACCAGAATTCCGGCCGTGACGATCTCGCTCATTGTCGCTCCCTCCCGCCGCCCGCCATGTGCGCTGCGGAACTACGGCCGCGGCAACGCATTGATCCGGCGATATTTTGCCGCTTCCTGCGGCAAGGTCTCGCCCCTTTTTCAGGCAATGCCGTAAACCTTTCCGCCAATTGCCTCAAGCCAATGCATATCGCGCTGGCCCAAGCCTTGCTACCATCACTTTAAGCCGCCGCCTCCCCGGCGCAGGTGTAAGGAAACAGTCGGCGTTTATGGCAGTTGCGTTTGACGAAATGAACGGGCCGAAGGGCGATCTGCGCCCGGCCTATCAAGCCCTCTCCGCCTGGTTGAAGGAGACGCCGCCGGACGCGCTGGAATATCGCCGCCAAGAAGCCGAGCTTCTGTTCCGCCGCATCGGCATCACCTTCGCGGTCTACGGCGACAATGAATCCACCGAGCGGCTGATTCCGTTCGACGTGATCCCTCGTATCCTGTCCGGCAAGGAATGGACGGTGATGGAGAAGGGACTGAAGCAGCGCGTCAAGGCGCTCAACATGTTCCTGAAAGACATCTATCACGGCCGCGACATTCTCCGCGCCAAGATCATTCCCGACGATCTGATTTTTCAGAACCCCGTGTTTCGTCCGGAGATGAACGGACAGGACGTGCCACACGACGTGTACGTGCATATCGGCGGCATCGATATCGTGCGCGTGGATTCCGACAACTTCTACGTGCTCGAAGACAATGCGCGCACGCCGTCCGGCGTATCCTACATGCTGGAAAACCGCGAAATCATGATGCGGCTGTTTCCGGATCTGTTCGCGCGCCATCGCGTCGCGCCGGTGGAGAACTATCCCGACGAATTATTGGCGGCGCTTCGCTCTGTTGCCCCCGACACGGCGGCCGGCGAGCCGACCGTCGCATTGCTCACGCCCGGCGTTTTCAATTCGGCCTATTACGAACACTCGTTCCTTGCCGACAAACTCGGCGTCGAACTTGTCGAGGGCCGCGATCTCATCGTCAAGGACGATGTGGTGTTCATGCGCACCACCGAAGGAATGAAGCGCGTGGACGTGATCTATCGCCGTCTCGACGACGACTTTCTCGATCCCCTCACCTTCCGTCCTGATTCCGTGCTCGGCGTGCCGGGTTTGATGTCGGCCTACATGGCGGGGAACATCACGCTTGCGAACGCGGTTGGCACCGGCATTTCTGACGACAAGGCCGTTTACAGTTACATGCCGGACATCGTGAAGTTTTATCTGTCCGAAGAACCGATTCTGAAAAACGTGCCGACCTATCGCTGCCGCGAGCCGAAGGATCTGAAATACGTTCTGTCGAATCTGAAAGACCTCGTGGTGAAGGAGGTTCACGGCTCCGGCGGTTACGGCATGCTGATCGGTCCTGCCGCAACGAAGGATCAGATCGAATCCTTCCGCAAGAAACTCGAGCACGAACCCGAAGGCTTCATCGCGCAGCCGACGCTGGCGCTCTCCACCTGCCCGACCTGCACGGAATCAGGATTGGCGCCGCGTCACGTCGATCTGCGGCCCTTCGTTCTCACCGGGCGCGACCACGTCACCGTCGTGCCGGGTGGATTGACGCGCGTCGCATTGAAAGAAGGTTCGCTCGTCGTCAATTCGAGCCAGGGCGGCGGCACCAAAGACACCTGGGTTCTGGACGAGTAGCGCCATGCTGTCGCGCACCGCCGAAAACCTGTTCTGGCTGGCCCGCTATGTCGAGCGCGCGGAATATCTCGCGCGCACCATCGAGGCGACGCTGCGCGCGACGGCGTTGCCCGATACTTACGGCGGCAAGACCAATGAATGGGAATCCGCGCTGCTCACCGCCGGCGTCGACGATACGTTCCACGAATTCCACGACGAAGCCAACGAGCAGACCGTCGTCGAATTCCTGTCGTTCTCGCTCAACAATCCTTCCTCGATCCGCAACTGCATCGAGAACGCGCGGCTGAATTCGCGCTCGGTGCGCACCGCGCTCACCTCCGAGATGTGGGACACCATCAACGGCGCGTGGCTCGAATTGCAGAGCACATGGCGCAACGGAGCCAATACGCGCGAAGACCTCGCGAAATTCTTGCGCTTCGTGCAGGAGACGTCATTGCGCTTCGACGGTTCGGCCTACCGGACGATGCTGCGCAACGACGCTTACTGGTTTTCGCGATTGGGATTGCATGTGGAACGCGCCGACAACACCGCGCGCATTCTCGACGTGAAATATCATCTGCTGCTGCCGGAAGAAGAACATGTCGGCGGCCCGCTCGACTATTATCAGTGGACGTCGATCCTGCGTTCGGTCTCCGCGCTCACCGCCTATCATTGGGTCTATCGCGAAACGCTGAAACCCTGGCTGATCGCCGACCTTTTAATCCTGAACGAATCGCTGCCTCGTTCGTTAGCCAGTTGCTATGGCAATCTCGTGCGCAATCTCGACCAGATCGGCGTCGCCTACGGGCGGCAGGGCCCTGCGCAGCGGCATGCGCGCGGCGTGCGCAACCGTCTCGAACACAGTCACATGGACGATATATTCCAGCGAGGTCTCCACGAATTCATCCAGGAGTTCATTGGGGACAACAACCGCCTCGGCGATATCATCTCCAGGCAATACCTGATCTGAGCTACCTTCCCCGCCGACAAGAGATTCGCAACGTTCGCATGCGCCTGAAGATTTCCCACTCCACCACCTACAAATACGAGCCGCCCGCCGCCGGCGCGATCCAGATTCTGCGGATGACGCCGAGCAGCCATGACGGACAATATGTCGCCAACTGGCAAATCGACGTGTCGAGCGATTCGCGGCTCGACATGCATCAGGACGCCTTCGGCAACATCACGCATGTTCTGACCCACGGGCCGCTGTCGGATTTAACGATAAATGTCGAGGGCATGATCGAGACCCACGATACCGGCGGCGTGCTGCGCGGCGCCGATGAGCGTTTCCCGCCTTCGCTGTTTCTGCGCTCCACGCCGCTGACTGACCACAATCCGGATATGGCGAAGTTCGCCCATGATCTGCGCGCGGAAACCGAAGGCGACGTGCTCGGATTTTGTCACGCGCTTTTGTTGCAGCTTTACGATCACATGACGTTCGACACCGAGGCGACCGAGAGCACGACCACCGCCTCGCACGCCTTCAAGGCGCGTAGCGGCGTCTGCCAGGATTACGCGCATATCTTCATCGCCTGCGCCCGCTGCGCCGGCGTCCCTGCCCGTTATGTATCCGGCCATCTGCTGCGCGCCGACGGCATGGTGGCGCAGGAGGCCGGTCACGCCTGGGCGGAAGCCTATGTGGACAAGCTCGGCTGGGTCGGATTCGACGCCGCCAATGCCATCTGCACCACGGACGCCTATGTGCGGATCGCCATCGGCCTCGATTACCTCAGCGCCGCACCGGTCCGCGGCACGCGCTACGGCGGGGGCAAGGAAATCCTCAATGTCGCGGTGCGGGTCGATCAGGCCGGGCGGCAGAGCCAGTCGTAAAATCCACAGCGGCGGTTGCCCGCAAGGGCGGCATTGTCTAAGACGCTAGCTCTGCTTTTTGGGGCCGGCGATGACCTATTGCTGCGGAATTCTGGTGCGTGAGGGCCTCGTGATGATGGCCGACACGCGCACCAATGCGGGTCTCGACAACATCTCCACCTTCCGCAAGCTGCACATCTTCAACAAGCCGGGCGAGCGCATCATGGCGCTGGCCACCGCCGGCAATCTCGCCATCAGCCAGTCGGTGATCTCGACGCTCACCGAAGGCATCGAAAATCCGGCGACGGGCGAACTCGAAACGCTGATGAACGCGCCGACGATGTTTCAGGCCGCCCAGCGCATCGGCCACGCCATCCGCGAAGTACACAAGCTCGAGGGCAACGCACTGCGCGCCGAGGATATTTCTTTCGACGTGTCGTTCCTGTTCGGCGGCCAGATCAAGGGGGCGCGGATGCGTCTGTTCATGATCTACACGGCGGGCAATTTCATCGAATGCACCACCGACACGCCCTATCTGCAAATCGGCGAGCATAAATACGGCAAGCCGGTGCTCGACCGCGCGATTTCCTACGACGTCGATCTGTACGACGCGCTGAAAGTCGGACTCGTGTCGATGGACTCGACCATGCGCTCCAATCTCGGCGTCGGCATGCCGATCGACATTCTCCTGGTGCGGCCCGATGTCTGTGACGCCGACCTCAACTACCGCATCGAACAGGGCGAGCCGTATTTCCACGATCTGCGCTCGCGCTGGTCGGCGGCGTTGCGCGCGGCGCATCAGAGCATCCCGCGCCCGCCTTACGGGATGCCGACGCCCAAGCCGTAGACGTACAAGCCGTCAAGCAACAGAAGCCGCCTGAAAAAACAAACGCGGCTCGCAGGGAGTAAAATATGTCCACACCGAAAGTCGCAATCGTCACAGGCGCAGGCTCCGGCATCGGGCGCGCATGTTCGCTGGCGCTGATGAAGGCGGGCTTCTCGCTCGTGCTGGCCGGACGCCGCAAGGACGCGCTGGAAGAAACGGCGAAACAGGGCAAGGATTTCGGCAAGAGCCTTGTCGTGCCGAGCGACATGACCGATCCGGCGTCGATCGCCGCGATGTTCGCCAAGACGATGGAGGTCTTCGGACGGCTCGATGTGATCTTCAACAACGCCGGCATGGGCGCGCCGGCCATTCCGCTGGAGGATATTTCGCTCGCGCAATGGCAGGCGGTGGTGAACACCAATCTCACTGGGCCGTTCCTGTGCACGCAGCACGCCTTCAGAATTATGAAAGATCAGTCGCCGCAGGGCGGCCGCATCATCAACAACGGTTCGATCTCGGCCTACGCCCCTCGCCCGCTGTCCTCGCCCTACACCGCGACCAAGCACGCTATCACGGGTCTGACGCGTTCGACCGCGCTCGACGGCCGCAAATACAACATCGCCTGCGGACAAATCGACGTCGGCAATGCCGCAACCGAAATGACCGAGCGCATGAAGGGCGGCGTGCCGCAGCCGCGCGGCGACATGATGGTCGAGCCGCGCATGGACGTGCAGAACGTCGCCGACGCGCTGGTGTTCATGGCGACGCGGCCGCTCGACGCCAACGCGCTGTTTCTCAACATCATGGCGACGCAGATGCCGTTCGTCGGCAGAGGCTAAGATTACTTCGCCGGGATTTTCAGTTTCGGGAAAATCGTCCGCATCACCAGCGCCGATCCCTCGGCGGTGAGATGCGCCTGATCGAACGCCAGCGGAATACCGTCGCCCGCATACACCGGGCATTTTCCGCGTGGGCATGCGGCGTCGAGCACCGACACGTATGAAATGTCCGGCATTGGCGGCATCGCAGCCTTCATCGTGGTGTCGAGCGTGAAAATATCCGGCAACACGAGATCGTCGAGCGACGACGGATCGAGCTGCCGCACATCCGCGCGCAGAATCATCGACGGCAGGCTGCCGCGAAACTGGATCGGTGGCCCCAAGACAACAACCGGAATGCCGCGCGCGGAAAGTTCGCGCAGCGACGGATCGAGATCGCCCATCATCGCAGCCGCATCGGGACGGCGTGAATAGCCGCGCCAGTCCGCCGCGACGATGACGAGATCGGCACCTTGGGCCATGCGTTCAACCGCATGACCCAGCAGCTGGGCGCGCAGCGCGGCGACTTGGTGGCAGCCAACCGCCTGAACGAGGAACGGCGGCGCTTCACCGAGACCGTGCTGTCGGGCGTGAGCGCCGGCGTCATCGGCCTGGATCGCGACGGCAAGATCACCATTGTCAATCGCGCCGCCGCGCGGCTGCTCAACGCCACGCCGGAAGAATTGGAAGGCCAGCATTATGCGGAGTCCGTGCCGGAACTGGGCGGGCTGATCCGCCGGGCGCTGTCGGAGCCGGTGGGCCGGGCAGGCGGCGAAGTCGCCATCAAGCGCACCGGAACGCCGCGTGCTCTGTCGGTCCAGGTTTCCAGCGAAAAGGGCAATCCCCATGGCTTCGTCGTCACTTTCGACGACATCACCGATTTGGTGGGCGCTCAGCGCACCGCCGCCTGGGCCGATGTGGCGCGCCGCATCGCCCATGAGATCAAGAATCCGCTGACGCCGATCCAGCTTTCCGCCGAGCGGTTGAAGCGAAAATATATGGGCGAGATTTCCACAGATCCCGACATTTTCCGCCAGTGCATCGACACCATCGTGCGCCAGGTCGGCGATATCGGGCGCATGGTGGATGAATTCTCCTCCTTCGCGCGCATGCCCGCGCCCGTGATGAAGCGGGAGAATGCCGCCGAATTGCTGCAGCAGGCAGTTTTCCTGCAGCGCGTGGCCCATCCGGAAATCACCTTTGCCGTCGAAGGTCCCAAAGAGGCGATTTATTTCGAAGGCGATGGCCGGCTCGTCAGCCAGGCTCTCACCAATGTGCTGAAGAATGCAGGCGAGGGGATCGCCGCCCGCCGCGCCAAAGGCGACGACGTTCCCGGGCGGATCGCCGTGGCGCTCCAGCCCAATGGAACCACGTTCGCCTTCAAGGTCAGCGACAATGGCATCGGCCTGCCGGCGGAACATCGCCACCGCCTCACCGAGCCCTATGTCACCACCCGCGCCAAAGGCACGGGACTGGGGCTCGCCATCGTGCGCAAGATCATGGAGGACCATGGCGGTGAAATCGCCCTGGCCGATATCGAAGGCGGCGAGGGCGCCGAAGTCACGTTGACATTCCCGTTCACGCAGAAAGACATGCGTCAGAAAGGTGTTGAGGATGAGC
>JAFKKP010000097.1 GCA_017305515.1 Hyphomicrobiales bacterium
CGAGAGACGCAGCGACGACGCAGAGGAAAATCAGCGACGCCTGTGCCGGTGTCAGGCCGCCGAAAACGACACCCGCCGTCAGCCCCAGCAATCCGCCGAGCAGCACGATGGCCGAACGCCGCAGCCGGTCGGGCCAGCTTTCGGAGCGGGGTTCGGTGCCGGACGAGGAAAATTGCGTTGCCATTCAGTTCGCCGTTCGGTGTGTCACATGATCCGTTGGCGCGAGAACTTCAAACCTCAGCTGGCCGAGCGCGGCTTTCGCGGCGGCGTCTGCGCCGTCTGCGCCACATCGTCGAGATGCTTGATCGCGGCCTTCACGCGTTTCGCCTTCAGCCCGATCAGCAATTCGCGCACCGACAACAGCGCCAGCGAAATCGCGAACGGCACATAATAATAAAGAACACGAAACAGCAGCAGGCTTGCGAGAAGCTCCTCGCGGTCGAACGCGCTTTGGAAATGCAAACAGCCATACAGCATCGCGGCATCGAACACGCCGAGACCGCCGGGCGAGTGGCTGGCGAAACCGAGCAGCGTCGCCGACACGAAGATGACGGCGACGACGACGAATGCGACATGAGGCGTCGCAGGCATCAGGATATACATCGCCAGCGAACAGAACGTCAGATCGACAATGCCGATGACGATCTGCAATAGAGTCAGCCGGCCGCCGGGCAAGGTGACGGTCCAGGTGCCGCGGCCGACAACGCGCGGCTTGTTCCAGACCCATGCGACATAAGCCGTCAGCCCCGCGATAATGCACAGACCGAGGATGCGATTCATCCAATGCCGCAGATGATCGATCGAAGACGCGGCGTCCGGATGGTAGGCGACGCCGAGACCGAGCACGGCCGCGTTGCCGAGCCAGAACGTCAGGCCTGCCAGAAAACAAATCTTGGCGACATCGATCGCGTTCAGTCCATACGCCGAATAGACGCGATAACGCACGGCACCGCCGGTCAGCACGCTGGCACCGACATTGTGTCCGACCGAATAGGATGTGAAGGCGGCGAAGGCGGCGATGCGATACGGCACGTCGTTCTTGCCGATCGTTCGTAACGCAAACAGATCGTAGAACGTCAGCGTGAAGTATCCGGCGGCAACGCACAGGCCCGCCAGCAGAATCGATTGCGGCGGCGTGTTACGCATCGCCTGCACGACTTCCGAAAAATTGAGATTCTTGAGCATCTCATAGAGGACGTATCCCGCCACCGCGATGATGGTGAGACTGATCGCCACGCCGATCTTGTGCAGGATGTTTTTCTCGCGCGCGAACGCGATCATCCCGCGTATTTTCTCGATCATCCCCGTCCTCGAACCATCTCGTCCTGTTTCCTAGCAGACCCCGTCCGCAGTCGCGAGGGCGGGATCGCCGATTTAATCTGCAATCCGGCGCGGCTATTGGCCTATCTGGGCGGCATCAGGCGCGACACGACCAGCGCGCGCAGCCATGCGCCGGCGGCACAACCGGCAAGATAGACGGCGAACATGACAAGACCGAGATCGAGCCAGTATCCGGGACGGCCCGGAACGAGCCGCAGCAGCGACACAAGAATAAGTGCGCCGAGCAGCACCGCGCTTTTTTTCATCGTCTGATCCGAAAACCCAAGCCCGCGCTGGACCACCGACACCCAGCCCATCGCAAAGCCGCACAATGCTGCGAGCAGCAACCAGCTCCAGTTAAATGCGGCGAGATAAAACATGCGTCCTCACTTCACCACAAAATCGATGCGGCGGTTTTTCGCCTTGCCTTCGTCGTCGTCATTGGATGCGACCGGCTTTGTGCTGCCGTAGCCGACGGCCTTCAGCCGCGTATTCGGCAACCCGGCCTGAACCAGATAATCGGCAACCGCCTGCGCGCGCTTCTCCGAAAGCGACATGTTGGCCGCAGCATCGCCGTCGCTGTCGGTGTGACCTGCGACTTCGATATTGGCGGTCGGGCAACGCAGCGCCGTTGCAATCAGCCGGTCGAGCAGCCCGCGCGAATCCTGATCGATGTTCGCCTTGCCGGACTCGAAGCGGATGCGCGCCCTGCCGAGAAGTTCGGAGAACAATTGCTGACAAACCGTGGAATCGACGGGGCTCGCACTCGGCTTCACCGAAACGTCGGCGATGAGCTTCCAGCCCTGCGGCAGTTCGCCGCCGAGGCCGTCGCGGATCTGCTGGGCGGCGACATCGAACAGCGCATCGCCCGATAATTTCACTTCCCGGTCGGACAGCGACAGCGAGCCGGTGGACACGCGCGACAATGCGCCGAGCGCCTGGATCGCCGCCTGCTGGAATCCCTGCGGCGCACCCGCGCTAGCTTTCAGATTGTCGACGACCTTCTCGCTGAAGAATTTCCGTCCCACCGCCGCGACGATCGCCGCATGCGCGTTGTTGTCGGGCACGTAACCGCCGAGCGTGACGGTGTTGCCGACCGGATCCTTGTTGGCGGTGAACACGTAGAGCGGCGCGCGGATGGCGTTTTCGCCGATGGTGTAGCCTTCAGGCAGATTCTTCAGCGCCGCGAGGATGGATTCGCGATAGCCGAGTTCGCGCGCCATACCGTTGAGATTGACCGTGGTGTCGCTGAGCCAGACCTTGCCTTCTTTCAGCTTGCCGACCTGATCCACCAGAAGCGTCGCGGCATTTTCAAAACGCGGCGGCGCGCCCCGCGCCATTCCCGTCTTGTCCACGACTTCGGTGTTGCCGGCCATCGCGCGCGCTGCATCGAAAATCCGCGCCTTCGCCGCGGGCAGCGGCACGTTGCCATAGAGCGTCACGCGCACGACATCGCGCTCGGCGAGCCAGATGAAAGGCTTCGCCGCAGCAATAAGGCGGGTGTCGTCATCGACGAGCCGCACGCCGGGCACGCTTTCGGCCTGCGACACCGCGCTGTGGCGGCCTTCCTCGGAAAACGCCTCGGCCGACAGGCGCACATCCCGCCCCGAAGCGGACACCTGGGTCTTGTCGAGAACGGTGTCCTTGAGTTCGGCGAGTGTGCGGGCGGAGAGGTCCGCCTCGATCGGCGCGGTGGACCCCCAGATGGCTGCAATCCAGACGACGGCCAAAGGGATCAGCCCCGGCCACCATTTCCGCATCCAACTGAATAAACGGCTCATTTCCGTCCTTTACCCGACCGGGCACAGACAAAACAAACACTTTTGAGAGTGTCAAACGCCAAATGATTTGGGCCTGTCGGCGGCCTTATTGCGGAGCGCCAATAACCGTTTGTTCAGCCGTTTCTGCGAAACCGGAACGTCCGGAAACGCATCCCGAGCGCCATGAAACAGCTGCGCGACAACGTCATCAGAGCAGGTTTCGACGCTCTCTATTACACCGGCGCGCATCGGATGCTGCGGCCGCTGCTGGCAGGCGTCGGCACGATTTTCATGCTGCATCATGTGCGGCCGGCCCGCGGCGATTTGTTCCAGCCCAACCGCCATCTCGAAATCACGCCCGATTTCCTCAGCGCCGTTCTCGATCATGTCCGCGCGCTGGACATCGACATCGTCTCGCTCGACGAGGCACATCGGCGTCTCGCCGAACATGATTTTGCGCGGCGCTTCGCCTGCTTCACCTTCGACGACGGCTACCGCGACAACCGCGATCATGCATTGCCGGTGATGCAAAAGCACAACGCGCCGATGACCGTCTATGTCGCGAGCGGTTTCGCCGACGGCACCGGACGGCTATGGTGGGTTGCGCTGGAAAGACTGATTGCAGCGACCGATGAAATCGATGTCGAGATCGGCGGCACAAACGTTCACTTCGACATGCGCGACGCCGAAGCCAAGCAGGCCGCATTTTCGCGCATTCACGACTGGCTTCGCGGCCTGCCGGACGATACGCAGGTGCAGAACG
>JAFKKP010000098.1 GCA_017305515.1 Hyphomicrobiales bacterium
TCGCCGCATGGAGCAGATCGCACTCGTGCAACTCCTCGCACGCAAGGAAATGATCGTGCTCGCGACCGGCGGCGGCATCGTTTCCGAGCCGCTGACCTTCGATCTCGTGCTGTCGTCGTTCTACACGGTTTGGCTGAAAGCAAAGCCCGAGGAACACATGGCGCGCGTGCGCAAGCAGGGCGATCTGCGTCCGATGGCGGACGACCGTTCCGCGATGCAGGAATTGCGGACTATTTTACAAAGCCGCGAGCCGCTTTATGCGCGCGCGTCCACCAGCGTGGATACCGCCGGACTTACGGTGAACGATGCCGCCGCAAAGCTGATCGACAACGTGATGCCGGTGATCGCGAAGGAGCCGCTGGCTTTCGAGCCAAAGGCGGCACGCGCGCGCTAGACGCCGAGATGCTGTTCGAGCAGCGCCTGCTGCCTGGCGAGCGCGGACGGCGTTCCGTCGAACACGATCGTGCCCTTCGACAGCATCACCATGCGGTCGGCAATCCGCGACAGCGCGCGAAAATCCTTGTCGACAACGACGGTCGCAACGCCTTCCTCGCGGATGATGCCGAGCGTCGCCCAGATGTCTTTCGCAACCAATGGCGCAAGACCCTCCGTCGCCTCGTCGATAAGAAGCAGATCGGGATTGGTCATCAGCGCGCGGCCGATGGTCAGCATCTGCTGTTCGCCGCCTGAGAGTTGATGCCCGCCGTTGCTGCGGCGCGCACGGAGACGCGGAAACAACTGATAAATTTTGTCCAGCGTCCAGCGTTGCCGTCCATCGGTGCCCGGACGCGCCGCCATCGTCAGGTTCTCGACGACATTCAGCGAGCCGAACACGCCGCGCCCTTCCGGCACCAGTGCCATTCCCGCACGCGCGATCTTTTCCGGCACGTCGCCGCGAATGTCGCGGCCCGCGAACTGAATGTGGCCGCGCGTGTCGGCGACAAGTCCCATCAGCGCGCGCAGCAGCGTCGTCTTGCCCATGCCGTTGCGGCCGATCAGCGCGATCTGCTCGCCGCGCGCGACTTTCAGATCGATGCCGTGCAGCACCTGGCCGGCACCGTAAAACGCTTCGAGCCTCTGCACGCTGAGGAGATCGCTCACGCGGCGTCCCCCTCGCCGAGATAGGCGGTCTTCACCGCCGGATCGCTGCGCACCTGTTGCGGCAATCCGCTGGCGATTACCTTGCCGTCCGCCATCACCGTGAGGCGATCCGCGAGTTCAAATACCGCGTCCATGTCGTGTTCGACGACGAGCACGGCGCGGTCATGCTTGAGCGAGGCGATCAGATGCACCATGCCGCGCGCTTCGGATTGCCCCATGCCGGCCAGCGGCTCGTCGAGCAGGATGACATGCGGCTCGGTCGCCAACACCATCGCGATCTCAAGCTGGCGCTGTTCGCCGTGCGACAGATGGCTTGCGGTGAGATGCGCGCGCACCGTCAGACCGGATTTTTCCAGCGCCGCGCGCGTGCAGCGATTGACGTCGGCATCGGAGTAAACGCCGCCGGAGATTTTCAGCGGCGAAGTCGCATGCGCCTGCGCCGCGAGACGGACATTTTCCTGTGCGCTGAAATCGCGGAAAATCGTCGTCTTCTGGTAGGAACGGCCGAGCCCCATCAGCGCGCGCCTGTCCGCGCGCAAATTTGTGATCTCGCGGTCGCCGAGGCGAATCTCGCCGGAGTTGAGCGACAGATCGCCGGACAGCAGGTTGATGAGCGTGGATTTGCCCGCGCCGTTCGGACCGATCACGGCGTGAATTTCACCGGGCAAAACATCGAGAGAAACATCGGACACGGCGGTCAGCCCGCCGAAATGTTTTTGCAGGCCGACAGCGCGAAGCATGGGAGCCGGACTAGCCATGCGCGTCTCCTTTGTGAGGAGATTTCGCATGCGGCAGATCGCACTCCCTGTCGTCGGGGCCGAGGGCGAGTGTCAGCAATTGACGCACGCCGTTCGGCAGCAGCAACACGATGCCGATGACGATGAGGCCTTCGGCGAGCTTCCAGTATTCGGTCGCGGATTTGAGAACTTCTTCCAATCCCATCAGCACCAGTGCGCCGACCAGCGGCCCCGCGGCCGAGCGCAATCCGCCGATCAGCACCATCACCAGCACCGTCGCCGAGACATGCCAGCCCAGTGTCTGCGGCGCTATAAATCCGAATTGCGCGGCGGAAAAATATCCCGCGACACCGGCCATCGCGCCGGACAGCGTGAAGGCTGTCAGATGCAGCCTGAAAATCGGAAAGCCCAACGCACGCGCGCGGCGTTCGTTGTCGCGTGCCGCCGTCAGCGCGTGACCGAACGGCGAGCGCACGATCATCGTCAGCAGCGCAATCGCCGCGATGAGAATCGCCAGAATGAAGAAATAGAAGACAATCGGCTTTTCGAGATTGAGAAACGCCGGATTGAACGATCCGATGCCGAGCGACGGCTTGTTATAGATGAACGCGCCGTCCGAACCGCCGGCGAATTTGGAATCATGAAACAGGAAGAACAGCATTTCGCCGAACGCCAGCGTCACCATGATGAAATAGATGCCACGCGTGCGCAGCGCGAGCGCGCCGATCACAAGTGCCACGAAAGCCGATGCGGAAACCGCCGCCGGGAATGTGAGCCAGAACGAGGCCGGATCGTATTTCGGCGACATCAGCGCCAGCGTGTAACCGGCGATGCTGAAGAACGCGGCGTGACAGAGCGAGACCAGTCCGCCGAATCCGACCAAGAGATTGAGCGACATCGCGAGGATGCCCATGATGAGCGCCTTGCTGGCGAACTGCACATAATAAGGTGGCGCGACGAACGGCAGCGCGACGGCAACCGCGAGCAGAATGAGAGGCGCAACAAGAGCGCGCGTGGTGAGCGTCGCCATATTAGATGTCCCGCCGGCCGAGAATGCCGTTCGGTCGCCACAGCAGCACTGCCGCCATCAATCCGTAAATCAGAAAGCTCGACACGCTCGGAAACAGCACCTTGCCGAAGGTGTCGGTGAGGCCGATCAGCAGCGCGCCGATTGCCGCTCCGCCGATTGAGCCGATGCCGCCAAGCACGACGACCACAAAGGAGAGGATCAGCATGCCGTCGCCCATGCCGGGATAGACCGTCGAAACGGGTGAGACAACGATGCCGCCAAGTGCCGCCAGCGCGATGCCGACCGCGAAAACGTAGCAGTTCACCTTGTCGAAGCCGATGCCGAGCGTGCGCGTCATTTCTCGATTTTCAGCGCCCGCGCGCACGATCATGCCGATTTTCGTGCGCTGGATCACAATGTAGATGAGCGCCGCAACGACGAGACAGAACACGCAGATTGCGAGACGATAAACCGGATACGACAGATTGTCGGTGAGCTGAATCGCGCCGCGTAACGCATGCGGCGGCAACACCGAATGCACGTCTTTGCCGAACAGTATCTGCCGCACTTCGTCGATGACGAGGATCAGGCCGAACGACAGCAGCACCTGCGCAAGATGATCGCGGCCGTAGAGACGCCTGATGAAAACGTTTTCAAGCACAAGTCCGACGGCGAATGCGACGATGACACCGGCGATCAGCGCGATACCGAAACTGCCGGTATAGGCGGCAAGCCAATACGCCAGATACGCGCCGAGCATGTAGAACGCGCCATGCGCGAGATTGATGACGCCTAGAATGCCGAACACCAGCGTCAGTCCGCTGGCGACCAGAAACAGGACCATCCCGTACTGAATGGCATTCAGAAGCTGAACGCCGAACGTGGCGAGGTCCATCGGATCAATCCGTCAAAAGAAAAAGGGCGACGCGCGATGCGCCGCCCCTCGATAGCATGTCTTACGAAATCTTGCAGCCGCGCGCCGGATCGTC
>JAFKKP010000099.1 GCA_017305515.1 Hyphomicrobiales bacterium
GTCTTGGCGGCTGCCAGACCATCGCGCAATCGACCGACACGACGGGTTCGGTCAGCGCGCGGGGCGATACCAGTGCCAGCCGCCTGACGGCCAGCGAGATCGAGGCGCTTGGCGAACGCTACCGCGCCAATTCCAAGAACACTGAAGTCGCTTTGCAATACGGCACGTCGCTGCGCCTCAACGGCCAGCGCCAGCAAGCCGTCGCGGTTCTCGAACAGGCAACCATCGTCAACCCGGGCAATCGCGCATTGCTTGCGGCTTACGGCCGGGCACTCGCGGACAACGGAAACTTTCAGCAGGCATTCGACACGCTGACGAAGGCGCACACGCCGGCCAATCCCGACTGGCGCATTCTCTCTGTTCAGGGAACCGTGCTCGACCAGATGGGCAAGCATGAAGAGGCGCGTCGATATTACGCGAGTGCTCTGAAACTCGCGCCTGATGAGCCGTCGGTGCTGTCGAATCTTGGCATGTCCTACGTGCTGTCGAAGAACCTTCCAAAAGCCGAGTCGACGCTGCGTCAGGCGCTCGACAATGGCGCGACCGACGCTCGTGTGCGTCAGAATCTCGGACTTGCCGTCGGTCTTCAGGGACGCTTCGCGGAAGCCGAGTCCATTGTCCGCGCCGACCTTCCCGCCGATCAGGCAGAAGCCAATGTCGCCTATCTCAAGCAGATGCTGAACAACGGCGAAGGATCGCGGCGCTCGCGCACATCGTCGGTTTCATCGCCGAACGCCTCCTGACGCAATAGCCGTCAGTTCATATAGGCTGCGACCTTGATGCCGGTCGGACCGAGAATGACGACGAACAGCACCGGCAGAAAGAATACGATCATCGGAACGGTCAGTTTCGGCGGAAGGGCCGCAGCCTTCTTCTCCGCTTCGTTCATGCGCATGTCGCGATTTTCCTGCGCCATCACGCGCAGCGTCGCGCCAATGGGCGTGCCGTAACGCTCTGCCTGCTGAAGCGCGAGACAAACGGATTTCACGCCCTCGATGCCGGTTCGCTTGGCGAGGTTCTCATACGCGGTTTTGCGGTCCTGCAAGTAGGACAGCTCGGCCGTCGTCAGTGTGAGTTCTTCGGCAAGTGCAATCGATTGCGACCCGATTTCCTGGCTGACCTTGCGGAACGCCGCTTCGATCGACATGCCGGACTCGATACAGATCAGCAGAAGATCTAGCGCATCGGGAAATGCACGGCGGATTTGAAGCTGGCGCTTTTGAATTGCATTTTTCAGAAACAGCATCGGTGCCTGCATGCCGGCCCAGGTTGCGCCCAGGCACATGCCTGCCTTCATGAGCGCGGTCTGCTCCATGTGCGAAATGACAAATACATACAGCACGGCCCCGATAAAGAATGTGATCGGCATGACGAGACGGAAGAACAGGAACGTCATGTAGGGAGATTGGCCGCGATAACCGGCCATCACCAGTTTGTCGCGCGCTTCTTCCTGCGCGAGCCATTTACTTAGATTGAAATCTTCGACGGTCTTTTGAATGAATTGTTTCGGCGTCTGCCGCAGCGCGACCTTTTCGGTGCGGTTCATGCGCTCGCGTTCGCGCAGGCGCATACGCTCGCGTTCGCTGGCGACGGCCTTCATGCGTTTCTGCAATCCTTCGCCCGCGAAGAACGGAGACACAAGCGTATAGGCAGTCGCGGCCGCGGCAATCGCGGCAAGCAGCATCGCCATGAAGCGGGTGTCGTGAAACCTGTCGATGAGAAGATCGAGCATGATGCCTCGTCAGAAATCGAAGTTAATCATCTTCTTCATCACGAAGATTCCGGTGGACATCCACAGGACGCAGCCGGCGAGCATCAGCCGGCCGGTCGGGTGGGTCCAGAGCAATGAAATGTATTCCGGCGTCATGATATAAACCATGATCATCACGATCGGCGGCAGTGCGCCGATGATCGCAGCCGACGCCTTGGCTTCCATCGACATTGCCTGAATTTTTGCAGCCATGCGTTTGCGGTCGCGCAGAACCTTGGACAGATTGCCGAGCGCCTCGGAAAGATTGCCGCCGGACTTGGTCTGGATCGCGATCACGATCCCGAAGAAATTCGCCTCCGGCAGCGGCATGCGCTCATACAGCCGCTGGCAGGCTTCGCCGAGCGGCATGCCGATGGCCTGCGTTTCGATGATCGCATTGAATTCGCTGCGAAGCGGTTCCGGAGTGTCGGCGGCGACGACCTTGATCGAATCGAACAGCGGCAATCCAGCTTTGATACCGCGCACGATGATATCGACGGCATCGGGCAGGGCGTCGAGAAACTTCTTCTCGCGGCGCTTCTTCAGAAAGCTGAGGATCCAGCGCGGCAGCCCGAATCCTGCACCGACCGCGAAGCCCGCCGCAGCCAGAAGTCCGGCCCCCATAAAGAAGGTAACGAAAAATCCGACAGCGCCAAGAACCACCGATCCGATAACGAACTGCTGTTTCGTCAGGTCCAATCCCGACTGCGAGATGCGCAGTTGCAGCGAGACGTTCTTCGCCTTCTTGTGACGCTCTTCGACTTCCTTGAGCGACTCTTCGACCTGCGAACGTTTCGAACGCTGCACGCGGTCTTCGCGGCGAAGGCTTGGCTCGGAACGCGCGAACGATGCGCGGCGCTGTTCGGCCTTTCGCTCGCCGGACAACAGAGGATAAAGGAATACCCAAGCCAGCCCGCCGATGGTGACGGCGGCGAGGAAGGCTAATGCAAGGGTTTGCATTTTCATCGGCGTTATTCCTTCACGGCGGGAACTTCAGCTGCGTCGAGAGCTGCGGCGAGGCGCTTTTCTTCGCCATAGTAGCGCGCGCGTTCCCAGAATTTCGGACGTCCGATACCGGTTGAGCGGTGGCGGCCCAGCAGGTTTCCGTTCAGGTCTTCGCCGGTGATGTCGTAGAGGAAAATATCCTGCGTAATGATCGTGTCGCCTTCCATGCCCATCACCTCGGTGATGTGCGTGATGCGGCGCGAGCCGTCGCGCAGGCGGGCGGCCTGAATGACGACGTCGATCGAGGCGCAGATCATTTCGCGAATGGTGCGTGAGGGCAGCGAAAAGCCGCCCATGGTAATCATGGACTCGGCTCGCGACAGGGCCTCGCGCGGGTTGTTGGCGTGCAGCGTGCCCATCGATCCGTCGTGGCCAGTATTCATGGCCTGAAGCAGGTCGAATGCCTCGGGTCCGCGGACTTCGCCGACGATGATGCGTTCAGGACGCATACGTAGACAGTTGCGCACCAGTTCGCGCATGGTGATCTGGCCTTCGCCTTCGATATTCGGCGGGCGGGTTTCCAGGCGCACCACATGCGGTTGCTGCAATTGCAATTCGGCGGCGTCTTCGCAGGTGATGATGCGCTCGTCGTCGTCGATGAAGTTGGTCAAACAGTTCAGCAGCGTCGTCTTACCGGAGCCTGTGCCGCCGGAGATAAGGACGTTGCACCTGACGCGGCCGATGATCTGCAAAATCTGCGCGCCTTCAGGGGAGATGGCGCCGAATTTCACAAGCTGTTCGAGCGTCAGCTTGTCCTTCTTGAATTTGCGGATAGTAAGTGCGGGACCGTCAATCGCCAGTGGCGGCACAATGGCATTCACGCGGGAGCCGTCGGCGAGACGCGCGTCGCAGATCGGCGAGGATTCATCGACGCGGCGGCCGACCTGGCTGACGATGCGCTGGCAGATATTGAGAAGCTGCTGATTGTCACGGAAACGAATTCCCGTGCGCTGAATCCTGCCGGCAACTTCGATGTAGACCGTGCCGGAGCCATTCACCATGATGTCGGCGATGTCGTCGCGCGACAAAAGGGGCTCGAGCGGGCCGTAACCCAGAACGTCGTTACAGATATCGTC
>JAFKKP010000100.1 GCA_017305515.1 Hyphomicrobiales bacterium
AGCACCTTGCCGGCAAACCCGCCGATGCGGAACTTCAACCCGTTGAGATCGGCAGGCTCCTTAATTTCTTTGCGGAACCAGCCGCCCATCTGACAGCCGGTGTTGCCGCCCAGGATCGCGGTGACGTTGAAGCTCTTCAAGAAGTCATTGTAGAGGTCGCCGCCGCCGGCCGATTGCAGCCACGAATTCATCATGCGGCTGTTCAGTCCGAACGGAACGGCGCAGCCCAGCGCGAAGGTCGGATCCTTACCGACATAGTAATACATCGCGGTGTGGCACATTTCGACGGTGCCGTTGGACGCCGCGTCAAGCGCCTGAAGGCCCGGCACGATTTCACCCGCCGCGAAAACCTGAATCTGGAATTTGTTGTCGGTGGCTTCGGCGACTGCTTTCGAGAAGACTTCGGCTGCGCCGTAGATCGTGTCGAGCGATTTCGGGAAGCTGGAGGTCAGACGCCATTTGATCTCCGGCATCGACTGCGCAATGGCGGGTGCTGCCACCGCCGTCCCTACCGCGCCGAGACCGGCGGCTTTGATAAACTCGCGACGTTTCATTGGATTCTCCCTTGTGATTTTTGTGCTTGCGATCGGCATCCCTTCTTCGCGGGGATTGTTCCGGTTGCGAGCATGGCGCAGTCCATTTGCCGCCGCCAAGTGAAATCCGCAGCCGCAATGCAAAAAGCCCGCCCTACTTTCGCAGGGCGGGCCTAAATCCTGAGCGTTAAAGCTGCGATCAGCCGCGGGTGCGCGAGCGGATCATGAAGCTGTCGAAGGTATATTCGGCAACCTGCCACCACAGATATTCATCCGAGCGATAGGCCTGCATCGAATCGATGGCCTTCTTGAAATCCGGGTTCTTCGCCGAGATTTCAGCCCACAATTCGTTCGTCGCCTTCAGACACGCGTCGAGCACTTCGTTGGTGAACGGACGCAGCTGCGTGCCGCCGGCCACGAGACGCTTCAGCGCCGCAGGGTTCTGCATGTCGTAGCGAGCGCCCATCCACGCATTTGCGTTGGCGCAAGCGTTCTGCAGAACGGCCTGATAGTTCTTCGGCAGCGCGTTGAACTTGTCGAGGTTCGCGAATGCGTGAACCGTCGGACCGCCTTCCCACCAGCCGGGGTAGTAGTAGAACTTCGCGACCTTGTTGAAGCCGAGCTTTTCATCGTCGTAGGGACCGACCCACTCGGCTGCGTCAATGGTGCCTTTTTCCAGCGCCGGATAGATGTCGCCGCCCGCGAGCTGCTGCGGCACGACGCCGAGCTTGGCGAGAACCTGACCGGCGATGCCGCCGATGCGGAATTTCAGACCCTGCAAATCGGCAGGCGTCTTGATTTCCTTGCGGAACCAGCCGCCCATCTGCGTTCCGGTGTTGCCGCACGGCATGCCCTTGACGCTGAACTTCTTATAGAAATCATCGGCGATCTGGCCGCCGCCGCCTTCAACGAGCCACGAGTTCTGCATGC
Organism: Hyphomicrobiales bacterium; assembly: GCA_017305515.1. Taxonomy (GTDB): domain Bacteria; phylum Pseudomonadota; class Alphaproteobacteria; order Rhizobiales; family Xanthobacteraceae; genus Afipia. Next base: position 1,464 of record JAFKKP010000100.1, read on the forward strand.
GCGCGTTCAGACCGAACGGCACGGAGGCGAACACCGCAAACGTCGGATCCTTGCCGACATAATAGTACGAAACGGTGTGGCACATTTCGACGGTGCCGTTCGAGGTCGCGTCGAGCGCCTGCAGACCGGGAACCACTTCGCCGGCCGCGAACACCTGAATCTGGAATTTGTTGTCGGTCATTTCGGCGACTTGCTTCGCCATGAATTCGGCGGCGCCGTAGATGGTGTCGAGCGACTTCGGGAAGCTCGAGGTCAAACGCCATTTCACTTCAGGCGACGACTGCGCAATCGCCGGTGCGGCAACTGCGGTAGCGGCTGCGCCGGCTGCCGAAACTTTTAGAAAATCACGACGCTTCATAGGGCATCTCTCCTTTTGGGGGACTTTTGTTCTGTGAATCCCGTGGGCGGTCTCTAACACGGATGTCGCATTCGCAAAACGAAGCAAGAGGCGACAAAACGCCGATTCAACGAAAGTCGAACGGAGACAATCCAAGCAATGATGCGGCGCACAATAGTTCGAAAATACCCGTCAAACCTTGGCTGGAACGCGTGCAAGCCGGTCTTTGATCTGCGCGCCGATCGCGCGGTAGATCGCCGCATGCGTGCCCTTCGGATCGCTTTCGAGCACCGGCATTCCGGCGTCGGACGCCGTGCGAATTGAGATATGCAGCGGGATCTCGCCCAGAAACGGCACGCCGAGACGTTCCGCCTCATGCCGCGCACCGCCATGACCGAAAATGTCGGAGCGCGTCCCGCATTCGGGACACTCGAAGTAGCTCATGTTCTCGATGATGCCGAGTGTCGGCACATCGACTTTCGCAAACATCGAAATGCCGCGCCGCGCATCGATCAGCGCGAGGTCCTGCGGCGTGGACACGATCACAGCACCGCGTAACGGCACCTGCTGCGCGAGCGTCAATTGCGCGTCGCCGGTCCCCGGCGGCATGTCGACGACGAGAACGTCGAGTTCGCCCCACACGACGTCCCACAACATCTGCCGGATCGCCGACATCACCATCGGCCCACGCCACACCATCGCGGTCTCCTCGGCGACGAGGAATCCGATCGACATCATCGGCATTCCGAATTGCCTGATCGGAATCATCTTCTTGTCGGCGTTCAGCGCGGGCTTTTCATTGACGCCGATCAGACGCGGCACCGACGGGCCGTAAATGTCGGCGTCTAGCAAGCCGACACGCAATCCCAAATCGCGCAATGCCAAAGCCAGATTGAGCGCGGTGGTCGACTTGCCGACGCCGCCCTTGCCGGAGGCGACCGCGATGATATTTGCAATTCCCGGAATGGCCTGCTGCTTGCCCATCGGCGAATCTGCAGGCGCACCCTGCTGACGTGTCGCGGCCGGCTTGACGCCGTGCGAATGCGTGTGCGGCGCAGGCGCCGAACCGGGGCGCTTTTCGGCCGTCAGCGCAACTAACGCCGTAACCACGCCGGGAATCGCGCGAACCGCAGCATCGGCCTTGGCGCGCACATCTTCCCAGGCGCGCGCCTCGGCAGCGTCCACATTGATGGAGAAAAACACCTTACCGTCGGTGACTGCGATGTCCGACAAAACGCCGGCTTGGGGAAGCGCCACGCCTCGCGGCGTTGCGATAGCGCCAAGGGCTGCGACAACCTGTTTCTGATCGACGGCCAAAATTTTTCTCCGGCTGAAACGGAGCCTTCATACGCGCGTGAACGCTGCGGTCAACGCCCTTGCGTCGGACGGGCTCCTTCGCATAGCTGTTGCCGTCGAATTTTTCCGCAAGGCTCCTGCGGGGTCTTTCTGCCCGCAAGTCCGGTCAGCAATCTCAACAATCAAAGAGTGTACGCTATGGCAAAAGTCGCTTTTCTGGGTCTCGGTGTCATGGGCTTTCCGATGGCCGGACATCTCGTCACCAAGGGCAAACACGAGGTGACGGTCTACAACCGCACGGCGGCGAAATCGAAAACATGGGCCGACAAGTTCGGCGGCAAGGCCGCAGCCACGCCGAAAGCCGCAGCCGAAGGTCAGGATTTCGTGATGGCCTGCGTCGGCAACGATGACGATCTGCGCTCGGTGACGCTGGGGGCCGATGGCGCGTTCGCCGGAATGAAATCGGGCGCGATCTTCGTCGATCACACTACCGCCTCGGCCGAAGTCGCGCGGCAGCTTTATGCGGAAGCGAACAAGAAGGGATTTGCGTTCGTCGATGCGCCGGTATCGGGCGGTCAGGCGGGTGCGGAGAACGGCGTGCTCACCGTGATGTGCGGTGGCGACGAGGCTGCCTACAAGAAAGCGGAGCCCGTGATCGCCGCCTACGCCAAAATGTGCAAGCTGCTCGGCGGCGCAGGCGCAGGCCAGTTGACCAAGATGGTCAACCA